>NZ_CAMYIC010000047.1 GCF_947258355.1 uncultured Allomuricauda sp.
AAATCCCTAACTTTATTTTTTGCTTTTCCTTCATAAAATGAATGCCGTTATGGCTACTTTTGCATTACAAAACTAGTCAATTAATAAGACACATGTTCACAGGTATCATAGAGACTTTGGGTAAAGTTGAAAAGCTGGAAAAGGAGGGAGGCAATCTACACATTACGGTTGCTTCGGATATTACTTCTGAATTGAAAATTGATCAGAGTGTTTCGCACAATGGAGTATGTCTTACCGTTGTATCGTTGGATGGAAATAATTATACCGTTACAGCCATTGAAGAGACCCTGAACAAAACCAATCTGGATGATCTGGTATTGGGTGATGAGATCAATTTGGAACGAGCCATGGTTTTAGGTGCCCGATTGGATGGTCATATTGTTCAGGGACATGTAGACCAAACAGCGGTGTGCAAGTCCGTTGAAGAGAAAAATGGTAGTTGGTCCTATACATTTGAATACGACCCTAAACTCAATAATGTAACTATTGAAAAGGGTTCCATTACTGTAGATGGGGTGAGCTTAACGGTTGTGGACTCCCAAAAAGAAAGCTTTAGCGTAGCAATTATTCCCTACACTTACGAACACACTCGTTTCCACACATACAAAAAGGGCACTAAGGTAAACCTAGAGTTTGATGTGGTTGGGAAATATGTTTCCAGACTACTGGAGTTAAGAGGGTAGAGTCCTCTTAAAACACATTTTTCATCCCACGCCAAATTCTTAAGAGCACGAATGTGGCCACCAATACTAGAATACTGAGTCCGATGGCCAATGGATAATTGCCGTAAATCCAGTTTCCTGTAGCAAAAAGGCAGCCATATACTAAAATACATCCTACTATCATGGCCAAAACACCCGATGGAACACTCCATTTCGCATTTTCGTCTTCCAAGGAAACACCTTCGGCCCTAGCTTCATCATGAATTTTTTTCCACCCAGGCCCTCCTGGTTTTGTGATTTTGTAGAATCGGTAAAGGACCTTGTTCTCTTCAGGCTTGGTCAAGAATGTGGTTGCCAACCAGAGTATGGTGGTAATCAGGACAACCAAAGGAAACTTGCTCCATGCAGGAAACGGCGCTCCATCAGCTAAAAACAGGACATCTTCATATTGCCAGAACAAAATGGAAATTATTCCGGATGAGAACATGGCCACAATTTCACTCCATGCATTGATTCGCCACCAGAACCATCTCAACAAAAAGATGAGACCCGTTCCTGCCCCGAACATAATGATGATATCGAAAAGCTGTGTAGCATTGTTGAGTTCCAAAGCGAACAAACTACTAAGTACCATCAGAACAACGGTCGAAATCCTTCCCACATTTACAAGCTCTTTTTCGGATGCATTTTTATTGACTTGTTGTTTGTAGAAATCATTTACAATATAGGATGAGCCCCAGTTAAGATGGGTCGAAATGGTAGACATATACGCAGCACCCAAAGAAGCCATCACCAAACCTAATAAGCCTGTGGGCAATTTGGTCAACATAGCGGAATAGGCCAAATCGTTTTTAAGAATGTTCTCGGGCACATTTGGGAATGCTTGTCGAATACTTTCCAAATCTGGGAAAACCACGATGGAGGCCAAGGCTACCAAAATCCATGGCCACGGCCTTAGTGCATAATGTAATATGTTGAAGAAAAACGTTGCTCCAATGGCATGGTTCTCATTTTTGGCAGCCAACATACGTTGTGCAATATATCCACCACCACCGGGCTCACCTCCTGGGTACCATGCACTCCACCACTGTACTGCCAAGGGTATGATCAACAAGCCAATCAAAGCTTCGGTATCCGAAAAATCGGGCAAGATGGACATTTTTTCCTGTACTTGTGAGTTCGCCAAAATATTGTCCAATCCACCCACTTCGGGCATATTTACCAAGTAGACTGCAGCCCCGATAGCTCCGCCCATGGCAACAAAAAACAAGAGAAAATCGGTATATACCACACCTCTAAATCCTCCAACAGCACTAAAAATCACCGTAATGGTACCTCCCAGTAGCACAGTTTCAACCGGTTCCAGTCCTAGCATTACCTGTCCAATTTTTATGGCGGCCAAGGTCACGGCCGACATGGCCATTACATTAAAGACCACACCCAAGTACAACGATCTAAATCCGCGGAGAAAATGGGCGGGTTTTCCTCCATATCTTAAATCGTAAAACTCCATATCCGTGGCCACATTGGATTTTCTCCAAAGCTTGGCATACACAAATACGGTGAGCAAACCTGTAAGCAAAAATGCCCACCATCCCCAGTTTCCGGAGACCCCATCGGTACGAACGAAATCGGTTACTAAATTGGGGGTGTCGGTGGAGAAAGTAGTGGCAACCATGGAGAAACCCAAAAGCCACCAAGGCATGCTACGACCAGATAAAAAGTATTCAGCTGTGTTTTTTCCTGATTTTTTGGAGACATATATCCCTATGAAAAGGACTATGGCGAAAAACCCAAAAATGATGGTGTAATCTAAAAGTTCTAGTTTCATTTGTTTAGTTTGGCTGGAGTTAAAGATAGTTTTTTTGGGTTACTTTTGTGAACCCACCTAAAAACTCCACATGTTTCTTTCAACTTTCTCAGACATTTCTGTTGCAGCATGGACCATGGCTGCTACTGCGGCTTTTTTGATGGGGGTTTCCAAGGCTGGGCTAAAAGGCATGTCAATTTTTAATGTGACCTTGATGGCTTTGGCTTTTGGCTCAAGGGCATCAACAGGGCTTTTTATTCCCTTGCTAATCGTAGGAGATATTTTTGCGGTGGTCTATTATAATAGACATACACAATGGAAATACATCATTAAGTTTCTTCCCTGGATGATTTTGGGAATTCTTGTTGGGGTTTTGATAGGAAAGGACCTTCCGGAACAAGAATTTAAATGGGGTATGGTGGTCGTTATATTTATCAGTCTGGGAATGCTGATCTGGTGGGACCGCAGAAAGTCTAAAAAAGTACCGACTCATTGGTTATTTTCTGGTTCCATGGGAATATTTGCGGGTATATGTACCATGATCGGCAATTTGGCAGGAGCTTTTACCAATATTTTCTTTTTGGCAATGCGTTTGCCCAAGAATGAGTTTGTAGGGACCGCAGCTTGGTTATTTTTTATCACCAATTTATTTAAGCTGCCCTTCCATGTTTTTGTTTGGAAAACAATTTCGGCGGATAGTCTTCTGGTTAATTTGCGATTATTGCCGGCCATTGGTGTTGGACTGATTCTGGGTGTCTTTTTGGTAAAGAAGATCAACGAAAAAAATTACAAACGTTTTATTTTGATCGTTACCGCTATCGGTGCGGTGGCGATTTTGTTTAGGTAGATCGAGACAGAAAGAATTCCATAAAAAAGCCGCATCAACTTGATGCGGCTTTTTTTATACACTAAGCTGTACTTCTATTCCGAAGCACCATCGTAAATCGCATTAAAAATCAATTTATAAGTACCACGGGGTTGCGCCCTAAATTGAGGACGGAACGCAAACAAGATGGCAGAGCCTTTTCCGTATTTGGCTTTCACCATGGCGGGCTTATTGGCAATGTATCTATCTTCTCCCATGGCCCAACCGCTCATCAAAAGATCTTTCGCAGCATAAGTGGCAATCACTTCGACTTCAGGTGTTGGTGCATCTGCAATTTCTTCCGTACCTCCTTCACCAGACTTTCTTTGTTTGTCAATTCGGAAAGCCCTGCTTCGGTTAAAGGAAACCGCAACCGTATCCTTCATACCAAAAGCTAGCGGGTGACTTGTGTCTATTCCTGTTTTGATCAATGAACCTGGAATAAAAAAGTTGTTGCTGCTAACACCTTCCACGGCATCTCGTAATGGCAAGCCAAATTGCTCAATTACAAAATCACTCGCCGCATCAAAAGCAATCAATGTTCCTCCTTCTTCCACGTAATCACTCAATGCCAGCGAGCCTTTTAAGCCAATACCGCCCGTAAACTTTTCTGGCATACTCAAATTATTGTGTCCATGTAAAATGGAACTTGGCCTTTGAGAAGGGATGATGATCGCATCATACTGGGACAAATCCTTGGTCTTGATGTCGGCATCGTGCAGTGTATCCATATCAAATTCATATTCGTCCATTACAAAACGGGTCCATCCTTCATCCATATTGGCTACCCAAGATTTGTACAATCCCACTTTGGGAAGGTGGAGTTTTTTCAGTTGCACTTCTGGCTTTGCAGCCAAACCTGTGAATTCCAGACCGTATTCGTCTGCTAAAGATTCCATCATTTCCTTATCTCCGGAGACAATGAAAGAACCGGCTGGTAGGGTAACTTTTCCGGCTTTGAATTCAGTCATGCTTTTGTATGCGGTTCCACCAGCTTTCAGAATTTTATTGGTGGCCACTACGGAAGCATTGGTGTTCACGCTGAGCGCATAACCAAAAGAACCATTTCTGTTCACTTCACCTTCGTAATGGTTTACAAGGCCTGTAACTTTTTCGGTCTGTGCGCTGAACGATTCTGCAATTCTATCCACATCAATGCCCATTTGCATTGGCAATGTCCACCCTGCCAAATCGTATGGTGTGTCCGGAGGACCACCTGGATATTGGAAACGTGTTGGGTAGTTTTGTTTTTCCATAAGGTCCAACAAGTAAGGTCTAAAAGCCTGTGCTGTATAGATTACATAGGAACCCTTTTCGTATTCTTTGCCGTTGACGGTAAAGTCTCTCGTCGCTTTTTCAATTTCGATACCTCCTTGCAGCAATACGTTTATCAAGTTCACCGCCTCAAAGGAATCCCATTGTTCCTTGCTGATGATGTAGGCGAACAAGTCTTCGGTCTTCCCCTTTTCCACAGCAGACTTACCCATTTTATAAATGTTGTGAAGGTAATTGCTCTTACGGTCGGCAGCCAGGTCCAAAGTGGCCCAAGTGGCGGTCAACATATAATCTACGGCGTCCCTAAAATGAGATTCCCCGCCTTTCCATGGGTCTGGGTACATAATATCGGTGCCATCTGTTGGAGTACCACCTGCGACTGTTTTCGGGAGTTTTTCTGGATCATAATACCTTGGGGTAGGTGTGGTATGTCCAGTTTCTGTTAAAATACCGATCATGTTGTGGTAATAAGGCACGGTACGTCCACCACCGTTCCAGAACATGGTATAAAAGTTATCGGCAATGGCTCCGGGCATATTTTCAAGGGAAAAACGCTTGGTCATGGCGGAACCTACTTCACTAACGCCTGCAGTAATGGCGGGATGAATTTTCGGGTTCACAGGGTCGGCATATGGTGGTAGTGAAATTTTGGTCCAGGACGGAGACGACTGGTGGTGATTGTAAACAATCTGCGGGTACCATTCGTTATACAATATTTTGGTGACATTGTAGGTCTCTGGCATTATGTTCATAAACCAGTCCCTATTGTTGTCGTGGCCCATATAATAGTGGTAAAGAATCGGAGGACGTGAAGTCTCGTAAGGAGTCCCCAGGTTTTTTCGGTACCAGTCCACAACAATATCGAGACCATCAGGATTCATTACCGGCATTAAAAGTGTAATCACGTTTTCCCTGATTTTTTGCATTTCTGCTGTTTCGGATGTCGCCAAGGTATAGGCCAATTCCGAAGTCATTTGCCCATGTGCCAGCTCTGTGGAGTGCATACCACCGTCTACCCAAACAATGGCCTTTCCTTCTTCGGAAAGTTTAACGGCTTCTTCATCATCTACTTGAACGCGGGCAAGTTTTGTACTAATATCTTTCCACTTGTCCAGTTGAGCTAAGTTTTCTTCTGTGGAGATGAACAAAAGGTACATTTTGCGACCCAATACGGTTTCTCCAATCTCAATTTTTTTAACCCTATCGGAAGCAGCATCCAATTGCGATAAATAGTCTTCTATCTGGGAATAATCGGCCAATTTGTAATCGGCTCCCACCTTAAATCCGTATACGTCCTCGGGGGAGGGGACATTTTGTGCTACGGAAAACGCAGCGCAAGACAAAGACATTACCGCGGTGAGCAGCAATGTTTTGATTTTTGCAGTTTTAGAAATCATTTTTTTGAATTAGTTATAGTTTGACTGAAAATTAAGCATTTGAGTTGAGGATATTAAATCCAATTGGCGGTAATTGCTGTGAAAGATGATTTTTTAAGGGGTTTATATTCTAGGATATAGAAAATCGTCAAATTCTTATTTACCCAAATCCGGTTTTTTGCGGGAGGCTTTTTTCTCAGCAGTGATTTTTTTGGATTTCAACCGTTTTTCCTTGGATGCTTTTGAGGGCTTTGTGGGTTTTCGCTTTTTGGGAATGGCAACCGCTTTTTTGATCATCTCAAAGAATCGCTTGACCACGAGGTCCTTGTTTCGGTGCTGACTTCTAGCTTCATCACATTGAAGCACTAAAGCGCCATCATTGGTCAATCGAGATCGTAGTTTAAGGAGTATCCGTTGTTTTTCCCTTTCCGAGAGCCCTCCGGAGGAAGCAACGTTAAAAGTGAGCTCCACTTTAGAGGAAACCTTGTTTACGTGCTGGCCTCCAGCCCCGCTGCTGCGCATGGCCTTGAACTGAAGTTCCCTATGTATCTGCTTTTTGTCCAACCTGTAGCCTCTTGTTGATGGTATTCAAAGATACATTAAGAAAAATGGTGGTTCCTTTTTCCTGCTTTTTATCAGAATTGAAAAAAATGGTGGTTCCGTCTTCTGCAATACCTTCATTTAGGTGATGGCTTCCTTTAAAAAATGAACGGGTCACTTCAACTTTAAGCCCTGAAGAATCAGAAAACTTGAATTCATGCGGATATACCAAAACGGACCTATCAATCTCGGAATAGGATTTTAAAAGTTTCATGGGAACCTTGTTCACCTGTCCGAACAACGAAGCGGTGTAGTAATCGGGGGGATTGCTGTAGAGCTCTTGTGTGTTCTGGTTGGCGATGATCTGTCCTTGTTCTAAAATCAGGGTGCGTTCTGCAAAAGGTAGCACATCGCTGGGGTCGTGGCTTGCTGTAAGTACGGTAATGCCCTGTTTCTTTAAATATAAAAATAGGTTTCTGCGAAGGGAATTGCGCTTAAAGTTGTCGATATGGCCAAAGGGTTCGTCTAAAAGTAAAATTTCCGGTTCCTGTGCCAAAACACGTGCCAGTGCTACTCTTTGCTGTTGACCGCCACTGAGGTACTTCACTTTGGTTTTCGCAGACGATTTCATTTCAATCAACTCCAGCAGTTCGTTGATCCGTTCTTCATGCGTTTCGCGCTCGAACACGGAAAGAAACTGACCGATGTTTTCCTCCACGGAAATGAAAGGCATCAAATCGAAATCCTGCGCCAAATATTTCATGTAGGGCTCACCTGGAACTAGATTATAATTAGGTCCAAGGGCTTCAACGTCACCCCAAAAAATGGAGCCCTCCTCCACATGAAGCAGTCCGTAGATGATTTTGAGCAAGGTGCTTTTTCCAGAACCACTTTCCCCCATCAAGGCCACGTGCTCCCCTGGAGCCACTTCAAAAGAAATGTCCTTTAAAATGGTCTGATCTTGGTAACCGAAAGAATCTACGTGAACTTTTAGCATGGAAAAGAAGGGCCACTGATTTTAGTGGCCCTTTTTATGTTTAATCTTTAAATTCCTTGATCACTGCTTGGTTGGGCAACTTATCATAACCCATATTATAAAAAGTAAACCCAAAAATATCAGCATATTGCTCTATGGTTTTGGTAACAGGTGTCCCCGCACCATGGCCTGCGTTGGTCTCGATTCGGATCAACGTGGGTTGTTCACCAGCCTGTTTCTCTTGTAGTTCCGCTGCAAATTTAAAACTGTGGGCAGGAACCACACGGTCATCATGATCCCCTGTGGTTACCAAAGTTGCTGGGTAGGCCGTACCTTCTTTTACATTGTGTACCGGCGAATACCCTTTTATGTAGTTGAACATTTCCTCACTGTCTTCGGAAGTTCCATAATCGTATGCCCAACCTGCTCCAGCGGTAAACGTGTGGTAGCGTAGCATATCCATTACCCCTACGGCGGGCAAGGCCACTTGCATCAAGTCGGGACGCTGGGTCATGGTGGCACCCACCAACAAACCTCCGTTGGAACCACCTCGGATGGCGAGATACTCTTTGGAGGTGTATTTGTTGTCAATCAGGTATTCAGCAGCAGCGATAAAGTCATCAAATACGTTCTGTTTTTGAAGCTTGGTGCCAGTAATGTGCCATTTTTTACCATATTCGCCACCCCCTCTAAGATTGGGAACTGCATACACACCGCCTTGCTCCATCCAAACGGCATTTACGATGCTGAAAGAAGGTGTTAAACTAATATTGAACCCTCCATATCCATAAAGAATGGTCGGATTTTTACCGTTGAGCTCGGTTCCTTTTTTATAGGTGATGATCATTGGTACTTTAGTACCATCTTTTGAGTTATAGAACACCTGTTCTGATTCGTAATCATCAGGATTGAAATCAATTTGAGGCTTCCAGTATTGCTCGTACTCACCAGTTTCTACATTGTATTTGTACAACGAACCGGGTGTGTTGTAATTGGTAAAGGAAAAGTAGAATTCCTTGTCTTCTTTTTTACCACCGAAACCTCCAGCGCTTCCCACGCCAGGCAGTTCGACTTCGCGGACCAGGTTACCTTCATAATCATATTGAAGCACTTTGGAAATGGCATCCACCATGTATTCGGTAAAGAAATAGCCGCCACCTGTTCCCGCGGTCAATACATTTTCGGTCTCTGGAATTAAATCTTTCCAATTATCTGGAGATGGGTTGGCTGCATCCACGACCACGACTTTTTTGTTAGGAGCTTCGCGGTTGGTGACCATGTATAAGGTAGAGCCTTCATTGTCGATAACGTAGGTGTCGGAATCAGTATCGTCCAATATGGTTACCAACTCAGGATTGTCTTGGGAAAGGTCCATCATAAACAATTTGTTGCCCGATGTGGAAATCGAAGCGGATATAAAAAGATACTTCTGGTCTTCCGATACGGAACCACCTACGTAGCGGTGTTTTTCTTCGGGAGTTCCACCAAAGATGATCTTGTCCTCGGATTGGGGCGTTCCCAATTTATGATAGTACAGTTTGTGCTGATCTGTTTTTGCGGAAAGTTCGCTTCCCTCAGGTTTATCGTAGCTGGAATAGAAGAAACCATCGTTTCCTTTCCAAGAGATGCCACTGAATTTGATGTCCACCAAGGTGTCCTCCACAATTTCTTTGGATTCGGCATCGATGACTATGCCCTTGCGCCAATCACTGCCACCTTCGGAAATTAGATAGGCCGCTTTGGAACCGTCCTTGGTAAAGCTTAAGCCCATCAATGATGTGGTGCCGTCCTCAGAGAAAGTATTGGGGTCCAAAAACACCTCTTCTTCACCATCATCTTTTTTACGGTAAACCACATACTGGTTTTGTAGCCCATTGTTTTTGTAGTAATAGGTGTAATCGCCTTCTTTAAAAGGGGAGCCTACTTTTTCGTAGTTCCAAAGTTTTTCCAATCGATTTTTTAGATCTTCTCGAAAAGGAATTTTGTCCAAATAACCAAAAGTGACCGCATTTTGCTCTTTTACCCAAGCTTCGGTCTCCTCACTACGGTCGTCCTCCAACCAGCGGTAAGGGTCCGGGACCTCGTTTCCAAAATAATTATCTACGGTGTCAACTTTTTTGGTAGTGGGGTAGTTCACAGTAATAGGTTCTCTTTGTTTAGTGTTTTCCTGGCAGGCTGCAAATAAAACTACGGCAGCCAACAGACTTATGTTTTTCATGTTTTCTCGGATTGATTCGGATAAAAATACCACAAATGGAATGATATTAAAGACTACGATATGGGCTTTAACGATTTTTTTGAAAATGGCCATGCCGCTTTGAAAGTTCCATTCCTTTTTTAAGGTTCCTGTACATACCGTAATGAAAACTCCATAACTACTTGGCAGATGTGTTTCGTCGAAAAAGTTAACAGTGTGTTAAGAAAAATTAACTAAATAACATTTTTTTGTGAAGAAAAGTATTACATTCATCCGGATTAAAACTAAAAACTAATAGAATTATGAAAAAACCTCTTTTAAAAAGTATGGCACTTGTGGCCAGTACTGGGTTGATTTTATTCTCCTGTTCGGATGAGAGTCAAACTGAAATCGAAAACCTTGAAAATTCAATTGCGGTTCCTGAATTGGAGGAATCGGTGATTTTCAATCAAGGCAGTTACGAAATCGATGGTTCGTATATCATTGTCTTTGACCAAAAGGTTACCGGTGACGTTGGTGCCAAGTTCGGGAACGATTATAAATCAGCCAAAGGAGCTGTAAAACAATTGGCAACGGAAGTTTTGGGAACGCTTCAAATGAAAGGAGATGTAATTGACCATGTGTATAGCAAAACCTTAATGGGTGTATCTGCCCGTATGAGCTCTTCGGATGCCGCTAAGCTTTCTGGAGATAATCGTATAGCCTACATAGAAAAAGACCAAATGTTCACCTTGGCGCCACCTCCTGGAAAAGGCCCAGGTGGAGGAGGCGGTGGAGGAGGCTCCACAGCCCAGGAAACCCCTTGGGGAATTGCTAGGGTAAATGGTGGAACTTCCTACACAGGTAATAATGTGGCTTGGATTATCGATTCAGGTATTGAGTCCACTCACGAAGATTTGAATGTGGATGCCAGCCGTGGATTTAATGCGTTTACCAATGGCCCAGATTCTGATTTATCTGTGGATAAAAATGGTCATGGAACCCATGTTGCCGGAACGGTCGCAGCTATTGACAACGAAATTGGCGTTGTAGGAGTCGCTGCAGGTGCCACGGTTATCCCTGTTAAAGTATTGGACCGTAGAGGTAGTGGATCATATTCCGGTGTTATTGCGGGAATCGATTTTGTTGCCGCGAATGCTTCCAATGGCGATGTTGCCAATATGAGTTTGGGTGGTGGATTTTCCCAAGCAGTTAACGATGCGGTAATCAATGCTTCTTCCGTGGTGAAATTTGCCATTGCGGCAGGTAATGAAAGCTCCGATGCGAATGGGTCTTCGCCAGCCTCAGCAAATGGAAATAACATTTACACTATTTCTGCTATGTCGGAAGGAGATATTTGGGCTTCGTTCTCGAATTACGGAAACCCTCCAGTTGATTATTGTGAGCCCGGTGTAGCCATTAAATCTACATGGCCAGGAGGATACAACACAATCAGTGGAACTTCCATGGCTTCTCCACATGCATGTGGTCTGTTGCTTTTAGGTAACATTAGCAATGGAGGAACCGTAAGCGGTGATCCGGATGGAACTGCTGATACCATAGGGGTAAACTAACACTATCACTATAAAAAGAAGAGGGGCCGGTTGGCCCCTTTTTTATTTAAAATGGGTAATACGTTTCTATGAAACAGCTTCAGAAGTATTTGAAACCAAGTTGTTTTCCACCAAATACTCCGCAATCTGTACGGCATTGGTAGCGGCGCCTTTTCTTAGGTTGTCCGCCACGATCCACATGTTCAATGTATTGGGTTGGGTTTCGTCCCTCCGAATTCTCCCTACAAAAACATCGTCCTTGCCATTGGCAAATACTGGCATGGGGTAGGTGTTGGTTTCTGGATTGTCCTGTACCACGATTCCGGGAGTTTCGCTTAGTAGTTGCCTTACTTCCGCCAAATCAAAATCGTTGTGGAACTCCACGTTCACAGATTCCGAGTGTCCGCCAGCGGTGGGAATACGTACTGCAGTGGCGGTTACTGAAAACGTACGGTCGTCCAATATTTTTTGAGGCTCACGAGCCAATTTCATTTCTTCTTTGGTGTATCCATTTTCCAAAAACACATCGCAATGTGGTAATGCATTACGATTGATGGGATAGGGATACGCCATTTCACCCTCTATACCAGCTGCTTCGTTCTCCATTTGCTCAACAGCCTTTACTCCGGTGCCAGAAACGGATTGGTAGGTTGAAACCACCACACGTTTCATTTGATATTTTCTGTGTAAAGGGTCCAAAGCCAGCACCATCTGAATGGTGGAGCAGTTCGGGTTGGCTATAATTTTGTCTTCAGATGTCAACTCATTAGCGTTGATTTCGGGCACTACCAATTTTTTGGTCGGGTCCATACGCCAGGCAGAGGAGTTGTCGATTACCGTAGTACCGACTTCGGCAAATTTGGGCGCCCATTCCAAAGAGGTGTCACCACCTGCCGAGAAGATGGCAATATCGGGTTGAGCGGCTACAGCATCTGCCAAACCGATTACGGTATGTTCTTGGTTTTTATACATGAGTTTTTTGCCCACGGAACGCTCCGAGGCAACCAACAACAATTCTGAAATAGGGAAGTTACGCTCTTCCAATACTTTCAACATCACTTCGCCTACCATTCCGGTGGCACCAACAACTGCTACTTTCATTGTAAAATTATTTCTTGCCGCAAAGGTAGTCCAGTCAACGAGTTAAACAAGCTTTTTTAGCATCAATCAATAAAAAATAACAAAATGTTATAAATAAAACAACCACCAACATGTTAGCGAAACATGTTGGTGGTTTTAAGGGTTATTGTGATGTAGCGGAGGCACTGTAAACAGCACCAACGATTTTTATTTTTTCAACAAATCTCGAATTTCCGCCAACAGTTCCTCTTGGGTCGGACCCTTTGGAGGTTCTGGTGCAGGCTCCTCTTTTTTCTTCATTTTGTTCACTCCTTTTACAATGAGGAACATAACGAAAGCTACAATGATGAAATCGATGACATTGGTGAGGAAAGCACCATAAAGCACAGCTATTTCACCAACAATCTCTCCTGCATCATTAGGAGCTCCTTCGGTGATCACATATTTCAAATCGTTGAAATCTGCATTGAACAATAATCCGATCAAGGGGGAAACTATGCCTCCCGTGAACGATGACACCACTTCTTTAAAAGCGGCACCCATGACGAAACCTACGGCGATATCCACCAGATTTCCTTTCATGGCAAAATCTTTAAACTCTTTTAAGAATCCCATTTTTATAGTTGAGTATTGGTTAATAAAAGACAAATTAAGCAAAAAAGTGGTTTGGTCGCTTAATTAATGGAGAAATTCATTTGTTTTTCACCTCCCTTTTTACCCGCTGCGAAATGGCTGTTAGGATTTCGTAAGAAATGGTGTTGGCAGTGGAAGCAAATTTTTCAGCTGATTTTTCTGGCCCAAAAACAATGGCTTCATCACCTTCTTTACAATCAATTTCGGTGACGTCCACCATGATCATATCCATACATACATTGCCAAGAATCGGTGCTTTTTTATTGTTGATGGTCACAAATCCTTTGCCTTTTCCATATTGTCTGCCTATGCCATCAGCGTGTCCTATGGGGAGGGTGGCACTTTTTATGGGCCGGTTGGATGTAAAAGCACGATTGTATCCCACAGACTCGTTGGCATTGATTTGATGGATTTGTGAAATAATGGTCTTAAGGGTGGCAATAGGTTGTAATTGAGCATCTATTTCTGCTTGATTCCCATAGCCATAAATCCCTATTCCGCTCCGCACCATTTCAAATTGAGCTTCTGGGTAGTTGATGATGCCTGAAGTATTCAACATGTGTCGCATGGGAGCATAGCCCAACCTATCCATGAGGGTTTTGCTCAAATTTTCGAAGGACTTGATTTGATTCAGGCTAAAATTTCGCTCGTTTTTATCTTCGGATGCTGCCAAATGCGAAAAAACGGAAACTATTTTAATGCATTCGCTACGCTTGGTTGCCTCTGCGATGAAATCTACATCGGTATCCGAAAAGCCCAAACGGTTCAGACCCGTATTGAATTTGATATGAATCGGGTAATCGGTTTGTTTTTGAGCTTTGGCCGCTTCCAGAAATTGGTTCAGGATATTTCTGGAATATATGCTGGGCTCCAAATGGTTCGCGATCAAATCATCAAAATTGGAAGCTAGGGGATGCAATACCAAAATAGGAAGTTGAATACCTGCTTCACGCAACAAAACACCTTCGCTGACATAGGCAACGGCCAAATAATCAGCACCCAATTGCTCAAGTTTTTGGGCAACGGTTACCATGTCGCTTCCGTAGGCAAAAGCTTTTACCACGCCTAAAAATCTGGTTTCAGGTTTTATTTTGGATTGCAAGTATTGGTAATTGTGCTCTAAGGCCGTTAGGTCCAAGACCAAAGTTGTTTCCCCGACCTTACTCATTGGATTTTTCTTTTTTGGAGTTCACTTCTTCGGAGTCTACCTCCATGCCCTTTATTTTTTCGCGCAACATGGCCTTATAAAAAGCCGCCCTGCTCAAAGGTTCATATTCCTCTGTTTCGCCAAGCAGTACTAAATTGTCGTTAAGGGATTTTCTAAAACTGTAGTTGGCCAAATTTCCTGTGCGTGTACATACAGCATGTACTTTGGTCACATATTCCGCAGTCGCCATTAAAGAGGGCATAGGGCCAAAGGGGTTTCCCTTAAAATCCATGTCCAGTCCAGCGACTACCACACGAACTCCCCTGTTTGCCAAATCATTGCAAACGGTCACAATTTCATCATCAAAGAACTGTGCCTCGTCAATACCGATTACATCGCAGTCGTCCGCCAAAAGCCGAATATTGGCCGCAGCAGGAACGGGTGTGGACCGGATTTCGTTGGAGTCGTGGGAGACCACCATTTCTTCGTGGTACCGAGTATCCACGATGGGTTTGAATATTTCCACTTTTTGTTTTGCAAATTGTGCCCGCTTAAGTCTTCGGATGAGCTCTTCGGTCTTTCCGGAAAACATGGAGCCGCAAATCACTTCGATCCATCCAAACTGTTCTTTGTGGTTGACTGTGTTTTCGAGAAACATACCGTATTTTTGAAAGAAATTGTTTGTTTTCCCGTTATATTGGGACAAGCACAAAGCTACTAAAAAATTGCACCCCTGTTTTCAATAAGATTTTAACCTTTTGTTGATAG
>NZ_CAMYIC010000048.1 GCF_947258355.1 uncultured Allomuricauda sp.
AATGTTTTGAAGTTTGTGTTCAATGTTTGTTCCTTTCAAAATCATGCTATTTTTTAGTAATCTTCTCAAATTTAAGGATTTGAATTTTCGATACTGACATTTGTCATAAAAACACAATGTTAAGTTTTTGTTAAATAGATATTCAAGCGATTTAAAATGAAAGGATGTCAGTGAAAAAAGTGTATCTTATCGAGCTTTTTAGCAGTTAATCGTATTTTTGAAATATTAAAGAACAAGTCTTAAAATTTTAATCAACCCCATGAATACCCCCACAACCAAATTTTTACTTGGCCTTTTTCTTACTTTTTCAATTTGTATTACTGCCCAAAGCACCTCCAATGCGCTTTCTTACACCAGCAAACTGGATAACCATAAAATTCTATTAAGTGCAGTAAATGCGACAGAGTTGGGTGCATTGCTCAAAAAATCAGGTCCATTTACCATTTTTGCACCTTCCGATGCAGCTTTTGAGAAATTTTCGAACAACAAGATAGCAGAGCTGATCAATGCAGAAGACAAAAGCGAACTAAAATCCTTGTTGACCTATCATATTGTAGCTGGTCAATTAACAGCCTCGCGCATGCTTCGTGCAATAGGTAGGGGGAATGGAATTGCTCGTTTCACCACTGTACAAGGCAAAAAATTAACTGCACATTTGGATGGGTACGACATTGTGCTCACCGACCCTGTTGGAAACAAGGCTAGAATAACAACGGCCGATCTTAATTTGGAAAATGAAGGGGTGGTTCACGAAATAGACAGTGTTATCCTACCTACCCAGATGTAATTAGCGAAGTTCCGCTCCCAATTCCTTTTGATACTGGGCCAATAATTTGCCCATGATTTTGTCGATTTGTTTGTCCGTCAAGGTTTTCTTTTCGTCCATTAAGGTAAAGCTAACCGCATAGGATTTTTTCCCATCAGGGAGGTTTTTACCAGTATACACGTCGAACAGATTAACCTTTTTGAGTAATTTTTTCTCTGTTTTCCATGCAATGTCATACACTTTTTGGAAAGAAATACTATCATCCAATAACAAAGCAAAATCCCTGGTTACTTCCGGGAACTTTGGAATTTCCTTGAAAGCCACATTTTGTGTGTTCACGGATTCCAAAATAGCATCCCAGTTGAGATCGGCATAAAACACCTCTTGTTTTATATCGAATCTTTTAATCGCAGCTTTACCCACAAGGCCAAGGGATACCAAAGTCTTATTGTTTTTTACATAGGAAATTCCTTCGGCAAATTCTGATTCCGATAATGGCTTTGTATCAATGTCTTGAAGCCCCAAGCGTTCAAAAACATTATCAACAATACCTTTCAAATAGAAAAATTCCGATTTTTTGGAGGCAATGGCCCAGCTATTCTGTTTGCGGTCACCTGAGATGAAAATAGCCAAATGCTGATTTTCCTGATGCTTTCCGTCCACTTTGTGGTAGGTTTTCCCAAACTCGAATAATTTAAGGTCGGTTTTTTGTCTATTGTGATTGTAGCTTACTGTCTGCAGACCAGAATGAAGCATGGAGGTCCGTAGTACCGATAAATCGGAACTCAAAGGATTCAGCATTTGAACAGCCTTATCATCATCTGAAGTGATGTCGGAGGAAATCAAACTATTGGTCATAATCTCATAGAAACCCTTGGAGGCAAGCATGCTTCCAATCACATCTTGAATCCTGTAGTTCTCGAATCGTGATGTTTTCGCAATGGAAGCGTTCAGCTTTTCCTTGAAATCAATATTGTTATAGCCAAATACCCTTAAAATTTCCTCGATGACGTCAACCTCTCTTGTAACATCTACCCTATATGTGGGAATAGTTAATCCAAGACCGGATTCTGTGACGTTGTTGATTCGGATTTCCAAAGACGAAAGAATGGATTTGATGGTGTCCTGCGGTATTTCCTGCCCAATCAAGGAATTGATTTTGTTAAAGGTCAGGAACACCTGTCTCTCTTGAGGCTTTTTAGGGAAAAGGTCGGCTATTTCGGATGTAATATAGCCCCCTGCGATTTCCCTAATCAAAAGCGCTGCCCTTTTTAAGGCATATTTTGTCATATTGATATCGATACCCCTTTCAAATCTAAAAGAAGCATCGGTGTTCAATCCGTGTCTTTTTGCCGTTTTTCTTATGGAAACGGGGTCAAAATAGGCACTTTCCAAGAAAATGGATGTAGTATGCTCCGTAACGCCTGAGTGAATTCCACCAAAAACCCCTGCAATACACATGGGTTTTTCTTCATCACAGATCATGAGGTCATCTTCGTGCAGTTCACGCTCCACATCGTCCAATGTGGTAAACTTGGTTCCTGCCGGGAGTGTTTTCACTTCAACTTTACTGCCTTTTATTTTGGATGCATCAAAAGCATGCAATGGCTGGCCCAATTCGTGAAGCACATAATTAGTAACATCTACAATATTGTTTATCGGGGCCAAACCAATGGCCTTTAACCTGTTTTTTAACCAATCTGGAGAATCTTGAACCACTAGATTATTGATTGTAACACCGCAATATCTTGGTGCAAGATCACTTTCCAACACCTCAACGTCCACTTTTAGTGAACGATTGTCAATGGAAAAATTACTTACCGAGGGAGTTACCAGTTCCTTCTGGATTTCTTTTTGTTCCAAACCGGCCTTAAGATCACGAGCCACACCAAAGTGACTCATTGCATCGGCTCGGTTAGGGGTGAGGCCTATTTCAAAAACCTCGTCGTTTTCAATTTCAAAAACTTTGGAGCAAGGCGTGCCGGGAACCAATTCCTCATTAAGTACCATAATGCCATCGTGGCTTTCACCAACTCCGATTTCATCCTCGGCGCAGATCATTCCTTGGCTTACTTCTCCGCGAATTTTACCTTTTTTGATCACCCAGGCTTCACCTTCTTTGGTGTAGAGTGTAGTGCCTACTGTGGCAACAGGTACTTTCTGTCCTGCAGCTACATTGGGAGCACCACAAACAATTTGTACAGGGGCTTCTTGGCCCACATCTACTGTAGTTAGTTTAAGTCTATCGGCGTTCGGGTGTTTTTCGCATGTAAGCACGTGTCCGACGACAATGCCCTTTAAACCACCTTTAACTGATTCAAATTCTGATATGCCCTCAACTTCCAGACCTAAATCCGTTAAAAGTTCACCTGTTTTTTGAGCATCCCAATCAATTTGCAAAAATTGCTTCAACCAGTTGTAAGAAATCTTCATACCCCATTTTTAGAGGGGACAAATATATAACAATAGGGGAACAGATTCAACGATAATAACAACCATAAACCGTAAGGAGAGGTTTGTTTTAAAATGTATTTCCTACATTTAGGTTAAATCTTTCATTTTATGAGCAACCTAAGGATAGCTATTTTAGGACTTTTGGTTCTACTCGCATCTTGTAAAAAAGAAGAAACACCCCAATTAATGACTGGTGATTGGTTGGCTAAAATAGAGGTTTCCGAATCTCAGCAGTTACCTTTTGAGTTTACACTTTCAAAAAATGAAGATGGCGAGTACGAAATGAAAGCCTATAATGCAGAGGAAGTGGTCACTATTGATGAGTTCACGTTTAACGGGGATTCCATAAATATTCGCATGCCCATTTTTGAAGGCCATATATCTGGGACATATACATCTGACCAAATTACAGGTGAATTTATAGAAGAAAGTAAAGAACGTAGGGTTCCTTTTAGGGCCAAGCACGGAACAAGCGATCGCTTTGAGGTAAAAGAGGATGCAGCAGTGAACATTTCGGGTATTTGGGAAACCTATTTCAAGGTAAATACCGAAGATGAATATCCGGCCAAGGGAATTTTTATGCAAAGCGGGAATAAAGTCAAAGGTACATTTAGAACCAAAACAGGCGATTATCGTTATTTAGATGGTGTGGTCACTGGGGATAGCATGAAGCTTTCTGCATTTGATGGTTCCCATGTATTCCTGTTTTTGGCCCATGTAACGGATAGCACTTTGAATGGTAAATTTTATTCAGGAAATCATACGGTTCAGGAATTTATGGGGGCAAGAAACGAAGCGTTTAAGCTTCCGGATTCCAATGAACTCACTTTTTTGAGGGAAGGGTATGATAAATTTGATTTTGCTTTCCCGGATGCAGAGGGTAAAATGGTGGATTTGGACGACCCCATGTTCCAGGGTAAACCTGTGCTTGTGCAGATTATGGGTACGTGGTGTACCAATTGTTTGGATGAAACACGCTTTTATGTGGATTTTCTAAAAAACAATCCCGATTTGGACCTGCAGTTTGTTGGCTTGGCTTTCGAATATGCAAAGACCGAGGAAAAAGCTTTTGAGGGTATAAGAAGACTTAAAGAACGCGAAGATGTGCCTTACCCTATACTATTGGCCCAATATGGAACTTCGAACAAACAAAAGGCCAATGAAAAGCTTCCAATGCTGAACCATATTCTTTCGTACCCAACAACCATTTATATTGATAAAACTGGAGAGGTGCGAAAAATCCATACGGGGTTTAATGGTCCTGCAACGGGTGAAAAGTTTGTTGAGTTCAAGGAAGAATTCAATGAAACAGTTGAAGAGTTGGCTTCAGAAGAGCTCGAAAATGAAGAAAGCTAGTTTAAATAATTGTTGATTTTCCCAAATCAATGTTTTCATCGTTCATTCTATAATCATCTTCAATATCTACGATGTTATGAGCGATAAAATCACCGACTTGATTAGTGCCGTACTGACTGTTCTCCTTTAAATCAGGAGTAACAATACCCTTCTTTAAAGATTTGTCAACTGCTTTTTTTACGGCCCAGGCCTCTTCGGCCAATCCAAAATGCTCCAACAGCATGGCTGCCGATAGGATGGATGCAATGGGGTTGGCAATGTCTTTTCCTTTGGCTTGCGGATAGGAACCGTGAATAGGTTCGAACAATGCATTTTCCTCGCCAATGGAAGCCGAGGCCAACAAACCGATTGAACCGCCAATTACGCTGCCTTCATCGGAAATAATGTCACCGAACATATTTTCTGTCAAAATAACATCGAACTGTTTGGGATTGAGTATAATTTGCATCGCGGCATTGTCCACAAACATAAAATCCAATGCAACTTCAGGATAACTTTCGCCGATTTTAGTAACGACCTTGCGCCATAGCCTTGAAGACTCAAGTACATTGGCCTTATCGATTAAGGTTAGTTTCTTTCTTCTACCTTTAGCTGCTTTAAATGCCAAATGCGCAATTCGGCTTATCTCATCCTCGGTGTATTCGCAGAGGTCGGAAGCTTTGGTCCCTTCGTCGTTCAATTTTTTCTCCCCAAAATATATACCCCCGGTAAGCTCTCGGTAAATCACAAAATCAGTACCGTTGATTACGTTCTTTTTTAGTGGGGATTTGTCCAACAAAGTTGGATGGGACAGGACAGGCCTGATATTGGCAAATAGTCCAAGTTCCTTGCGTAATTGTAACAAACCTTGCTCTGGTCTAACCTTTGCATCTGGATCATTATCATATTTTGGGTCACCAATGGCGCCAAAAAGAACGGCATCCGACTCTTTACATATTTTTAGAGTAGTATCGGGTAGGGGAGTTCCTTTTTTGTCGATGGCAATAGCGCCAACAGGAGCTTCTTTAAAAACAAAATGTTGATTAAAGGTCTCTTCTACCGCCTTTAAACATTTTACTGCCTGGGCCAACACTTCGGGTCCAACACCATCTCCAGGAAGCAAAGCTATTTTTATTGCCATACGTTTGTTATAATTTACGCCAAGCTTTTCATGCCGATATTGCTGGTCTCAACAATCTCGTGTATATCTTCATCCAAAATCTCTTTTTTCACATCGGCATATTTTAAGAAGTTTTGGTAAACCGCATCCAATTGAACTTTTGTTAGTTCATAGCCTACGTTTTTTGCTCGGTAAGCCAGAGCGGCACGCCCACTTCTTGCAGTCAACACAATGGAAGATTCACTTACCCCCACATCTTTAGGGTCGATGATTTCGTAGGTTTCTCGTTGTTTGATCACTCCGTCTTGGTGAATCCCAGAACTGTGTGCAAAGGCGTTGGAGCCCACAATAGCTTTATTGGGCTGCACCGGCATTCCCATTTTTTGCGAAACCATGGTACTGGTATCCCAAAGTAGTTTGCTGTTGATGTCGGTATCCAAATTTAAATAAGGGTGTTGCCTCATGATCATAACAACCTCTTCCAAGGAAGTGTTTCCCGCTCTTTCCCCGATACCGTTAATGGTACATTCGATTTGTCTGGCTCCGTTCACCACACCTGCTATGGAGTTTGCAGTGGCCAGCCCTAAATCATTGTGGCAATGGCAAGAAAGAATGGCTTTTTCGATACCCTTTACATTTTCTCTCAGGTACTTCATCTTCGCACCGTATTCTTCTGGCAAGCAATACCCTGTAGTGTCGGGAATGTTAAGCACGGTTGCTCCAGCTTTGATCGCTGCTTCGCAGATTCGGGCCAGGAACTCATTATCTGTTCGTCCGGCATCTTCGGCATAGAACTCAACATCTTCCACAAAAGACTTGGCATAGGCAACGGCCTCAACGGCACGCTCGATAATTTTATCCTGAGTAGAGTTAAATTTGTATTTGATGTGTGATTCGGAAGTCCCGATTCCCGTATGTATTCTTGGCCTCTTCGCATCTTTGATGGCTTCGGCCGCTACTTCAATGTCCTTTTTTACAGCACGGGTCAATCCGCATACCCTTGCATTTTTAACCAACTTGGCAATTTCGTTTACAGATTTGAAATCACCTGGGCTAGATATGGGGAACCCTGCCTCGATCACATCAACTCCCAGTTCGTCCAATCGTTCGGCAATGATTAATTTTTGTTCAGTATCCAGTTTACAACCAGGTACCTGTTCTCCATCTCTTAGTGTTGTGTCAAAAATTTCTACCTTATCTTTACCCATTATATCAACCTGTTTTTTTCTATGACTTACGAAAATAGGGAAGGTGGGCTGAAGAGGAAAAGCAGTTGAGAGTATGTTACAATGTTAAACTGCTTTTCGAGTAATTTAAATGACTGAAAAACAATAGTTTAAATAATATTTTTTACGATGACAAATGCCCACAAGGATGCTTTGTTTGTACTGGTAAAATCGCTTTCTAAGTCCGAAAAACGCCAATTTAAACTATATGTTGGCCGTTTAGGGGTGAATACGGATGCTAAGTTTTTAGCGCTTTTCAACCTCTTGGATAAAATGCGTAAGTATGACGAAAAGCAGATTTTGGATAGCGGTATCGTTAAAAAATCACAGCTTTCCAACCTTAAGGCACACCTATATAAGCAAATTTTGGTAAGCCTTAGGTTGAATCCCGTAAACCAAAATGTTCGCATTCAGATAAGGGAGCAATTGGATTTTGCCACCATTCTTTATCAAAAAGGACTCTACAAGCAAAGCTTAAAGATTTTGGAGAAGGCCAAGAGTTTCGCCATTGAAAATGAGGAGAAGAACGTAGCATACGAAATTGTTGAGCTGGAAAAGGTCATAGAGACCCAATATATAACAAGGAGTATACCGGATAGGGCGGATGAACTTGCGGTTGAAGCAAAAGAGCTGTCTGCGTTAAATGTGCTTACCAGTAAACTTTCCAATCTTTCGTTGCAATTGTACGGGATGATGTTGAAAGTGGGCTATGTAAGAAGTGATGAGGATCTTAAAAAAGTAAAAACCTATTTCGATGAGCACATGCCCGATTATGATATTGAACGGATGGGGTTTCGTGAAAAACTATGGTTGTACAAGGCGCATTTGTGGTATAGTCTATTGATTCAGGACTTTTTGTCAGCTTACAAATATGCCAGTAAATGGGTAGATTTATTTTACGAAAACAAACATATGATCCCGTTGAACCCTGTGTTCTTTTTAAAGGGTAACCATTATTTGTTGGAGTCGCTTTTCTTTGTGAAATATGCATCCCAGTTCAGAGAAACTTTGGAGCGCTTGGAAGAGCAGGTAAAGGATCCCAAGTTTCCAAAGAACGATAACATTAGCTCACTAGCCTTTTTGTACATCAACACCAACAAACTGAATCTACATTTTTTAGAGGGAACTTTTGATAAAGGGATTTACTTGGTAAATATTATCGAGTATGGAATCAAAAAACATAGACAGCAAATAGATGAGCATCACATTATGTTGCTCTATTACAAAATTGCTTGTTTGTATTTCGGGAATGGTGACAACAAAAACTGTATCGCCTACCTCAAGAAAATCATTTCCAACAAAAAGTTGAAGATGCGCGAAGATCTCATGTGTTTTGCGAGGGTGTTGAGCCTTGTGGCACATTACGAAGCGGGAATGGATTATCACTTGGAAGTGCAGCTTAAAAGCACGTATAAGTTCTTATTGAAAATGAACGATTTACATGAGGTACAAAAGGAAATGATCAAGTTCCTGAGAAACCTTGGTGACATTTACCCGACAGATTTAAAAGGTGAGTTTCAGAAATTGTACAATGAATTAAAGAAATACGAAAACCATCCTTACGAAAAACGCGCATTCTTGTATCTGGACATCCTTTCGTGGTTGGAAAGTCATTTACAGAACAAACCGGTTTCCGAGATCATTAGGGAAAAAGCCCTGGCACTTACTCGCTAAGACAGGCGTTCCAAATGGGGTCCTCTGGTGGGGGAGCCAAAAAAGCAATAGGTTCCTTTTGTACGGGATGCACAAGAGCCAAACTTCGAGCATGTAGATGAATTCCGCCATCCTTGTTGCTGCGGTCCGCACCGTATTTTAAATCCCCTTTAATGGTACAGCCTATGGCTGCCAATTGGGCCCTGATTTGGTGGTGTCTACCGGTTTTCAAATCAATTTCCAACAGAAAATAGTTGTCGAGTTTCTTTATGATTTTATAATCCAACTCGGCTTTTTTGCTATTAGGAACTTCGTTGTTGTGTGCATAGGACTTATTCTGCTTTGGATTGCGCACCAACCAATGGATTAAAGTACCGCTTTCCTGGGTAGGTGCGTTTTTTACGACTGCCCAGTACATTTTTTTGGTCTCTCCCTGAGCAAACAATTTATTGAGACGCGGGAGGGCCTTGGATGTCTTGGAAAAGAGCACAATGCCAGAAGTAGGGCGGTCCAAGCGATGCACTACACCCAGATAAACATTACCCGGCTTATTGTATTTGTCTTTTAGATACTGTTTTACGACCTCACTCAAAGGGTCGTCCCCCGTTTTGTCGCCTTGTACAATGTCACCTACGCGCTTATTGACCACGATTAGGTGGTTGTCTTCAAATAGAACTTGAAGGTTTGAGGGAGTAGATTGATTGGAATCTTTGATTTTTGGATTTTTGGATTTCACTTTAGGGTCGATTTGAATTTTGAGGTCATTTTAATTATTGAATCCAGTTTTTGTAAAAGAGAGTTCAGCTTTTTCTTTTGAATGAAGTTCAAATCATTGGAAATTAATAATTGCGTCTCAATTTCATACATAGAGCCCATGGCAATTTCCAAAAACCTTGAAAAATCTCTTTTGGATTTTCTAGAGCAACCTTCTGCAATATTTGATGGAACTGATACCGAAGCTCTTCTAAGTTGATTGGTAAGGCCAAACTTTTCGCTGTCAGGGAATAATGACGTGGCTTCATAAATGTCCGAACAAAACTTTCTGCTTAACCTCCATATTTCCAAATCTTTAAATCGATGCATTTCAATTTATTTTCAGTTTGGAGGTTGATATTCAAAAATAAGCATTCAAATCAGAAACAAAAGAATCTAACAATCGAACCAGCCAATAATCCAATCATCTAGTAAGATTCATCCTCATTCGGAAAATCCTGACTTTTCACATCATCTACATATTGGGAAATAGCACTGGTCATTTCATCATAAAGATTCAAATACCTTCTCAAGAATCTTGGGTGGAACTCGTGTGTCATTCCCAACATATCATGTACTACCAACACCTGTCCGTCAACATGTCCACCAGCACCAATTCCAATAATTGGTATGGATACGCTTTCCGCTACTTCTTTGGCCAATTTGGCTGGAATTTTTTCCAAAACAATGGCAAAACAGCCCAATTCTTCCAATAATTTGGCATCGGATTTTAATTTTTCCGCCTCTTCTTCTTCTTTGGCGCGTACTGTATAGGTACCAAATTTATAAATGGATTGTGGGGTAAGACCCAAGTGCCCCATTACAGGTATTCCAGCTTCTAAAATCCTACTGATCGATATTTTGATTTCTTCACCACCTTCAACTTTCACGGCATGGGCACCGCTTTCTTTCATGATTCGGATAGCAGAGCGCAAAGCTTCTTTGGAGTCCCCTTGATAACTCCCAAAAGGTATGTCCACCACGACCAAGGCTCTTTTTGCAGCTCTAACAACGGAGGTGGCATGATAAATCATTTGATCCAGGGTAATGGGCAATGTGGTTTCATGACCGGCCATAACATTACTGGCAGAATCACCGACCAAAATGGCATCTACATTGGCGCCATCCACAATTTTGGCCATGGAATAATCGTAGGAGGTGAGCATACTGATTTTCTCACCGGTCTTTTTCATATCCACCAACGATTTTACCGTTACCCTTTTATATTCTTTTTTAGCTGTAGACATCGTAATAACATTTGATGGCTAAAAGTAAGCAGATTTGTTTAATTTAGGCTTCAATCAAAAAACTATTAAAATGAAAAAACTGTTCAGTTGTTTAGTATTGTTTGCTTTGGGAGTTTTCGGAAATGCCCAAGGGCCAAACCCTTCTAGCGAAGAAACCAAAGCCGAGGTAAAACAAGTTATCGAAACTTTTTTTGATGGATTCCATAAACAAGATTCGACTATCATTAAAAGTACCGTGGCCAATGGGATAGTGCTTCAAACTACTGGAAGAAATCAAGAAGGCAAGACACTTTTTAGAACTGAAGAGTTTTCAATATTTCTTAAATCCATTGTTGGTATTCCAGAAACTACAAAGTTTGAGGAAAAGCTCACTTCATTCTCCATTCAAGTAGATAGGACGATGGCCAATGCTTGGGTTGGTTATGAGTTCTGGTTGAATGGTGAGTTCAGTCACTGTGGTATCAACTCCTTTCAGCTCATTGATTTTGATGGAGAGTGGAAAATCATTTACCTTATCGATACCAGGGGGAAAGAAGGTTGTATGGATTAGCAATCACTTAGGAACACGCCTACGGCAAGCCCACCTTCCGAAGTTTCCTTGTACTTTGAACTCATGTCCTTTGCGGTCTCCCACATCGTGTTCACAACCTTGTCCAAGGGCACTTTGCAATCTTTTGGGTCAGTATCCAGAGCGAGTTCTGCAGCGTTTATCGCTTTAATGGCTCCCATGGCATTACGTTCAATACAAGGAACCTGTACTAACCCACCTATCGGGTCGCAGGTAAGCCCGAGATGATGTTCCATGGCAATCTCTGCAGCTATTAAAACTTGTTCAGGCGACCCTCCCATCAGTTCGGTTAACCCTGCAGCTGCCATCGCAGATGATACGCCGATTTCGGCTTGGCATCCTCCCATTGCGGCAGAAATGGTCGCTCCTTTTTTAAAGATACTCCCCACTTCGCTGGCCACCAATAAAAATTGTTTTACGTCATCAAAATTGGCATCATGGTTTTCGATGACCATATAATACATTAATACAGCGGGAATAACGCCCGCGCTACCGTTGGTTGGTGCAGTAACCACTCTACCCAAAGAAGCATTCACTTCATTAACGCTGAGTGCAAAACAGCTAACCCATTTAATGATCTGTCGGAATCTGACCTCCGTATCCCGAATACTTTCCAGCCATTCCTGTGGGTTGGAGTAGGGGACATTCCCCTTTAATTTTTGATGCATTTCGAAAGCACGGCGCTTCACGTTTAAACCTCCTGGGAGTTTGCCCTCGGTGTGGCAGCCGACATACATGCACTCCAACATGGTGTTCCAAATGCGGGCAATACCTTCGTCAATTTCGGATTCGGTTCGTAGCGAAAGCTCGTTCTCCATTACAATTTGGGAGATGGGTTTGTTTTGAGCATTGCAATGTTGGAGCAGTTCATCGCCAGTCTTAACAGGGTGTGGAAAGGTCTTAAACGTTTCTTTGTTCTCTTTGGCGTGGATGCGTTCCTCTTTTACCACAAAACCGCCACCAATGGAGTAATAGGTTTCGGATATTTTTTTTCCGTTGGACAGTTCAGCTTCAAACTGAATGCCGTTGGCATGAAAGGGAAGAAATTCCTTTTTGAAGAGGATATCATTCTCAAAACTGAAGGGGATTTCGCGTTTTCCACCAAAATTGAGTTTGTTTTCTTCCTTGATGCTGTCAATTCTTCCTGAAATGCCATCAATCTCCACAGTTTCCGGGTCGGTGCCCAACAAGCCCATCACCACGGCAATATCCGTAGCATGTCCTTTACCCGTGAGGCAAAGGGAACCATACAAATATGCTTTGATGGTTTGGACATCATCAAAAACATGCTGCTCTTCAAGTTCAGCAATCCAACGTTCAGCGGCACGCCATGGTCCAAGGGTGTGAGAGCTGGAAGGTCCTACACCTATTTTTAGCATATCAAACACACTAATACACTCCATAACCTCAATTTACAGTTTCAAATATAGGAAGCTAAAACGGGATAAAATTGCGAATATTTAAATATAACAGTAGCTTTTTCAATATTTATTATGACATCTTCAGTGTAGCTCATCTTTACAGGGACTTCAACAATAATCTGACACCTTGTCATATTCATGGCCGTGGCATAATCATTGACATTTTAAGAGCGAGATAAAAAAGAATTTTTAAACAGATATAACTTTAGATACGATGAGCAAGATTATAGGTATAGACTTAGGTACGACCAACTCCTGCGTCTCTGTAATGGAAGGTAACGAGCCCGTGGTAATTCCAAATGCCGAGGGTAAACGAACCACTCCATCGATGATCGCATTTGTTGAAGGTGGGGAAATCAAAGTCGGTGACCCTGCAAAAAGACAAGCGGTGACCAACCCTCACAAAACAATTTATTCCATTAAGCGGTTTATGGGTAACAAATACTCAGAATCCAGTAAGGAAGCCAAAAGAGTTCCTTATAAAGTGGTAAAGGGAGACAACGATACACCACGTGTGGATGTGGACGGTCGTATGTACACGCCGCAGGAATTGTCTGCCATGATTCTTCAAAAAATGAAGAAAACTGCAGAGGATTACTTGGGACAAGATGTAACCAGAGCGGTAATTACCGTTCCAGCATATTTTAACGATTCACAAAGACAGGCCACCAAAGAAGCTGGTGAAATTGCAGGTCTTACTGTGGAACGTATCATTAACGAGCCAACTGCTGCTTCTTTGGCATACGGACTTGATAAAAAAGACACAGACCAGAAAATAGTGGTATTCGACTTTGGTGGTGGTACGCACGATGTTTCCATCCTTGAATTGGGTGATGGGGTGTTCGAAGTATTGTCCACAGATGGAGATACCCACTTAGGTGGTGACGACGTTGACCAAAAAATTATTGATTGGTTGGCCGAAGAGTTCAAGAAAGATGAAGATATGGACCTTCGTGAAGACCCAATGGCGCTTCAGCGTTTGAGAGAAGCTGCTGAAAAGGCCAAAATCGAGTTGTCTTCTTCTGCTCAGACAGAAATCAACTTGCCTTATGTTACAGCAACAGCTTCAGGACCAAAACACTTGGTAAGAACATTGTCACGTTCCAAATTTGAGCAACTGATCGCCGATTTGGTCAAAAGAACAATCGATCCCTGTGAGAAAGCATTGAAATCCGCAGGACTTTCCAAAAGTGATATAGATGAGATCATCTTGGTAGGTGGTTCCACTCGTATCCCTGCGGTACAGGAAGCCGTTGAGAAATTCTTCGGTAAAAAACCATCCAAAGGTGTAAACCCGGATGAGGTTGTGGCCATTGGTGCCGCTATCCAAGGTGGTGTATTGACAGGAGATGTAAAAGATGTACTCTTATTGGATGTAACCCCTCTTTCGTTGGGTATCGAAACCATGGGAAGCGTGTTCACTAAATTGATTGAGGCGAACACCACCATTCCAACCAAGAAATCACAGGTGTTCTCCACGGCAGCGGACAATCAACCTTCAGTTGAAATCCACGTACTGCAAGGGGAAAGACCTATGGCAGCGGATAACAAAACCATTGGTAGATTCCACTTGGATGGTATTCCACCAGCGCCGAGAGGTACACCTCAAATTGAAGTGACTTTCGATATTGATGCCAATGGTATCATCAAGGTTTCTGCAACCGATAAAGCTACTGGTAAGTCGCAAGACATCCGAATCGAAGCTTCTTCTGGATTGACCGAGGAGGAAATCGAAAAGATGAAAGCAGAAGCCGAGGCAAATGCCGAAGCGGATAAAAAAGCCAAGGAGACCGCCGATAAATTGAACGAGGCTGACGCTATGATCTTCCAAACTGAGAAGCAATTAAGCGAGTTTGGCGATAAACTGTCCGACGACAAGAAAAAGCCAATCGAAGAAGCTTTGGAAGAGTTGAAGAAAGCTTACGAAGGTAAAGACCTAGCGGTTATCGAGCCTGCTTTGGAAAAAATCAATGAAGCTTGGAAAGTAGCTTCCGAAGAAATGTACAAAGCACAAGCTGAAGCACAGGGTGGTGGAGCAGGAGCTTCATCCGACGCCGGTGCTGACGATACTGCCGGTGGAGGTGCCTCCGAAGGTGACAACGTTGAGGACGTCGACTTCGAAGAAGTGAAGTAATTTAATTACGTTATATAGATAGAAAAACCCTGACGATTTGGTCAGGGTTTTTTGTTTGGTATTAAGGGGACTTTTTAAAGTAGGGCATTCCTGACATTATTTTTTTGTATTTTAGGATAGTGGATATGAACAGATTGAATGCTAGCTACAACCAATCTTCGCCCAACTATACAAAAATCATTTTTCACTGCTATGGAAAACAAAATGAGGTCTTTACAAACAATCCTGTTTTTGCTTGGCTTTGCCATAGTATCGGCCCAAAGTTCTCAATCTGATTTTGCAAAAGAACCTTGGAAAGACCTAAGACTTGATTTTCAGGTGAGTTTTGAAGATTCACTGGCTGTACGTAAAGAGCGCGTGATGCTTCAAATCGCCAATAACCAACTGAACCCTGAAGAACCTATTTTCTTTAAAGGATACCTCGCCACGGAAAGACAATTTGGCCAGTACAGCAAAAGCCGGGTTATGAACGTGGAATTGTTGGACAGCGATGGAGAACTGGTGAAGCGACAACTCCATAAAATTATGGATGGAACGGTTCAGGGACAATTCAATTTGCCCAAAGACGTAGCATCTGGCAATTACACACTAAAGGCCTATACCCGATGGTCCCAAAACTATGGTGAAGGGTTTGCAGCCAAGGAGCAAATTCAAGTGGGGGAGCCTTCAATTTTAAATCAACCGGCAAGTGACATTGTTGTTTCAATTATGCCTGAAGGCGGAACATTTTTAAGCGGACAAAAGAACAGAATAGTTGTAAAAGTTCCATCAGATGCAACCAGCAAAGTAGCAACACAAGGAAGAATTTTGGATGAAGACGGACAAGAAGTAACAAAGGTTTCCTTTTATGGTTCTGGTCTGGGAACCGCTCTACTAACTCCAGAAGGCGGCAAGGATTATCGGTTGGAAATGGCGGATGGAACACGTTTCCCTCTTCCAAAATCAACAACAGATGGCTTTCTTTTGCATGTGAACAATCTGGATAGGGATAACGCCATAGTTCGCATAACTCCTTCTGCAAAACGTATCGGGAAAGAAATAGATCTCATCGGAACATCAAGAGGGATAACCTATTTTAAAAAAAGATTGGATTTCGCCGATGGGAATAGTTTGGACGTAGAACTTTTAAAATCCAACTTGCCAGCAGGTATTATCAATTTAAAGTTGGTAGACCAGCTTGGCTCCGAATTGGCTGTAAGGCCTATTTGGGTAGCAAGGGAAAAGCTTCACATTGCAATTGATACCCTTCAGCAAGATATCCGTAACGATTTGAAAACCATCAAAATTCAAGTAACCGATAATCAAAATAGACCTGTAAAATCAAAATTGACCCTAAGTGTCAACCGAACCGAGACAGCCAATCCCAACAAGGATTCTGATTATTCCGAAAGCAATGAACCCTTTGCTTTTTCGGATATTATAGGTGGGCGGGAAGTATCCCTTTACAGGAAGGAGGCTTTTCTCAGAGACCTTGAGGTATTGACTTCCGAAGAAAAAGTCAACAAGGATTTATTCAATGATAGTAAAACTGCAATTGTAAGTAAAAAATTTCCGTATCAAGAAGGATTGGAAATCATGGGCCATGCCTATGATTTGAACAACAATTTGTTGACTAACACCAAAATTCAATTGGTGGCAACAAGCGAACAGGATGTTTGGGCAGGAGAAGCTCAAACTGATGCCCAAGGCATACTCAAACTGGAGCAGATTCATATTGAGGGAACAGCAACATTGGTTGCCAGAACGGAGGGGGAGGATGTGAAATCCAGATTGGTGAAAATCATACCTTTCAACAGTGCTTTTGAGAATAGGGAAAAGGAAACGGAATCCGCGATTGATAAGACCATTTCTGAGGAATCGTTAAGTAATGCGGATTCAGAAAGGACAATTGAACTGATAGAAGTGGAAGTGGTCGAGAGCGGTAAGGAAAAAATTAAACAGACCCCTTCTAAATACGGAGTGGATGTCCCTTCACATCGCATTAATCATCAAGATTTCAACCAACCCAAAACCCTGCCACAGTTGCTTTCGGAGCTTCCAGGGGTTATTGTGAGAGGAGCTGAGACATTGTACCCATCCGTACAGGTCATGGGGGGTTCGGGAACGATTTTATGGGTTGTGGATGGTTTTCCTATAGCTCAGGAAGGAAGTGCTGCTCAGGTGGGTACGGCCGCTTCGAGTCCTTTGAATGATGTTATGAATTTGGTCGGCAATCGGGATGTTGAGCGGGTGGAGTTGTTAAAAGGTCCAGAGGCTTCTATGTACGGCAGCAGGGCTTCTGCCGGTGTTTTTGTCATTTATACAAGAATGGGCAATGAGTTGGAATATGTCTCCAGAAGTGAAAGTGCGCTACGTTTTGAGGGGTATACACCCAGCATTGATTTCCAGGACTACCATAAACAACTCTCAAAGAGAAAGAAAGAGAAAAGCAAATTGCTGTATTGGAACCCAGATTTAAAGACTGATGATAATGGGGAAATCATAATCAGGGTACCTGACATTGACGATGTATCCATCATAAATGTTGAGGTAAGTGCCAAATCCAAGGATGGAACCCTTGGTTTTACGAGCAATACATTTTAGTTAGGTCTTTAATAACACAAAAACCCTGACAATTCCGTCAGGGTTTTTTGTTTGGTTGAGGTTTCCGATTTACGCCGCATTTAACTGCTGCATTTCCATTTCCTTGAGTTTTCGCAAAGCTTCGGATTTTGAATTTACGTTGAGCTTAACGTAAATGTTCTGGATATGAAAATTAACGGCGCTGGGTGTCACGAAAAGCTTGTCCGCAATCATTTTGTATGTAAAGCCCTGGGTTAGGAGTTCAATGATCTCATTTTCCTTTTTCGAGAAAACATCGAACGACTTGGTCTGGAACGAATCAATGATCTTTTTTGCTACATCCAGTTCCAAGGCAATGCCATGTTGGCCGAGGGCATCCAGCGCATTGAACAGTCTATCCTTGGTGATAGGTTTGATCAAGTAGCCGCTGGCACCTTTTTTAAAAGCTTCTTTTATGAGCTTAAAGTCATTTTTTTGGCTCATCATCAATACTTTGAGGTCTTTGTTCTTCCGGTAAAAATATTCCAGACCGTCAATGCCCGAGATTCCGTTCAGCATAGCCTCACAGATAATAATATCTGGATGAGATCGTCCAAAATTTGATAAAAGACCGTGAACAGAGCTGTAGACTCCATGAAGTTCGTACTGTTCATGGCCTTGAAAATACTGTTGGTAAATGCCGCCGAACGTATCATCGTTGTCGATGATGGCAATTTTTAAAACATTCGTTTTCATGATAAGAAAGATTTGGGGGATTAATACTGTTACATCATTTGTATTGTAGGTTAAGTTTTGGACATAGTAGTCCATCTCCACGATTTTGAAGTTGGGATAAACCAATGAGAAACTGATGTATAATCCCAAAATGGATAATACCAAAGTCAGCTCCATTTTGGATTGCTTCAAAAATGGGTGTAATCCCTAAAGGGATTAAGCGCTAAAATTTGTGTTTAGTTGAGGTGTTACCTCATCAAAAAGGTAAGGTGAAAAGAGGTTTTGGGATGCCTTTTTTTCGAGTATTGTAGTTTTTGTTCATGACTTAATAGATTTGGGATTGTATTATTTCAAGAGTTAAATTATAATTTTTTAACTATTGTGCAGAATTTTTGTAATGTTTTTCGTTCAAATGCACTTCTTATAAATCCATTAAGCCAGAAATAGAGGAGAAAAGTAAGCTGTGTTTTGTGTGTAAATAATTGTATTTCATGTTATTACAAAAAAAATAGGATGCCGTCCCATCAGCATCCTATTCTTGGTATAAATCGGTCAGATTGAAATAATACAACCCGCTTTCTATGATAGTCTGTCAGTTTCCCCCTGTCTTTCTTATCATCGTCATGAGTGTTTCGAATCTCGGCTATGAAACAACTACATTGGACACTTCAGGTTTATTGACCGATTCAGTAAGTATTTAATAATCAGTTATTATTCTTCGTCTTGGAATGAAGTATCCACGTATTCGTAGGCTTCTTCATTCATAGCGGCTTGGAGTCCTGCATCTCTCTCAGCAACATCGTTGTACTGATTCTGCTTACTTGAACGTCCATAGGCTACGGTATATTGTGATATGGTGTTATTGAATCCTCTGTTGGATACCACAAACCCTAATTTTTTCTCTGGGCTTAACTGAATGGCATACTCATCGCTATTGCTATTGATGTGTGCGCCTAGGTTCACCGATGTGGTAAGCGTGTTCTTCACCACTTGTGAAGCATAAAGGTCCAGTCCTCCGAAACCATCCCTGCCTTCGGAAGCGAAGAACAAAAGTGTTTCGTTATAGATGCTTGGATAAAGCTCATCTTCTTTTGTATTCACTTTGGGCCCAAGGTTTTTGGATACACCCAAGGTGCCATCCGCAGCAATATCAGCTACATAAATATCGTATTTGCCAAAGGTGCCTTTCATGTTGGAAGCAAAGAATAAACGAGAGCCGTCAGCGGTTACCGTGGGGTGTTTGGCAGAGTAGTGTTTTGGACACACATCCAATTGAGTAATGTTGGTCCATTCACCATTTACTTTTTCTGCGCGGTAAACGTGATAAATCAATTCTTTTTTGGAAAAAACACCATACAGCGGTTTCTCATAGGTTCCTTTACTGAAGTAGGCGGTTTTTCCATCTTGGGTAATGGACATGGAAGGTACATAGCCATCTATGGTGGAAACGCTACCTTCCATAGTGTTGTTGATCATTTTTTCATCTGCCTGTGCAAATGTAGTTTGACTGGCTAGCACTATTGCTGTAATAAGTAGACTGTAAATCGTAGATCGTGTCATGATGTATAGATTTGGGGGTTAATACATGACAAAGATCAAAAACAATCAGAATGGTTACTTATGAATTTTTCATAGGTTTTTACTTTTAACGACTAAAAAGTGCAGTTTATCGAATATTTTTTAGGTGTTTAACGAGGTGAAAGAACCAAAAATGCGTTTAAACGGTCTTTTGTGTGTTTTGGCGGAGTAATTCTGATTTTGAAAAACAGCGTTCCCTTTTGCTTTCAAAATTGAACCTGTCCTTGTTGTTTTTTTGGCGGCACGGTATTTCCGTCTCTTTAAGTCAAACAAATTGAATTAACTTCGCTTTTAGGAAAAAATCACTTATTATTAAGGATGTTGTTTCAAAAATGCTAAAATTTAGATTCACAGTACCTATATGAACATCACCATTGAAAACATCATCTTAATCGGGTCCGTGCTCCTTCTGATCAGTATTTTGGCCGGTAAAACCAGCTATCGTTTCGGTATTCCGACCTTACTGTTGTTTTTGACCATTGGAATGCTCGCTGGTTCGGACGGTATTGGCGGTATTTACTTTGACAATCCACAAATCGCTCAGTTTATAGGAGTGGTATCTTTAAACTTCATTCTGTTTTCCGGTGGGCTGGATACCAATTGGCAATCGGTAAAACCCGTGCTCAAAGTGGGGGTAGTGCTCTCCACGGTGGGCGTTTTGCTCACGGCAATCGGATTGGGGTATTTTGTATATCTGATTACCGACTTTAGCATTTACGAAAGCTTGCTGTTGGGAGCCATTGTCTCCTCCACCGATGCTGCGGCGGTGTTTTCCATATTAAGGGGAAAAAACTTGGCCTTAAAAAAGAACTTGAGGCCCACTTTGGAGTTGGAAAGTGGTAGTAACGACCCCATGGCCTATGTGTTAACCATTGCATTTTTAACATTGGTGCAATTCCCCGAAAAAAATATCTTGTCCGTATTGCCCATGTTCTTCCTGCAAATGATTCTTGGTGGAGCTGCCGGTTTTGCTTTCGGGAAACTCAGTAAAATCATCATCAATAGGATTCGCTTGGATTTTGAAGGACTCTATCCCGTGCTTACCATTGCTTTGATGTTCATTGCCTTTTCTGCGACGGATGCAATCGGTGGAAATGGATTTTTGGCCATCTATATTTGTTCGGTTTATCTGGGCAATCAAAATTTGATTCACAAGAAAACCATCATGCGCATGTTCGATGGTCTCGCATGGCTTATGGAAATTGTCTTGTTCCTTACTTTGGGATTGCTCGTGTTTCCTAGCGAGATTGTACCTTATATGGGCATTGGCTTACTGATTGCCCTGTTCCTCATTTTTGTTGCTCGTCCCGTGGCGGTTATGATTTCGCTATTGCCCTTCAAGATGAAATTAAGGCGAAGGTTCTACATTTCATGGGTGGGCCTGCGTGGAGCGGTGCCCATTGTATTTGCCACCTATCCACTTTTGGCTGGGATTGAAAAGGCCCATATTATTTTCAACATCGTCTTTTTTGTTTCCTTGACCTCGGTGTTGATTCAAGGCAGTTCCTTGTCCATCGTGGCCAAATGGTTGCATGTTGGTCTTCCAAAAAGTGCAAAACCATTGTCGCCAACGGACGAACTGCTGTCCGAGCATCCGAAAGCGGTGATGAAAGAAATCACCATCAGTGAGTCTTGTCCAGCGAATGGAGTAAAAATCGTAAACCTGAATTTCCCCAAAAAGGCGATCATTGCCATGATTCAACGCAACGGCAATTATCTTACGCCAAATGGTTTGACCAAAATAAAGGCCAATGACAAATTGGTGGTTTTGACCGATAAACCAGAAATTTTGGATAAGGTGTACGATTCACTTTCCTTGAAACGGGTCAAAGAAAACGATACGGTTTCAAAATAGATTTTTCAACCAGGGAATGCGGGAACGGTTTTGCCAAGCCAGCAAAACGCAGAAGGCCAAGGTGACAAGGGCCAAGATAAACAATGTGCCCCCATCGTTTTGTACTACAATGCCCAATTTGGTAAGGTGGGAAAAGATGGCACCGCCCATAATGCCAATACCCATTAAAGCGCCTAACCAAGTCGTTTTTGGAACAAGAATCAGAATTGCAACAATTAATTCGATTATCCCTAAACCTATTCTTCCCCAAGGTTCAAGGCCAAGTGTTTCGAAAATATAGACGGATTCTGGAGCTGCAGTAAATTTAAAAAACAAAGTCTGTAATAAAATTACAGCAGGAATAATTCTAAGAATAGCGTTTGTGATTGATTTTGTTGTCATGATGTTGTTGATTATGTTGATTGATACTTTTGTCGGAATACATGGGTTCAAATAACTGAACAACAGTAAATAAGTTCCAATTAGACTTATTTTGTAGGCATTTCAATGGTGCGATCATCTTCGGAATTAATTAATTTTACCTGCATGAAATATTTGTTAAGAAGCTTGTTTTTGATTGTTCTACTGTTACAATCATGCGACGAAGAACCTTGGCTGTCAGGAAATTTAAAGATGACCAAAGGAGAAAATTGGAAACCTATGGTTTATGTGGTTCATCCGGAAAATTTTGAATCTGCGGCCCAAAGTTTTATGGGAAAGGTGTTGGATTCCGCCCAGATTGATGAACATGGGCATTTTGAATTTAACAACAACCCGGTTTTCCAAGAACCCGTTTTACTTGAAATAGTGGTTCAGAAGGAGGGAGAGAAGTACCCAACTAGATTATTGAACAACAATCCTGAATCGGATAATTATTTCCCATTGGTTTACAAAACAGGTGTTCACATAATTATTGAAGCGGATATAGCCCATTTTCAATCCTCATTTTCAATTCAAGGACCAGATAGGGAAAACAAGGCTATGTTGGAATTGAGGGATTTGCGTTCAATGGCCCATAAAAAGCACCTTAAGAATCAAAAAGATGGTCATGGAGCTGATGAAGATTTGTTGGAGCGGGAAAAGAAGCAATATGATTTCCAGAAAGAATTAATTGATTTTGCAGATACTACGGAAGAGCTGTTTCCTGCGATGGTGGCTTTACGGTGGGCCAGTCCCGCGGGTGATTACGAAAGAATCGCAGAACTTGCATATAAGCAGTCCAGAAAATGGAAAAATTTACACCCAGAGCATCCCTGGACAAAGGAATTTGCTTCACTTACAAATAAGCGTAACCTCCCCATATTGGTCGGGGATATAATTCCTGATTTAAAATTACCGATGAAGGGAGATGAACAGGTTTCTCTGAAAGAAATGCTTAAGAATAAAAAGTTGTTGCTGTTGGATGTTTGGGCATCCTGGTGTGCGCCATGCAGGGTTGAGAACCGAAATGTTTTGGTTCCGCTATGGGAAAAGTACAATGCAGATGATTTTCAAATTATCGCATATGGATTGGAAAGCAGTGAAAAAGCCTGGGACATGGCCATACAAAAAGATGGTGCCTATAGATGGGTGCATGCTTCGCACTTGCAGGGTGACCAAAATTCTTTTATGGAAACCTTGAGGTTAAAAACTATCCCTGCCAATTTTTTGCTGGATAGTGAGGGGAGGGTACTGGAGAAAAATTTACACGGTCAAGATTTAATCGATTTTGTGGATGGTTATATGTCCAATCCCTAAAAAAATGAACACCGGGATGTCCAGAATATCTAAAATAAAAAAGCCAGGTTCTTCCGCCTGGCTTTCTTTATTATTTTAAAACTTGTTTTAATTACCACCTTCGGTAGTATCCGTATCCTCTTCAGTGGCATCTGGATCCACATCGAGCACGAAATCCTGTGAGGTTACGTTGGCGGCATCAATTTGAACATCCAATGTGTCGCTGGCAATATAACCTTCCAGCTCCGCAACTACTTCATACATTCCTGCATCAAGACCAAGAACTGCATAATTGCCATCTGCATCGGTAAACGAAGTTGTGTTCAGGGTATCTGCGGCAAAAACAGAGATTTGTACACCTTCCAAAGCAATGGGGGTTTCTTCTTCAACAGTACTTACATTTCCTGCAAGAGTGCCTGCGGTGGACATATTACTTGCTTTTATTACCGGTTTAAAATTAAAGCCTTTAATACCTGCTGGGGTGTCCATATTTCCTTTTGCAACAAAAGAACGACTCACGTCAAAATCCAATAGTAGGTCAGCGGAAAGTCCACCTACGACAGTAATGGCGGGGTCAACAAAAACTTTGATTCCTGAAGCGTCGCCGCTTGGAACTTTTAAATCGTAAACCGTTCCATCGGTCAAAACCACATTTACTCCTTTTACGTAAACCCGGATTAAATCGTATGAACCCGCAGGAACATCAATTTCTGCCAATTGTTGTGTAAGCCCATTGGTTAACTCCAATAGGTTTACATCTATTTCTTCCTCCATTAAAGTAACGTAAGGGTAACTGTCATCATCAGAATCATCATCAGTATCATCATCAGAATTGTCGTCTGAAGAATCATCATTGGAGGAGTCATCATCAGAATTGTCGTCCGAAGAATCATCATCTGTTGTACTATCATCGTCCATGTCATCCGAATCATCGCCATCTACTAAGCGAGCTTCAACCTTGTAAACGGTGACATTGGCTTCAGCTACCAACTCGGAAGGAAAGGGGGCATCCGTTAATTGTACGGACAGGGTGCCGGTGCCCTCAGCATTTCCCGATCTTTCAACATCCGAACAGCCCACAATAAACAGGGCCATTGCCATTAATAAACTGAAAATAAACTTTGTTCTCATAGTATGGGGTTTTAATTTCAGGGCATAGATATCCCTGGTCTGATTTTATAACTCTACAACAACTAAAGTTCAAAAAACCCTATCAATAAGAAGAAAAATTTGGATTTTATCGATGAAATGCATCCAAGTGATTCAATAAGAAGCTTTTATCTTACAAAACTTAGTCTTTATAGATGAAATTTGGCGCCTGTTGATATTTATATGAGGTATCCGTTAGAATCTTCATTTCCTTTGTTTCCCAATTCATTAAACCGATATGAAATTGGGATTGTTCGTCATCAAAAAGTTCAATGACCAGCCATTTTCCATCTGGGCTCCAATCGTGCCAACCTTCATTTTCCGTATTATCCGTTAATTTCCATTGCTTTTCACCATCAAGGCTAACGGCATACAAACTATATTTTCCATTTTGCTTACTTTGATACGAAACAAAATTTTCAGTGGGGTGCAGTTTTGGCGCTCCTGCTCTATAACCATATTTGCCAGCTGTGGAATCTGCCTCGGGATAATGTGTAAGCTGTTTTCTATTCTGTCCATCAACATCTATAATGTACAGTTCCTCGTTGAACCCATCAATCTGTTTGCTTTTTGATAACCCACCTCTGAACACCACCTGCTCGCCATGGTTTACAAAAAGGGGGTCTGCAGCAAATGGAAGATTGGTATCTACATGTTGTATTGCCCTTCCATCTTTGTTAAGAATATAAAAAGTGGATTCAAATAAGGTTTCTGGCTTCACAATAATCTCAGTACCGTTCCTCCTGCTGCTCATCCAGCTATCAGTAAGTTCAAGTCCGGATACTTTCTGAGGGTTTTCACCATTAAAATTTGATTTATATAAGAAAAAGCAGCGTTTGCAGCTACCTCTATCCGAGATAAAATATAGAGTGTCTCGATGTGAAAAATAAGTCCATTCCACACCATAACGATTCGTAATGTTTTTTTTGTTTGAACCATCGAGATTCATGGAAAAAACTTCGTAGTCGTCAATTTCGGCATCTCGTAGCACATTGTAAACAATGCCCAACTCTGGCTCTGTGGTTGAATTACAGGCAAAAAAGAAGGTAGCTAGCCCTATTATCACAATCATTCTTACCATAATCGATTTATTTAAGGTTTCAATGAGGTTATTAACGGGCTGAAGTTACTAAACTCTTCCAATTCTTGAAATGCATTTTCCCTATACCTTCGCTTTATCAAGGTTATAAAATTTCTTTCTCAACCAAAAAGAAACCTTGACCAGTAAAATAAGCGCAGGAACCTCAACCAATGGGCCAATAACCCCAGCAAAGGCCTGACCTGAGTTTAGTCCGAAAACAGCTATAGCAACAGCAATGGCTAGTTCAAAATTATTTCCAGCCGCAGTAAATGCCACTGAAGCTGTTTTATCGTACTCTGCCCCCATGGCTTTGGTGGTAAAGAAGCCGATAATGAACATCAAGGCAAAATAGACCAGTAGGGGGACAGCTATAATCAACACATCCATCGGAATCTCAACAATCAACTCTCCTTTTAATGAAAACATAATCACAATAGTAAACAAGAGGGCTATCAAAGTAATCGGGGAAATGGTGGGGATGAACCTTTCGGTATACCAAGTTTCACATTTTATTTTCACCAAAATTTGACGGCTCAGAATTCCCATCAAAAAAGGAATGCCAAGATAAATGGCCACGCTTTCTGCAATGGTTCCGATGGAGATATCGACGATGGCCCCTTCAAATCCAAAATAGGGAGGAAGGATGGTAATAAAGATCCAAGCATAAAAACTGTAGGCAAAAACCTGAAAAATACTGTTGAGGGCTACCAGACCAGCGCCATATTCGCTGCTGCCTTCGGCCAGATCGTTCCAGACGAGCACCATGGCAATGCATCGTGCCAAACCAATCAGAATAAGACCCACCATGTATTCGGGATAGTCCCTTAAAAAAATAACGGCAAGAGCAAACATCAAAACAGGGCCCACAATCCAGTTCAACACAAGGGAAATGGACAGAATTTTGGTGTTCTTGAAAACTTTTGGAAGCAAAGAATACTTCACCTTAGCCAGTGGCGGATACATCATCAAAATCAATCCGATGGCAATAGGGATATTGGTGGTTCCACTACTAAAGGAATTGACAAAATCAGGGAAGTTGGGAAAAAAATATCCAATTCCGACCCCTAAAGCCATAGCTGCAAAAATCCACAGGGTCAGGTTTTTATCTAAAAAGCTCAGTTTTTTGGTAGCCATTGGTTTTGAATTTGGGAAAAGACATAAAACATTTCGGTTGCGATTTGTTTGCTTCGCCCGCTGTACTTTTCAGCTTGCTGAGGCGTGTCGTCGAACGCTTTTGGGTCTTCGTAAGTGATTGGTATGCGTTTCTCTGCTCCGGGTACAAATGGACAACCCTCATCCGCCTGCGAACAGGTCATAATGGCCGCAAAGTCAGATTTCGGGTTGAAATCATCATCCATTCGTTTGGAAAAACAAATAACTGGGTGTTCGTTCTCCGAAAACTTGATGCCGTACACAGGGTTTTTTCCTTCGGAAAGTATTTGCACTTCAAAACCAGTGTTCGCCAAAGTTGAAGCTACCATTGGAAATAGAGCAGTGGCCTCCGTTCCACCCGAATAACAGCTCACATTTGTAATCCCAAAATGATGAGCCATCGTCTGAGCCCAAATCTGGGATAAATGACTGCGTCGGGAATTATGGGTACATATAAAGTTGAGACGAATGGTTTCTCCGTTGTTGACTTTTTCCTGAACATACTCCACAAGAGGAGATAAGATTTGTTTTCTATCCGATGTGATGGATGCTGTATCAAGATTTGAAATAAAATCGTTCAACACCTCGTAATGTGACATAAGTTTTGAATTTTTTAGCAACAACCACTACCTGGAACACAACCAGAATTTTGAAGCTCGGAAATTTTCACTTTTGGTTTTTCAGCGGGTACTCCGCACTTATTCCTTGCAAGGCAAGCAGTTTCTTTAGAAGTAAGCAAGAAATTTTTCCCATCAAACTCCAAAGCGAATTTTTCAATGGTCTGTCCTTGGTATTCTACTTCAACCTCTAAATTACCGATACCTAAGGTGTTTTGTGACAATTCTATAATATGGACTAATTTTTCAGGATGAAGCCTGTGGTCGTAGTCATCGGCATTCCATAGCTGAAAATTGACCACCTCTTCATTGCGAACAGTTCCGCCACAATCAATAAAATGCTTGGTGATTTTACCTACTTCGGTTACGTGAAAATGATTGGGAACCAACTCCCCGTTTGGTAATTGGAAGGCTATGGTATCCAATTGGGCCAATGTTGATTTAACTTCTTCTAACTTCATGATTATATCTATTTTATTGTAATATTACGATTAATAAACTTAAATTTTTTTAGCAACACTCTTTTTTGTCAAGGTCTTGATTTAAGAACTCGGACATGACGCTTTTCATTTTCTTCCAATTGTCTGCATCAATGCAGTAGCAAACACTTGTACCTTCCACATTACCTTTGATAAGACCAACTTGCTTTAATTCCTTTAAATGTTGGGAAATCGTGGGTTGGGCCAAACCGATTTCATCCACTAAATCCCCACAAACGCAAGCATTCAACTTAAATAAATATTGAAGGATGGCTACACGGGCAGGGTGACCGAATACTTTTGCGTATTGGGCAATCTCATTTTGTTTATCGGTGAATATTTCAGTTTTGGCTAAGCCCATAGTTGATTTTATTCATTGCAATATTACGATTAAAGGGAAATGTAACAAAGGAATTCTAGAAATTTATTTCATAATGCTTTGAAAAACATGGGTGAATACTGAATCATTCTTATTAAATTGCGTTATGCACACTCAAACATAACGCTTGTAATTTGTCACTAACGCAAAAAATATATTTGGATTACAATGCAACCACGCCTACCGACCCTAGGGTGGTAGAGGCCATGCTGCCGTATTTTACCGAGAACTTTGGCAATGCCAGCAGTGATCATTCTTTTGGGTGGTATGCCGATGATGCTGTTGAAATCGCACGTAGTCAGCTGGGAAAGCTGGTTAATTGTAGGCCAACGGCAATCACTTTTACCTCCGGAGCTACGGAAGCGGCTAATTTGGCCTTGTTCGGATTTTGCCAAAAGAATAAGAGCAAGGGAAACCACATTATTTCCTGTAAAACGGAACACAAAGTGGTTCTCGATACTTTGGAGGCGTTGGAGTCCGATGGTTTTGAAGTCACATATTTACACGTGGATGGGCAGGGAAATATTGATTTAAATGCGTTGGAAGCTGCCATAAATCCGTCCACAATATTGGTCTGCTTGATGCTGGCCAATAACGAGACAGGTCTAATCCATCCAATAAAAACGATTACCGAAATAGCGCACGCCAAGAGTGTTCCTTTAATGTCCGATATTACACAGGCCGTGGGCAAAATCCCAGTTGATTTACAGCATTTGGGAATCGACATGGCTGTTTTTTCTTCGCACAAACTTTATGGACCCAAAGGGGTTGGTGCACTTTACTTAAATAAAAACAATAATATTTCTATCGATAAACATCTTTTTGGGGGAAATCATGAGAAAGGAGTTCGTCCAGGTAGTTTGAATGTTCCTGGTATTGTTGGTTTTGGCGAAGCGTGTGAAATAGCAAAGCAGAGCTTGAAAGAGAATCACCAAAAATTTGAAAATCTTCAAAACCAATTGGAGAAGGAGCTGTTGACCATAGATGAAGCAACCATCAATTGCCAAGATGAAGAGCGGTTGCCAAATACCACAAATGTTTCTTTCAAAGGAGTGGATGGCGCCAAGCTACTTCGTTATTTGAACACCTTGGCCGTTTCTCGGGGTTCCGCCTGTACTGCGAATCAAGTGAATCCATCACACGTATTAAAAGCGATGGGAGTTGAGGATGAAGTTGCCTTGGCCAGTCTACGGATAAGTACAGGACGAAATACCTCTTCCGAAGACATTGAAAAGACGCTGTCCGAAATCAAAAAAGCAGTCAACCAACTAAAAACTAGTATTGCATGAGGGAGTTGGATGTCATCATATCAAAATACCAAGAGCTAAAATCAGAGGATATACGCTGTATTTTGGCCACCGTGGTTCATGTTGAAGGCTCATCGTATCGGAGAGCCGGTGCACGAATGTTGGTGGACGAATACGGAAATATTACAGGGGCCATAAGCGGAGGTTGCTTAGAGGGTGATGCGCTCAGAAAGGCACTTTTTGCATTGGATAGACAAGAAAATAAGCTGGTCACTTACGATACCAGCGACGAGGATGATGCGATTATCGGCGCGCAATTGGGCTGTAATGGAATTATTCAAGTGCTCTTTGAGCCCATTAATTATACCGACGGGAACAATCCATGCGAACTTTTGAGAACCATTACCGAACAGGGAGTTCCGATGGCGGTCTCGGTTGTTTTTAATTTGGATAAACCCCAACAGCAACCGGGAACCAGTTTGGTTGCGGATGAAAACCAGGCAGTTTCAGGGCAGCAGCTTCCCGATGATTTACAACAAGCTTTGCTTGCTAAAAGTAGAGAGGTCATCAATGAAAATGCATTTTGTTTTGCAGAGCTCACAACGGAAGAGAAAACACATTTTGTGTTCATCCAAATCCATCAACCCCCTGTAAAATTGGTGTTGGTAGGAGCAGGGAACGATGCTCAAATCCTGGCGCAACAAGCCGATTTATTGGGTTGGAAGGTAACCGTGACCGACGGACGTCCCACCCATGCCAATAAAGAACGTTTTATAGGGTCTTGTCAAGTGATTGTGACCAAGCCAGAAAAAACACTGGAAAACATCAAAATAGATAATCGAACCTGTTTTGTATTGATGAGCCATAATTACAATTACGACCTATCGGTGCTCAAATTACTGTTAGGAAATCCCAAGACACCATACATTGGTATTTTGGGACCATTGAAAAAATATGAACGCATGCTCAATGAGCTGGCAGATGAAGGCATCGAAGTATCGAAAGAGGATTTGGAAAAGATTCACGCACCTGTAGGCTTGGAAATAGGAGCAGAGACGCCGGCTGAAATCGGATTGTCTATTTTGGCAGAGATACAAAGTGTACTGACTAACAAAGAGGCTCGACCTTTAAAACAGAAAACCGAGCCGATTCACGATGCAAAAGAAAATCAATTTCAAAAAATAACCCTTTGAGTGCAGAAGAAAACATAGCGGTGGTTGTCTTGGCGGCAGGTGGCTCTTCTCGTTTGGGGCGACCAAAGCAGTTGGTTGAATTCAAGGGGAAAACCCTTTTAGACCATGCATTGGATAAAGTGGACTTGCTGGGTTTTCAGACCAAAATTTTGGTTTTGGGCGCAAAGCGGGAGGAAATTATGGATAAAATTGATTCCAACGGCTTTAAAGTGGTCGTTAATACCCATTGGGAGCAAGGAATGGCGTCTAGCATTAAGGTTGGGCTGGAAGCTGCGATGGCGGAGGAAGAAGGATTGGACCATGTATTGTTTCTGGTATCCGACCAACCCTTTTTGGAACGCGCTAACTTAATCAAACTGGTGCATACACAACTTACGCAACACCCAAAAGCAACCTATTCCAAATATGGTGATAATATTGGAGTGCCGGCCATTTTTAGTAAGGAAGCATTTCCATTGTTGTTGGAATTGGAGGGAGACGAAGGTGCTAAGAAACTAACTCGCTTGGAGGGATTTGATTTCTGTACGGAAACCTTTAAAAAGGGCGGTTTTGATGTGGATACCGAAGAAGATGTGCAGCAACTAAAGCAAATGGAAGAATGAAAGTGACCGTTAAATATTTTGGTTTGGTAGCCGAAGCTGCTGAAAAGTCCGAAGAGGTTTTGGACCTCAATGGAGTATTTACCGCGTCGGAACTAAAAGCCCAGTGTTTGATTGGTTTGGCTATTGCCGACAAAGATTCGGTTCAGATAGCCGTAAACCAAAATTTGGATGATAAAATAACGATAAAGGACGGAGACGAAGTGGCCTTGTTGCCACCGTTCGCTGGAGGATGAGCAGATACGACAGACAAATAAAACTCACGGAAGTTGGGCCAGAAGGCCAAAAAAAGCTTCGCAGCGCCAAAGTATTGATTGTTGGTGTTGGAGGACTGGGTTGTCCTGCTGCAATGTATTTGACAGGCGCAGGAGTACGCAAAATTGGTTTGATGGACCATGATAAAGTCGATATGTCCAACCTGCATAGACAAGTCCTCTTTCAAGAATCGGATGTAGGAAGGTCAAAGGCTGTTGTTGCCAAGGAACAACTGGAAAAACAAAATAGTGAGGTACGGTTTGAAGTTTACGAAGAGCCATTGACGATGGAGAACGCAGAAAACATCATCAATCAATACGACGTTGTTTTGGATGGTACGGACAATTTTGAAACCAAGTACCTGATCAACGATGCATGCATATTGGCGAATAAACCTTGGGTTTTTGCCTCCATTTATAAAAATGAAGGACAATTGTCGGTTTTTAATTATGAAGATGGCCCCACCTACCGTTGTGTATTCCCGAAAAGCACGCGACAGAACATCAGTTGTGAGGCTACGGGCGTGTTGGGTGTATTACCGGGCATTCTCGGAACGCTGCAGGCAGCTGAAGTCCTTAAAATTGTGTTGGGGGCGGGCGAGGTGCTTTCTGGTAAGCTTAAGCTTATCAACATGATGCAGGCCAGTGAGCAGACCATCAAGATAAACAAGCGCCCCTATGAAGTGGAAAAAATCCGCAAAAATGGGATAGCCCCTGTTTATATTGATTGCGATTTAAAAAATAAAGAACAGTGGTATCTCGATGTACGCGAAGTGTTCGAACAGCCCAAACCGAAAGGGAAAAAAGTGCTGAGCATTCCTTTGGGTGATTTAACATTACGATATCAAGAAATACCCAATAATCAGGAGGTTTTTGTGTTCTGCCAATCTGGAAAACGAAGCAAAAACGCCATAGAAATCCTTAAAAACGAATTTGGCTTTCACAACTTGAAAAACGTGGAAGGCGGTATAGAAACAATTATTGATGGATAAGAAGAAACCAAAAAAAGTATTTGTACAAGGAGCGATTCTTCCCGAAAAAATAGCCAATTCGGTGGCCAACCACCAAAGCAAGACGAATATTGGTGCGCACAGTATTTTTTTGGGACAGATCAGAGCTGACGAAGTGGAGGGTAAAACTGTGACTGCTATTGATTACACAGCGTATGAAGAAATGGCTGAGAAAGTCTTCCATGAAATACGCGAAGCTGCTTTTGCCAAGTTCGACATTACCTGTGCTCATATTTATCACAGTTTGGGCAAGGTAAACGTTGGGGAGTTATGTTTATTCGTGTTCACATCATCGGCACACCGAAAGATTGCGATAGAAGCCACCAACTTTTTTGTAGAGGAAATCAAGGCGAAAGTTCCCGTTTTTGGCAAAGAGATTTTTGAGGACGAAACCCATCAATGGAAAGTAAATAAGTAAATGGTAGATATTACACATAAAGTGACCACTTTGCGGGAGGCCACCGCTGAAGCTATCGTAAAAACGAGTAGTCAAGCTACGATAGATGCGATACAAAACAATGAAGTTCCCAAAGGGAATGTATTTGAAATGGCCAAAGCAGCTGGCTTGTTGGGCGTCAAAAAAACGCCGGACCTATTGCCCGATTGTCATCCGTTACCCATCGAATACACGGGCATCGATTATGATATTGATGGTTTGGACATCACCATTTCCATGACGGTAAAGACCATTTACAAAACAGGGGTAGAGGTAGAGGCGATGCACGGAGCAAGTGTTGTGGCCCTTACCATGTACGATATGCTGAAACCGATTGACAAAAACGTGGAAATCGGCACTATTCGCCTTAAATCCAAAAAAGGAGGGAAGTCCTCGTACAAAATCAATTCGGAAGGGTTGACTGCCGATGTCGTGGTCTGTTCCGATACCATTTCCAAAGGAAAAGGCGAGGATAGGGCAGGAGAGGCTATCATTGAGAAATTGAAGTTTCTAGGTGTGCCTTCCCAAAAAAGCATCATTCCCGATGAAGCTGAGGAAATCATTAAAAAAGTGGAAAACACTTCTGCTGACCTGCTGATTTTTACGGGAGGAACAGGAGTTGGGCCACGAGATGTCACCCCACAGACCTTGGAACCCTTATTGGACATCAAACTAAAAGGAGTAGAAGAACAAATGCGAAGCTACGGGCAAAACCGGATGCCGTATGCCATGTTCTCGCGTTCCATCGCGGGTATCAAGGACGGTAAATTGATATTGGCGCTGCCAGGTTCCACAAAGGGAGCAGCGGAATCTATGGATGCGATTTTCCCCCACGTGCTGCATGCATTTAAAGTGATAGAAGGAAAAAGACATGATTGATAAAAAACCGCGAATAATAGACAATTTCGGTAGGCCACATACCTATCTCCGCATTTCATTAACGGACCGGTGCAACCTAAGGTGTTTTTACTGTATGCCAGAAGAAGGCATCGAGTTGATGGAAAAGCCAAGCATTATGACCTTGGAGGAAATCATCGAGATGACGCGAACATTTCGTGATTTGGGCGTGGATACGGTAAGGTTGACGGGCGGCGAACCTTTGGTTCGGAAGAATTTCGGCTATTTGGTCGAAGAACTCGCCAAACTGGGCGTCACCTTAAAATTGACCACAAATGGAATTGTACTTGATAAATACTTGGACCTATTCGATAAAATAGGGCTACGCAAGATCAATTTCAGTCTGGATACCTTGGACAAGGCCAAATCCATTTTCATCACCAAGCGGGATTATTATGAGCGCATTATGCGAAACTTGAACATGGCCTTGGACATGGATATGGACATCAAGCTCAATATTGTACTGATAAAAGGGGTGAATGATAAGGAAATCAATGATTTTATTGCATTGACCAAGGATAAAAACATTACGCCCAAGTTTATTGAGTTTATGCCTTTTAAAGGGAATAAATGGGACTGGAGCAAGGGAGTTTCCAAAGAAGAAATATTAAAGACCGTTGGCGATAAATTCGGTGAAATCGAAACCCTTGATAATCCAAAGCACAGTACCTCTACCAATTTTAGGGTGAAGGGCCACAAGGGCAGTTTTGGAATTGTGAGTACGATTACCAATCCGTTTTGTGATGAGTGCAACCGTATACGTTTAACTGCTGACGGTAAGATGAAAAACTGTCTGTTTGCCACCTCTGAAACCGATTTGTTGACCCCATTTCGCAATGGAGAACAGATTGAAAGCACCATTTTGGAGGCCATAAAATCCAAAAAGCATTCCCGTGATGGCATGGATGTTAAAATGGACGCCGACCACTACGAGCAAAACCGTTCAATGATTTCAATAGGAGGCTAATGGTTACAATTGAAGAAGCCCTTCGTATTATCGAAGCTCAAAAAATCAATTTAAAAAGTGAATCAAAACCGCTTGAAGGAGCACTTGGTTACGCCCTTTCAACAAATACGGTTTCACCTTTTGATGTTCCAGAGTTCGATAATTCCGCGATGGACGGTTATGCCCTTTGCGGACTGTATCAAGAATACCAATTGGTAGGAGAGGTCGCTGCTGGCGATTCCAAGGATATAAAGTTGCAAGATGGCGAGGCCGTTCGGATTTTTACAGGGGCAAAAGTGCCCAAAAATACTACCGCTGTGATGATGCAGGAGAAAACCTCCGTAACAGACAGCACGCTGTTTCTTGATGAAATGCCCAAAATTGGTCAGAACATCCGAAAAAAAGGCGGTCAATTGACGGAAGGGCAAGCCGTATTTGAACAAGGTCACATTTTGAACCCACCTTCTTTAGCGTTGATGGGCAGTTTGGGGTTGTCGCAATTGGAAGTATTTTCCAAACCGCGAGTCAATATCATCACCACGGGAAATGAACTCGTAAAACCAGGAGAGCCCAAAACCGAGGGACAGATATACGAATCCAACAGCTACGCGATTTCAGGAGCGCTGCGGCAATTTGGGTTTCAGCATCATCAAAAAACACAAATACGAGATGATTTTGAGGCCACTAAAGCCGGCATTAAAACCGCTTTGGAGTCTTGTGATGTGCTCATTATCTCTGGAGGAATATCTGTGGGGGATTATGATTTTGTAAAACAATCACTTGAGGATAACGGGGTTAATGAGTTGTTTTATAAAGTGTTTCAGAAACCTGGAAAGCCCCTATATTTTGGACGAAAGGATAATCAGTTTGTATTTGCACTTCCGGGTAACCCAGCATCTTCATTGACTTGTTTTTATGTATATGTACTTCCTTTGCTTCAAAAGCTGAGTGGGTATGGGAGTTATGGTTTGGCTACTTACCAATTCCCGATAAAGCATGCGTATGAAAATCGTTTTGGACGACCATCCTTTTTAAAAGCCGCTGTTGTTGATGGAAAAGTAGAGGTTCTTGATGGACAAGGGTCTTCCATGATTCAATCCATGGCCAAGGGCAATGCACTCGCTTTTGTGGATGATGGTGAAGTATTGAACGAAGGTGACTTGGTAAGGTGTAAACTAATTTCCTGATTGATGTCGGTTGAATATTTACCCATAGTCTTCTTTTTGATTGCGCTCTTTTACAGCTCTGTCGGGTTTGGGGGAGGTTCCAGTTATTTGGCCATTTTAAGTCTTTTTCTGACCGATTTTTATGAAATACGTTCCACAGCCCTTATTCTGAATATCTGCGTCGTGACCATCGGAACCATTGTTTTTATCCGTAACCGGGTGTTTGACATGAAGTTGTTCTGGCCCTTTTTGGTGATGAGCATCCCGTTTGCTTATCTAGGTGCCCAAATACGTTTGTCGCAAACCGTATTTTTTCTGGTGTTGGGAGGCGCATTGATTTTAGCAGGAGTTTTTATGATTCTACGTTTTGCGAAGAAAAAGCTGGACTCAAAGAAGTTTTCCAATCCAAAAAAATCATTGCTTGGTGGGGGTATTGGATTGCTTTCCGGAATTTCCGGAATAGGTGGAGGTATCTTTCTATCTCCGGTGCTGAATCTTTTAAAGTGGGAAAACCCGCGAGTAGTGGCCTCGTTGGCCTCTGTTTTTATATTGGTGAATTCCATTTCGGGTTTAATCGGTCTCAAAGTAGCGGGAACTTTCAAACTGAACAATGCATTGATGCTACAGCTTATTGTCGCTGTTGTGATTGGAGGAAGTATTGGTTCTTATTTATCCAATAAAAAGTTCAATCTGAAATTTTTGGGCGTGCTTACCAGTATTTTGGTGCTTTACGTGGGCTTTCGACTGATTTTGTTGCACGGGTTTGGTATCAAGATTTAAATAAGCCCCAATAGTTCTTCTTTATGCTGCTGAACGGTTTCAGTGATTTTATCATTCATTTTTTGGAAGGTGGTAAGTACTTTTTTTCCCACTTCTGTTAATTCAGCGCCACCACCTTGGGTACCTCCTTTATGAAGTTCCACATAGGGTTGTTGACCTCGTTGGTTCATGTCTTCCACCATGGCCCAAGCCTTGCGGTAGGACATACCCATTTCTTTAGCTGCTTTGGATAGAGAACCGTTTTTTTCAATCAATAATAAGAGTTGGGCGCGTCCAGTCCCAAAGAACTTTTTTCCATCAATATCAATCCAGCAACGTAGTTTAAGCTCTTTATTTGTGTCCATAAAAGTTTAATTCAAAAGTGTTGCATTCAAACTTATCTCGACATTCCTTCCGAAATACAATTTATGGAGACTTCCTGCTCTCTTACTATCTTCTGAATAGAACTTTCTTTCAGATGAACTATAAAAGTATTTCGTCATGTACGTAAATCACAACTTTTCAATAGGTATGACTTGTTTATATCGGTAATTACCACAAAATAAGAATAAAACTATGACTGAAGTTATTTTTTGATATTGTAACATGAAATCAAATAGGTGATTTAATCTGATATGGTTCAGAAATAAGTTATCCTACTAGGAACCTTAGTCTAATTGTTCAATTTTTTTCATGATTTCTTCAGCCTCGAACACTTTTTCATCACTTAGTTTTCTATTGGTAGTGGAGAGTGCATGTGCTTCTTTTAGGAGTTTGGTGTACTTTTCTTGTAGTTTTTCTTTTTCAGTTTTCTTTTTGAACAATCCGAACATGAGGTATCTTGATTTGAGTGCTTAAGTCTTTTGTTATTTAACAGCAATTTCACTAAAAATACAAAATGTTTAGGTATATTTAGTTATTGTTAAACAAAATAATACGGAGACATGAAAATTTCTGCAATGGACTGGCTGGGTTTGACTACCCTTATCTTGGTAACCGTTACCATTTTTGCCGCAATGGACTTAGCCTTTAATTGGATATTTTATTTGACTGTCTTTGGACAGGTGCTTCTTGTTATTACCGTGTACAAAGTTTTAAGGGATGATTATTCTACCGAAAAGACTTTTAAAGATTTTTATGAGGATAAGCCGATGCCGGGGAATGAATTATAATTGAAATTCGAATGCTGAATCAGTAATTCCACCAGAACATATATAAATAACCCGACAAAATTGTCGGGTTATCTTTTGTGGAAGAGGATAATGCTTTGGTAATGCTATAAGTTTTGTTCCCAACTAACTTATACGGAATAAATAGAATTTCAAGGGTAGCGAATAAAAGATTTTGTTTTTAAACTCGATATTCTTCTTTGTTCTTGAGTTTTCCCCAGCGCAGGCCTAATAAAATATTTATATCTGTAACAAAGGTTTAGTCGTGTGTTCTTTCAATTTCATGTATCATTTCTTTTGCCACAATAGTTGAAGAGGGAAGAAACATGGTTGATACAATTCTCTTGTCGATTACCACATCATGTTTGTCGTTCAAGTCGCTTTTGGTTTGAAACAGGGCTCCATTTGCACGCAATTGATCTTCTAGCATTATAGGCAGTAAGGTTCCTTCTTTAGCCCAACTTTTGGTGACCTCCGTGGAGTTTGGAAATCCAGTTAGCTTTTTACCCTTAACCATATAATCCCCATTGCTTAGTTTGACATTGGCAATTGCACCAGGTCCATGTCCGCAACCACCTACGATTCCGCCATTTTCATAAATATCGGCTATTATTGATAATAAGTCTTCATTATTGGCAACATCAAATAAGGGTCCATAACCACCGCCAATAAAAACGGCTTTATAATTTTTATAATCTACCTTATCTGGTGTCAACGAGTTTTCAACCTTGCCATTAAAATTTTCATATTTGATGGCATAACTACTTATTCCGATTGGGTCCATGGAAAAAGGAACCTTGCCGCCTGTTGGTGAAACAAAATCCACTTTGTACCCATGAGAAACGAAAATGTGATATGGGGGAGCTACTTCCCAAAGATTGTTCCCGGCAAAGTGCTTTTCTGGGTCCCCCATATCTTCTGTATTTGAAACTATGATCAGGATTTTACCCTTTTCATTTTCATCCTTATTACAAGCAAAGATGAATGAGACTATCAATAGAACTAAGAATACTTTTTTCATTTTTTACTTCATTAGAATTTAAACCATTTCCTTGTTACAATAGGTAGACGTACCTATTCTAACACCAGAGATTGACAATATCAGTTTCAGCTGATGGATTTAAGCAATTCTTCAGCTTGCTCCTTTAGTAAATTTTTAGCAGTCAAGTCATTCAATATACTTCTTGCCTTTTCTTTTCTATTCAATGATATATAGGTTTTGGCCAATAATAGCTGTAGGTTTTCATTGAAAAAGTGTGGAGAGGTCAACTCTACCAATTCAACTCCTTTTAACAGCTCTTCGTTATTTTCGGTTGAAGCCAGAATTTTATAATAGCCGTAGGCTGCTATCAATGGCATGTCATATTTGGCTTTGTTTTTAGCTAGTTCCGCTTCAGCCCATTCAATGGTTCTTGTTTTATCCAATAAGTCCTGCATTAAATAGGCACTTCTCTCATCGTTGTACAATTCTCTTTTAACAGGTGTAAGGCCCAAAGATGATACAACAGCTTCAGCAGATCTTGTTGTTGAAAACGGATTTTGACCGGTAACAAACTTTCCTGACACAACAACTTTGGACAACATAAAATCGGTTTGCTTAAAAATAGCTCCCCTTGACTCCAATTTAGTTTCCAGACTAAAAGGGAACTCTTTAACCCATTTTTTTCCAAAAAGCTCCTCTTCTATATTACAAAAACTTGTTAACTCAACATCTTTTATAATATAGTCATCACCGTTTTTGACATTAACGAAGGCTGCAGGGCCATGACAAACAGAAGAAATAATAGCTCCTTCCTTATTGTACAAATTTGAAATGATATCTTGAAGTGAAGGATCATAGGGTAAATCGAACATGGCCCCTTTTCCACCCACAATATAGATGGCATCATAGTCCTCCGCATTTATTTCGGCCGTAGCCATGGTGTTTTCCAATAAACTGAGGGCGTATTTGTCCTCTAGGAGTATTTTGTTGTAAGGTTTGTCCTTGTTGTATTTGTCCGCTTCTACCTTACCGCCTTTTGGGCTTGCTACATCTATGGATACATTATTGTTTTTAAAAATTAAATAGGCTTGAGACAATTCATCAAACTCGTAGCCTGGTCTTGCGGCACCCATATCTTTTCCATAGCTGCTCACTACCATCAAAACTTTTTTCTTGACGTCATTGGTTTGAGAAAAAAGCATGACAGGTAAAATAAATACGATACTTAAAATAATTTTTTTCATTTTTTGATTGTTTTGAATTGAATAAAGAACACGATTGAAAAACTTATTTGTTACATCAAAAGTTTTCCATTCAAAGACAGATCGCAGGCGATTTTTTTATGATTCAATTGAGATTTGAAACTTATTGACTTTGGAATGAACATCCCTTTTCAAACTTTCTTCACTGATTTCTCCGTTTGTGAAGTTGTCATAGAAAGAAGGCAATGAAAAAGTATCCGTAATCCTCGCGCCCATAAACGGGAAGTAGGCACTTGCAGCTTGCAAAACGGATGCTCCACCTCTTCCGCCAGGTGAGGTTGCCATCAATAGCATAGGTTTTTCCCTCCAGACCTTCACATTTACACGGGATAACCAGTCCAAAGTATTTTTGAATACCGCTGCATAGGACCCATTATGTTCTGCCAAGGATACTATAAATCCGTCGGCAGTATCAAATAATTCATTCAACCTCTTAATGGCAGTCGGTATACTATTTTCAGCTTCAAAATCAACGCCATAAATGGGCAATACATAATTGTTGAGGTCAATGGAAATAATTTCCACATTCTCTAATAAACCAGTGGTATAGGTCAATAAACTTTTATTGATTGATTTTTGACTATTGCTTCCAGCAATTGTGATTATTTTTTTCATGATTATTGTTTTTTGCGATTAAACTATCGATCGACCATTTTTTCATGTCATATATTTCCATGGTTAAGGAAAGACCAATGATCAGAAGGGAATATTCGTTACCTTCACTAGCTTGATCACCGAGCCAATTCACTTAAAACCCGCGGGGACATTAAAACTTCGGAGATGTAATCACTATAGTATTACTTTGAAATTTTTATCTGTAACTAGTAGAACCATACAGGCAATACAACAATATAGAGCCGTATAAAAGTATTCATAGTCATTATGAGCGAAATGCGTTATCAATGCACCAATTGCGAACGGCAATAACCATAAAGCCGATAGGTTTTTAACTTGATGCATCCAAAACCCAACAAGCAAAGCAAATACTCCCAACAATTCACCATAGCCGATAAATAGGGTCCATATTTTTCCGAAACCAAAATTGCTCATGTTTTCCATCATACTTAGTTTTTGTAAAACTTTAAAAAGACTTGCATAACCAAAGGCATAGATTAAATATCCATAGGCTATCCAATGTAAAACTTGTACTAAATTTTTCATGATGTTTAAGATTTAAAAATTGTTTATAAAGTTTTTCGGTAATACATACCGAGAGATGATTTTTCAATTGGATCTGGCCCATACTGGTCAAAGTCAACACCAATACCGAGTTGGTGTCCATTGAACGACACTCCTGCACGCAACTGCTGAAAGCTTCTTGAGTGCGTTTTAAATTTGTCCCAGATAGTTAAAAACTGTCCGTTTAACCAAAGGGAGATTTTGTCATTTATAGGTGAGTTGAACTGAAACTGAGCAAAGACTTCCGCATAGCCAGCTTTCTTTTGCTCGGAATGGGCAACCGTGGGAATAATAACAAATAGTGTCCGTGATTTTTTTAGAATGAGCCTTGTGGACAGGCGCTCCGCGTAACCGGCAAAACTGTTGTAATAAATAGATGGACCAACAGCAACACTCTTGTTAATGTTCCAGAACAATGTTGGTTGCACCCCTGCCTCATCAAAACCCTTATTTTCTTCTTTATTGAATTTTTGAAAGAAAGCGAGGGTAGCAATGCTCAGTGTATTTTTTTCATTGATCGGATAGCTTGAATAGAGTGTGAAGTCCGTCTTATCCCATCCTGAAAACAGTTCAACTTGTGTGAATTGAGCATTCAAGTTGTTCGAAATCCAAAGAATTGATAGTGAAGTGATTATTGCTATTTTTTTCATGCTCCAAAATTCCGAGAGGAACACATGAAAAAAAATGAACTAGTTTAAGACTTTTACATTCTGTTGACTTTGGTAATGATCTTACTCATGAATTCTGGTGTAATGCCAATGTAGGCTGCTAAGTCTTTCTGGGTAATTCTATTGATTATGTTAGGGTATTTGCTTTTGAACTCGATATATCTTTCCTCAGCCGTTAAGGATATACCTTGATTGGAACGTCTTATGTAGCTTATGAGCGATTTTTGATAGAGTATACGGTAAAACCTTTCGAATTTTGGTATTTCTTGAAAAAGCAGGTTGTAATTGGCTCTAGAGATACCCAATAGTTCTGTATCCTCTGTAGCTTTAATAAAATAACGCGATGGCTCTTTGGTCATAAAACTGGCCATGTCCCCTGTCCAATAATCCTCCACGGCAAACATGGAGATATGGGGAACGCCATCTTCATCCAGAGTATACACTTTTAAGCATCCTTTTGTGATAAAATACTCGTATTTGGTTATCTCACCTGCTTGCATTAAGAAATCCTTCTTTTTTACCCTTACTTCGGTTAGCAAAGAAATATACCGCTGTTTTTCAAGCTCGGTCAAATCAATAAACCTGCTGACATTATCAATGATCAGTTGATGTGTGTGCTTCAGTTTCAAAGTGGTTTTTTATCGTTGGTTTTGAATTTTAGTAACCAATAGTATAATGGACATTTTGATGACCTTTATATATTTTCATCAGCTTTTTGCCTTTTCAGGATTTTTACAATTCTATTATTTATGATTTCAGACAAGTTCCAATTGTAAAGTTTGGAATCCGTTGTGCTGTAGAACTCAATGGTAACGGCATCAAGGTCTTTGTGATATTTTGCAAAACTTTGATATCCCGGTACCCAACCTCCATGTTCGTATTCATAAATAGAAGCATAGATTTCCTGTTCTCCCGGTGCAAACAATGAACCATCGTTTAATGCCCTCAGGAACGTGCCAACGTCCTCTGCGGTGGCCAACATGCCATGTTCGTCCGCCTTTAAATCAAAGGGATGCCCAACATGATAGCCACTCATAACCTCATCCATATTTACCTCACTTAATGATACATAGGTATTCTTTAGGTTTAGAGGTGCAATAATTTCTTCACGTATAAATTCAAAATTGGGATATCCCAAAACATCATCCATGATCTTATTGATCAAAAGATAATTTGTATTGCAATATTCATAGTCTTCACCAGGTTCAAAGTTGGCAGGCTTGTCCAGAATCAAAGCAAGACTTTCTTCATAGGATTGTGTTGGAGCTGCCCAAAAATTGGGTGTGTCCGTAAAATTGGGCATGCCGCTTCGGTGCTGTATCATTAACCGCAAGGTGATTTTATCGGCATTTTCGATTCTTCCCATAAGTTCTGGCAAGTAATCAGCGAGGGTTTTATCTAAGGAAAGCCGTCCATCACTCACCAGTTTGGTAACCGCTACAGCATCATATAGTTTACTAATACTCGCTATCTTGAACAATGCATGGGGATTGGCTGGTATCTTGGATTCTCGGTTGTGCCAACCGGAAGCAACATACTGAGGTGGTTTGCCAGCTTGATCTACATAAACGATCATACCATCAAACCCATGACCAATCGCTTCATCGGCTTGTTCCTGAATCGTATAGGGCAATGGAAGTATCCATGCTTTCACCAATAGCCATGGCACAAAATAAAGTGAAATCACGGTCCCTACCAGCAGCAAAACGCGCACGGTCCATTTGGTCTTTTTGTTTTTTATCATTTTTCTTTTTCTTCAGAAGCCTTAATTACTTTCAGTATGGATTTCAATGCTCTGTCATCCCCGTTAAAGTAATCCGTTGATGTTGGACTCACAGGAATATGTGGAGCAATCCATTTCCTATGATCCTCTGGCTTTGAATCCTGATGGAACTGTGTGGAAACCAATCCCATTAATCCAGAATACGGTAATTGAAACCAACCAGACTCTCCAATATGGTTAGGTTTTGATCCACTTGGTTCACCCACGAGTATCGGATTAATGTTTTTAGTGATTTCCGTTAATAAATTATGTCCCGCAGAAAAGGTTTCTCTTCCCAAGATAACAAAAACTTTCCCTTGAGGGTTCGTGATTTCAAAGCTTTGCAAAGTTTTTAGTAGGGGAGGCAGCAAAGAGCCATTACCTCCATGATTATGTCTTAAGTCCAAAATCAAATTTTGCGTTTTATTTTGTGCAATTTGATTTCTCAATTCGATATTGAAATCCTTCAGAGATTGGTTTTCCTTATTGGTAACCGCGTTAAACTGGATATATACCACAGTATCATCCCGCAAAAATGTATACCAATAAGGATCATTCATATTTGACAGAAACAGCGGTTGGGTTTCCAGCCCTGGTTGAGGTAATTTTGGGAAACCAGCGAAACTCCAGTCAATTGGATTCATAGTTACTTCTTGAGACACTCCTTCGGAATCACTTAACGTAATAACCACTTGGTCGGGGTTCTTAATAATCCCCAGGCCTTCAAGTACGTTTGGCAAACCCAAATAATACGGGCCTAACCAAAGTGTCTGCATATTGTTATCCCTGGCGTTTACCATATTCGTTTTTTTCAGTGCTTTTTCAACAGCTGTACCTTCGATATATTGTACTTTATAGCCTATCCATTGCCGAAATTGTTCTTCTGCGTTAACAATAAATAAGCCGTCATCAAATTGGTAAAACTGAACCGGAAGTCGTTGCAATGCTCCAGTTTTCGGAGATGTTGGAACAATTAAATTATGACCGTTGCCAAGGCTACCTATGACTTTCATGATTTCAACCACGATTTGCTCATCTGAAATCGAATCAATATTTAATTTTAGCTCAGAAATCAACTTATCAAAATCGACTTTCGAGGTATGGTGATAAGGCATGTAATGTAACTCGTTGACGCGTTTCGCGAGATAATCTATATCAAGACGCCAAGCTTCTTTCCTAGTTAAATTCGCTTTATTTGATAAGCCAAATAGTTGGAGAAAATCTTCATCCTCGTTGAACGTTTTGAATGTAGGATCACCTTTCAAAAAAGGCTTTTCATCATAACGCGCTTTGAAACCCTTTTGCAGCCATATCATGGAATTTGATTTGTCATCATCCAAGGCATATGCTTTTGCTATCTTAATCATGATATCATTTGAAAGAGCGGAACCTGTTGGAATACCACTTATAACTGTTCCGCCCAAATCCAAAGAATTGGTCAAGGCAGTTATGGCCTTTTGATATTGCTTGGTTTCATAATATGCAATTCCTAATACATAAAAGAGATCTCCATCCTTCTGATACTGGTGGGTTAGGCTCTCTGTAATGGGAATCAACTGTTCCCAATCTCCACTTTTAGCCAGAGAGATGACTTTAGTTCTGTTATTAAAATATTCAAGAGGATTCTGAACGACCTGAGATACTTCTTGCGAAAAAGCATTGGAAACAAAAAGAATCATTGCCAACAAAATGCCAAAAGAGATTATCGATTTGTTTTTCATAACCTCTTTTTTAAATTTTCTCTCTAATTCCTTTATACCAAAAGAAAATTCCAAAAACACAAGTAACAATGGCAAACATAATTCCGTTTTCGCCAAGCCAATGTTCAGTTCCTTCAATTTTCATGGTTAGAGGTGGCATTATCTTTTGAATATACACATTGCTTACTGCATGAAAAATCACTGCAGGCCACAGACTTTTGGATTTAAATGTGTAGTAGGCCATTATAAATGACATAGAAATAATTACAATAAAGAATGTAATAAATTCCAATAGTACATTATTACTATAGTAAACGAGCAGTGGCCAATGCCAAGCAGCCCATACAACCCCACTAAATATGGATACACCTGTAAAGGAAAGCACCTTTCTTAACTCATATATAAAGAACCCTCTCCAACCAATTTCTTCTCCTAAAGTTGTTGCCGAAGCTCTTATCACTTCTACTGTCCCCAATAAGATAATAGCTATGATGGTTATCGTGGTTGGATTCAAAGTTCCTATGCCAAACAATCCCAGTTCTGCACCCCAATCTGTTATCGCATCTGTGTTGGCTAAATCTCCAAATCCGAAAAACCAGATCAATACATAGGTGATTACTCCATATAAGGCAGGAATAAAATAAGACAACCGGATATATTTCCAATTTCCCCAATTCCAATGTAATGATGAAATTTTACGCCCTTTTATTATTAAGGTAATAAATGCAGCAATGGCAGGGCACCACATTATAGCACCAACATATATCCGAGAAGGGTACAATTTTACTATGGCATAATGGAAAGGTGAAGTAAGGGCAACGACAAGTGCAAGGAATAAAAAGATGGTTTTCCATGCTTCTTTACGTTCTGATAAATTTTTAAGCATTTTGTTTTCTGATTGGTTCGTTTGTTAAAGGAAGACGATGAGATACTGGTTTTGTAACAGCGTAACTAATGGTTTTGTTGGCTTTAATTTTTTATTCGATTCTTAAAAGGTAGTGTATTATAATAGTTGATGCACCTATTCAGATATAAAAAACTCCTTATTTAAATATCTCATTGTCAAACCAATGGTGCTATTAAATCCATATATCAATACCAGTAAAAGCAAATTATTCCTGTTTTTATTAAATAGTATTGAAATAGTCAAAGACCATAAAAAAAACAGATACTATACCAACTACGGAAAAGGTTTTAGAAAAAGTCAAAGACAAATTGGATGAAGTGATAATATCTGTTGAAAATAGGATTTAAAACCTGAAGTTCTGTCAACTAAATTGGCGCCTAAAAAACAAAAACCCCTAAAAAAGGGGGATTTTACACTACTAAGCGGAGGAAGAGGGAGGTTGGAACAAAATCCCTCTTATGGCATTTTGCAAATGCCTAAACCCTTAAAATAAAAAAACCGCAAGAGACAACTCTGCGGTTTTTTATTTTCAAGCTTTGCGCTTGGTTGCGGAGGAAGAGGGTCTTCTTTAAATTGAAAAAACCACTGTTTTTAGGGGTTGTGAAGGGTGGGTAATTTGTACTGACACCGAAAGGGACACCTTTTTAACAATAATTTAACGATTGTACACTTATAGGATACCAAATGGCCACAATAAGATTTAAAATAAATTAAAGAGCTTCAAAAGGACAAAATTTCAAATTGAACAATGCCAGGTAACGCAATCAAAATTTTAAATAGACCATCTATTTAACTCCGATATTATAATCCTTCAATAGTATGTCCAGAAACCAAAAATAGACTAAATCCTGATTCTTAATTTTCCTGCAACTAATTTTCGATTGTTAATAACTCGAATCCTTACAATATTCCAAAAAATCCATTAGCCTCAAATGGAGCCATTTGAAAACATTTAAATTTTGTCAAATTTAATTTGGCAGTATTTGAGTAAAATTAATTAACTGTCTGTTTTTCAAATTTTTGTGTATAACTATTTCTGGTATTGGTTAATACTTGCTCTCTTTTGTTTCTACTTTTATTCCAAGAATTCAGCAATAGAAAACAAAAGCGCTTTTGTTCATTTTTAATCTTAAAAAGAAGCAAATGAACAACTTATTGATACTTGAACGGCTTGATCGTTTGGAACGGCTCATGATAGCCAACAAAGAGGTGCTCACCTTTGAGGAGACCTGTGACTATACCGGAATTTCCAGAAGTTATTTGTACAAGCTGACCGCTGCGGGAAATATTCCGCATTCCAAGCCCAATGGAAAAATGATATTCTTTGAAAGGAAGAAGCTCAATGATTGGCTTCTCCAAAATAGTCGGGTGTCCCAAGATGAAATCAATGGGAAGCATAACGGGCCTCATTCAAAAATCGAAGGCAATGGTTTCGGCTAAGGATGATAATAAGCTGTACTCTGTAAAGGATTCAAAGAAGAAAACTGTATATGACTACACCATGGAATATCTGGGAACCAAGTACGATATCATGTACAATGAGATTTCCCATGATTTTCAGATAGCATTTAAAGGTTCCAGGGATTGGCATTACCTGAACCTGAACTCCCTTATCATTGAGCTGGCTAAAGCTGGGGTGGATATCCCGACCGGAAAACTGGAGATACTCATCCGTTCGGAGTGGATACCAAAATACAATCCCATCAAGGAGTATTTTAACAACCTTCCGAAATGGGACGGAGAGGACCATATCCTAAAGCTGGCGTCCTATGTGCCGACCTATGAAAAAAAAGCATTTAACTATCATTTCAAAAAATGGCTGGTCCGTGCCATTAGATGTGCCCTTGAACCCAATTATTTCAACAAGCAGGCATTTGTGCTTTCCCATCAGGGACAAAACTCGGGCAAGTCCACATGGTGCCGATTTCTGTGCCCGCCCGAACTTGCTGAATATATGGCCGAGGATATCAGCAATGACAAGGATGCACGGATACAACTGTGCCGGAATTTTTTGTACAACCTGGACGAACTGGCCGTGCTCTCCAAAAAGGATGTGAATGCCCTAAAGTCATTTTTTTCCAAGACCTTTATAAACGAGCGCTTGCCATACGATAGGAAAAACACCACCCTGTCCCGGATATGCTCCTTTGTGGGCTCCACCAATATGTCGTCTTTTTTGAACGATGAGACCGGGTCGGTCCGTTGGCTCTGTTTTGAGCTCAAGGGGAAAATAGATTTTTCATATTCAAAGGAGGTAGATATCAACATGGTCTGGTCACAGGCATATTATTTGGCCTACTCGGCTCCCAACTTTGACTCCGAACTTTCCATAGGGGACATACAGGAGAATGAGGAAAGGAACAGGAAGTATACCAAATTGACCTCGGAACAAGAGGTGGTTGCCAAGTACTATGAAAAGTCCAATGATATGAAAGACTTCAGGACGGCATCGGATATCATGGTAGAGATCGCATGTCTCAACCTTAGGTTGAACCACATCAATATCGGACGGGCACTGGCCGGGTTCGGTTTTCAAAAGGTTAAGCATCCCAAACGACAGGTGTACGGCTATTTGTCCCGACCGCTCTTTGGGGGAAGCCCATGGGAAATGGAATTTGCGAAGAAAGAAGAATAATACCTACCTAGTTACCTAAAGCAGGATAAAGCCCATGGTCATGGGGCAAAACCTTAGGTAGGATATATAACTTCCATCTTACCTAAAGGTTACCTAACCTACCTAAAGGGTAAGATAGGTAAGTTGAAAAAACATCTGACCTAGCTTGTAAACCCCTGTCATCATTGGGCTAGGTAAGAAGGTAGGAGAAATGACAAAATTTGAGACAATGAGAGAAAAAAATAGAAATACCATGGACTGCGAAAAAGCCCGCAACATTGACCTCGTTTCCACGCTGGCCAAGTCGGGGCACTTTCCAGTCCGGAAAACGGAAAAAGAAGCTTGGTTCCTCAGCCCGTTCCGGAGCGAGACCCAAGCCTCTTTCAAGGTATCTTTGAAGAAAAACTATTGGATAGACTTCGGGACCTTCGAGGGCGGCAGTACCATAGACCTTATCATGAAAATGGAGAACTGTTCCGTAAAGGGGGCATTGGAGCGACTGTCCGGTAATATGGACCATTTTTCTTTTCACCGGCCGCCCAATCCAACCAAGAAGGAACACGGGGCCAACCCGATTGAAATCATTCAGGCAAAGGAAATTGAGCACCGGGCCCTTCAAACCTATCTGGGCTCTAGAAATATCTCGATTAAGACCGCAAGAAAACTTTGCAAGGAGGTCCACTATACAATAGGTGAACGAAAATACTTTGCCATTGGACTCCAGAACAGGTCGGGAGGTTGGGAGCTGCGGAACAGATATTGGAAAGGGTCCACTTCGCCAAAGGATGTTTCGATGATGGCGAACAGAGCAAAGAAATTGGTCATTACCGAAGGCATGTTCGATGTGCTCACCCTATTGGAGCTGATGCCGGATATCGGGAACGGCCATGACCTTTTGGTATTGAACACCACGGCCTTTGTAAAACGGACGATCACTGAAATAGGGGAATATAAAGAAGTAATGCTATTTCTTGATAGGGACGAAACGGGACTGGGGATGACGGAACTTTTATTGAAAAAGTGCCCGAACAGCAGGGATATGTCCTTTCTCTATAGGGGTTTCAAGGATATCAACGAATGGAAGGTAAAAAGCGCTGAGGATGAAGTTCGGCAACGAATTCAAGATGTGTCATTGTCATGACAAATCTTGCTTTTGCTCCCGAAGGTCGCAAAAGATGATGTAAAAATGAAGAAGGAGTTCGTCCAGTTCAGGTGCTCGGTCTACGAGAAGAAACTGCTGAGGGTCAAGGCCCGGAAGAGCGGACTTTCCATCAGTGAGTACTGCCGACGTGCGGCCTTCGAAGACCGTATCGTGGAGCGGATGACGGACGAACAGATAGAGGCCTATAAGCTTTTGGTCAAATACCAACGGAACTTCAAGCTGATCACCAACATGTTCCGTAAGCGGAACCCCAAGTTGGCAGAGGAAACGGCCCAATTGGCCAAAGAAATACGACAACACCTTTTAAACTTCAAGAAATGATAGGCATGGGAAAATCCATATCGCATACGGCAGCCTCCATGAGCTATGGGATGAACCAGGAGAAGGAATCCGAAATCATCCATAGTCAATATTTGGCTGGGGAGACCCCAGGGGAGATCACCGAAGAGTTCAGGATCATCCAAGAGCAGAACGAACTGTGCAGGAAGAACACACTCAGTTTTGTGCTGAGCCCTACCATTGAGGACGGCAAAAAATTGGAAAAAGAGCAACTTAAGGAAATGACCGAACGGTTCCTTAAGGAAATGAGGCTGAGGGAGCATCAGGCCGTGGCATTTGTCCATAGGGACAAGGAACATGTGCACGTCCACCTGTATGCGAACCGTATAAGCTTTGAGGGAAAGGCCTACAATGACGGTTTTATTGGAAAACGTAGCCAACAGATGGCCGAGCGGGTGGCCAGACAGATGGAACTTACCACGGTGAGGGAGGCACTGCAGGAAAAACTGTACCGGATGCAGGAACTTCGGTCTGAAATACATCGAATCCATGAAAGGGTCATGACCAGGGAACGGCCAAGGGATTTTGACCAGTACATCAAATCCATGGAGCAGAACAATGTAAGGGTCATTCCGAGCATCAACAGACAGAACCAATTGCAGGGCTTCCGGTTCGAGTACAAGGGAACCAACCTCAAGGGAAGCGAGGTCCACCGTTCCATGTCCATGGGAAGGATAGCAGGCCAAATGAACTTTGAAAAGGAAAGGGCACAGAGAATTGCCAAGGACAAGAGCATGGAACTTTTGGGTAGGACAGTGAATGTCCCAATGAGTCTCACCAAGACCATTATAAAGAAAACCATCAAGCTGGCCATAAAAGTGGTCAGGGACACTGGAATAGGAATCTAAACAAAACATCATGGCAAAACTGGATGAAATAGCGGAACTGTTGACTGAGGAGATCAACGGCTTTGAAAAGAGCATTGGCCGATTGGAAAAAGTGCATGAAAGTTTGAAAAACCTCCAATTAAGGCCAGACACTACTGAGATAAGTGCGCTTCTAAAGGAGTACGGCAACAACCAAAAAACCAACATTGAGGAACAGCAAAGACTGATGGGAAGGATTCTTCATAAAGTAGAGCGGTCCATTATCTTGCCCAGTTGGGCCTTAAAACTCATTTGGGGGTTGTTGGTCACGGTCCTGTTGGTCCTTGGTTTTTCAATATATCAGGTATCAAGGACATCCAGGAAAGAAGAGACAGCATTCATTAAAGGTCAGAATAGTACCATGGAACTATTTGGGACATTCTTTGATGAGAGCCCAGAGGCAAAGGAACTATACCAAGAATGGCTGGAGGGAAATGGCAAAAAGTAGGACAGCGCCCTATCCTATTTTTGCTATACGCTTATCTTCCCGAACGCTGCAAAAATAGGACAGAGTCCAAGCGCTCAAGTTGGGGGTAAGATTTGGGTAGAGTGTAAAAGGAAGAATATCAGGATTGAAGACCAGGGTTAAGCTTTTTCATAAGCTCCTCCTTACGTCTAATGGCGACCTCAATTTTGGAGCCATCGGTCAATACTATATGGCCTCCTTTTCCTTTGATGTAATGTTCTACGAATGATAAATTGATAAGATGGGATTTGTGCACCCTGAAAAAAGTATGGTTTTCCAGAATACCTTCAAAATGCTTTAATGTTTTGGAGGCTGTTATTCTTTTGTTTGTAATTGAATGGATGTGAGTATAATTGACATCCGATTGAAGTCTAATGATGTCGTTTGTGTCCAGCATTGCAAAACCGTCCACGGTAGGGATTGCAATTCTTTTAGATGATTCGCTTCCTTCTTTAAAATTATGGAATAGAATATCTATCTTTTTTGAGGTTTCTTTTAGATTTTTTTGTTCCCTCAGTTTTTGTAGGGCGTTGACCAGATCATTTTTATCAATGGGCTTCAAGAGATAATCCAATGCCGAGAACTTAAATGCCTTTAGGGCATAATTGTCAAAAGAGGTGGTAAATATCACTTCAAAATCGAAATCGTCCAGTTGCGATAAAAGGTCAAAACCTGTATTGTTCCCAAGTTCAACATCCAAAAAAATAATATCGGGCGATAAATCAGTGATTTTGCGCTTTGCCTCATCGATGGTTTTGCAGCGGGCCATAACTTCAATGTCATGCCCTTCCTCCTGCAAAAGTCCCTCTAAACGGTTAATACAGTGTTGCTCATCGTCTACGATAATAGCCTTTAGCATAATGTTATTAAAATTGAAGTTCCAAAGGAAGTCTTATCTCTACACGAAGCCCTTCCGTTTTGTCCAACAAATTAATAGATCCATTGGTATTTTTTAAATGGTTGATGATATCTATTCGATTGCTAGCAATTTTCATCCCAAACGAACCTTTCTTTTTGACATATGTGTTGGTTGACAATCTACCTACCCCATTGTCCTCCACAATGTACTTCAACATGTTTCCATCTTTTTTTATCAAGAGGTCGATTTGTCCACTTCCTTGTTTTGGAGCAATTCCGTGCCAAATACTGTTTTCGATAAATGGTTGAAATATGAGCGGGGGGACCAATGTGTTGTCCAGTTCAATGCTTTCATCAACCGATATGTGGTAGTCGAGCTTGTTTTCCAACCGGAGCGCCTCTAACTGCATATACAGTTTCATCAACTCAAGATCTTCCTCCAGGGTAATCCATTTTTTTTCGGAGTTTTCAAGGATAGACCGTGTAAGTTTGGAGAACTTGACCAAATAATCATCGGCCTGTTGGATATCCTTCTTTGAGATAAAGTCGCTAATCGAATTGAGTGAATTAAAAATAAAATGGGGATTCATTTGGGAGCGCAAGGCCTTGAGCTCGGTCTCTGCCACTAGCGCATTGAATTCCGCCACTCTTCCCTTTTCCAATGCATCGCGTCTGCGCTTGTATAAAAAATATCCTATTATGGAGACCAATGCCAAGAGTATGGCCCCGAACAAATACCCGTTTTTCACCAATTCCTGCCTCTTTATTTCCTCTTGGGCGACCGCTTGTTGTCGTTCCATTTGAAACTGCATTTCCTTTCGGGTCAATTCAGACCTCTTTTCCTCATTCAAAACACTGTCCCTGAGTTGCACATGTTCTTTGTAGGCATCAAGGGCTTCGGCCATATTTCCGTTGTGCTCGTATACCTGACTCAATACTTCCCACGAATCGGATTCCCATTCCACAGCACCAATCTCCTTTGAAAGCGCAAGAGCTTTGCGGGCATTTGTTTCTGCCAGGTCATAGTTTTTGAGCAACACATTGATTTTGCCAATACTGTTCAATGCGGAGGCCTCGATATACTTGTTCCCAATCTGTTGGGCGAGGTTTGCTGCCTCTTGATACCGTATAAGTGCATTTTTGTTCTGTCCCAGCTTTTTGTAGGCCAAGGCCAAGTTATTGGTAATCGCTGCTATAAACAGGTTGTTTTCTTCCAGTTTGGCCAAAGCCAAGGCCTTCTCCAAATAAGAGACACCTTCTTCAAAATTTTCCGTGTCGTTATACACAATGGCAATGTTGGAAAGTGCTTTGATTTCATCTGGCCTGTTGTTAAGTGATTGTGCGGTTGACAAATAGGCACGATAATTTGCCAAGGCCTTGTCATATTCCTTTAAATCGGCATGGATATTGCCAATATTGCCCAAAAGACTTGACTCTAGCTGCTTGTTGGACATCTTTTGGCTCAAAACCAAGGCTTTTTGATAAGCATCCAGTGCATTGAGATTGTCTCCCAAAACATAATGGAGGTTTCCTTTTTGTCGGTGGGCCAGAGCCTCGCCCTTGATCCAGTTTGTTTTTTCTGAAATTGCTATGGCCTCCTCCACATTTGGAAATGCCTCGTTGGGATTGGAATAGGTCATTGCTCCAGCCATTTCAATAAGCAGTCCGGCTCTTAAGGTATCTTGTAAAGTGTGCCCATCCAATTCATTTTTTAGGGAGTCAAGCGCTACCTCTTGTGAATTTCCGCATAACGGTAATAATATAATGAGAATGGAAAAACAGTTTTTTTTGATTGGTTGCAGCATCTTCTGAGGTTGGTGAACCCCAAATTTAAACCATTTGAACCATTCATAGGCTGTTGTGCCATGGTTTACGGATAATGTAAAAATAACCACGGTAATGTTGAATAACCATACGTATAATAATTGACCGTGGCACAGGGGCAAGGGAATGCATAGTTTAGAGATTGCTATACGGAATAACCATTAATTATATGAAATACACTACCATGCTTTTTCTGTCCTGTTCTATGTTACCTTTCTTTTTTGGTTGCGGCACGGATGATGGTAACGAACCAGAAAACGGTACATTAAATGAAGTACAGGGAACCATACAACTATCCGGCGAGGAAACTTCGGAACTGGGTACTTCATTGACCATTGGTAATATTGAAGTGGCCAATGTAGCCCTTTCGGGGACAGACAAATCGGTAATTCTCTTATCTGAGAATATTACTGTGGTTGATAATGAATTCATTTATGAAAGCGACCAAAACGGATTTGTAATTGTGGCTGCCGATTTTTCCACCGGTGGCTCGCTCGATATTGATAAGACCATATCCATGACCATAGTAAGGAACGGACAGGAGTTCCGCCATGCCTGTTCTTCGCCCTATCAAAACTTTTTTACGGCATGCGGCGACGGGTTCGGGGTTGATTTTGAGTCCAAACGTGTAATTTTTGAAAATACAACTGTAATCAATACCGATGATGACACTATTTTGACCATGGGTGGAACCATAACTTGGAAATGAAAATTAGAAAAACAGTGTTAATGGTACGATTGGGATTTAGCATTTTTCTTATAGTAGCAGCAGTGTTCCATAGTTTTGCACAGACAGCTGGTACAGATGAATTGATAACCTATAAGCCGCCCTCGGACAATTTTGTTTCAATCAATCTTCAGACGTACAGAGGATTGCCCAGGTTTGGTGTTGTGGATTCTTATAAAAATCAAATTCCAAATGCAAATGCCAATCCCAGATCCAATGCTGTGAGGCCCGTTCGTGGTGGTAGTCGAAATCCGGAGCAGCTTGAAAAGAACAAAATGATAAACACAGGGAGAATCAATTTTTCCTTGTTGGTCAGTTTAAAATATCTCAACCCTTTTATGGGGGATTTGGATAAGGATCGATTAACTATTTTAAACAACAGTCTTACCGAAAAACAATCGAATTCTGCTTATCTACAGCGATTTTTGCTCAATCAAGTGGCTCCGAACTTATGTCTGTACGAGGCATGCAAGAATGTCAATCAAGGTAAGAACGAATTTGAAAGACAGCGCAATTACAAAACCTTTGTGAACACTTGTTTAAATCCGCTTTTGGAATGGAGTCAAGATGTTTTTATGAATGATGAGTTGGTCGGTTATCATGTATCTACACTAAATATTGGAGGAAATTATGATTTTGATAAAAAAGGCTATTGGGTGAGTCATTATTTGAGCCTCAATGACATTTTCCCATTTAAAAAGGGCGGGCGAAAGAGAGTGATCTTCGAACCAGTGAAACCCTACGAAAGTGAGCTTCTGAACAAATCGGCCAGAGGAAAGAGCATCAATTTCTTCTTACCGATGGATGACCAAACTGCTGAACGCTTAAAAAAAGAGGGCATCAACCGCTTATATCTGGTGAAAAAGATAAAGTTGCAACATTCGGATAAGCGGATGGACGCTCCGACAGACCCTATTGATTTTAACTATTCCCATGAAAACAGCGACATGGAAATATATTCGGACGAAGCTCTTGTAAATCATTTTAGGACCCTATCCTTAACCAATCTCACTTTTAAAAATTGATGTATGAAACAGGTACTTTTTGTTATAACCGTCTTGTTATTTCAGATTATGGGTTGGGGACAGTCACAGGAAAAGGCCTTTGACCCTCCTACCGCTGATTTTATTTCACTTTCCTTGCAGACTCACAAAGGGAAGCTCCGATTCGGGGTGCAGGATGAGTATTTTCTAAAATCAGATGGAACCTATGTAAGTTCCAGGGATGATGAATACTTTGAAAGGGATAAACAATTCAGCCATAACAATGCGAGTAGGCATGCCTTTGTGGAACTTTTGAAAATGAGGTTCAAAAGGGATATGTTCGATGTGATGGACAAGGACTTTTTTACAGAACGGACACAAAATATGTACGAAAAAGATCTTAAATCCTATACGGCCCAACAACACGTGCTGGCCCTTGCCAACGCCTTGTGCAGCAAACAGCAGTCCATACGTTTTTTTTGCAACCCAAAAGAAGAAGATTGTTCTTCAGGATTCCTGCAGGATGGGTATTATAATGAACCTCGTAATATTAGATCATGGGGAGGAAGAGGAGCTTCAGAGTTCCAAAAATTAAGGGCGTACACCAATTTTGTAAAGGAGAAGTTTCCGTTGGTCGAGAAGTGGGCAAAAACGCTTTATTCCGACAATGTCTTGGAGGGGTATTATGTTACACGGACCAATTTGGGCATCTACGATTTTAAGAACGGCGGTTATTGGTTGAACACGCATCAGTTTGACAATCAGGGATTTTTATTAAAGTGGTACGGACTCCAACCCGGCAATTCATCAGAAAGAAAGTTGATGCACCCCAACGGTTCTTCGATACTGTTCAAAATGTCGCCAGAAGAGGCTGAAACCTTCTCTGAAAAGAACCAACAGATCTTTTTGGTATTTGATGTGACCGGTTTTTTCAATGGCTTGGAAAATTATCGGGCAGGTCAACTCAAGACCACTTTTAGCCTCAACAGTCCCGTTATCGAAATCTATTCAGATGACGGACTTACAAAGAAAACGGGCGAAATCAATACAAATACCATGGTATCCAAGACCAGATAATCCAAAAGTCATGAAAATAAAACCAGTAAAAACGAATGTCATTTTGATTTTGACCGTGTTGGGAATGTTTATGCCGATTTCTGTCCAAGGTCAGTTTTTTAAAAAATTAAAAAAGAACGTAGAAAACAAGATTGTAAAAAAAGCCAGTGATAAAACAGACGAGTTGTTGAATGGCAACGGTGAGAAAACGCCCGTTCCTGATACAAAAACTGGGCCGACATCTAAAAATACAAGCTCACAGAGCGAAACAGTAGCCAAAAGAGAACCCCTTGCGGCAAACGATCAAAATGTTCTAACGTTCAAGGCACCCACTAAAGATTTTAGGGATGTCGTTATACAATCGCACAATGGACTTCCCAGATACGGCGATCTCTATTTTTTGAGAGGGACCACGGCACCGACGATGAACAAAGCGTATGAGGCACTTTTAGAGATGAAATTTTTAGAAAGGACCTTTAATGATTTAGATCGATCAAAATTGACCAAACATCAGAATATAGCAGGGGACCTTGCAAAAAAGAATTCTGAGTTTGCCCAAAATCACTTGTTAATTCTCGCCAGGGAAACCCTATCCGATGAAAAACTTCAAGAATACTTTTGTGATTCCGAAGCCAAATCTCCATGTAATTTTTATAGTCCCGCTGGAGAAAGGGCACAAGTTTCACATTGGGGAGGCACTGGAAACAATGAGTTTGCCCAAAATCGCAGTTATACCAAATTCATCAAGAACCATTATGGCACTCTTCAGAAATGGAGCAACTCTTTTTATGAAGATGGGACCCAAATTGCATATTTCGTTGCAAGGGGAGCAGTGGCTGAAAAATATGATTTCAAAAACAAGGGTTATTGGATTAGAAGTATATTCTCCATTGGTGGGGACTTTATTTTGCACAAGTCCAATTTCATGGCCTATTCGGAGAATGAGAAAACCCTGAAAAATTATTCAAAAAAGGTTTTTCTTGCTGTTGAGCCCACTGCTGCCAAAGCATATAATTTAATAGAGCGTTCCCCGGTGTTCGTGGTTTTTAAAGTCAAAGTAACCCCTAAGATTACGAGTCCGACCCGCATTTCATGGGAATTTGAACTGGAAGACACTAAAATGGAGTTTTACAAGGATGGTCTATTAAGTCAAAAAATGGGCGAATCGGATATCAGAACTATTAAATTTAAGGATTAAGACATGAAATGTAATTGTTCTAAAGAGGTTGTATGGCTGATAATGGGTGTTGTGATGATGGCCATGCCACAGCCTGTGAATGGTCAGTTTTTTAAAAAACTGAAAAAACAGGCAGAGGAAAAAATCATAAAAAAAGCAGATAAAAAGGTAGATGATATTCTTAATGGGAATAAGGATGCCGAACAAGGGTCAAGCACCCAAACAGGTGGTACAACTCAAACCGAGAAAAAAACCATTGACCAAAATACCTCGCAACAAACCACTAATATATCATTCGACGATTCAGAGTATCTGGTCTACAAATCACCTGATCCAGCATTTAAGGACATTGTGATCCAAAAATTCAAGGGCCTTCCCAGGTTTGGTGCCATTGATGCTTACATGATGCGGGATAATCCAAAAAAAGTGGATCTTTCCAAGGAAGCAGCCGAAAAAAGAAACTTGACTGGTTTGGGGTATGCAGGGTTTGCACACTTGGTACGGATTAATATGCTTAAAGAGCATTTTAAGGTAATGGACAGGGATGCTCTTACACAACAGACCAAAGGCAAGATTATTGAAAAGGAGGCCAAATCCAGCCTGGCCCAAAAAGTACTGAAGGAATTTGCTTTTGATATGGGAACTGACGCTCTAAAAAAGGAATATTTTATGAATGATTGGAGCGGAACCGGTAAAAGCGCATTGGTAAGGGAATGGGGAGGTCACCAAGCAGATGGTTTTACAGAAAACGAACGATATGTGACCTTTGTGGAAAAGTACCTGGAGGTCATTTTAAAATGGGCCGAAGACTTTTTTGCCGACGGTTCTGAAGATTTTCAACTGGTACATGCCATAAAATTTCAAGGCCAATATGACTTTGACAGGGAAGGCTTTTGGGTACGCCTGCCCATTAAAAGACCGCCCCTTGGGGCTATTTCCTCGGTTGAGTACTTTAATGAATTTGCTCCCAAAACACCATACGGGCATACGTTTTTTAACAAAACGGAACAAGTGGATTACATTAATGGCGATGTGCTTTTTAAAATGAACCCTGATAAAGCTGAAGCCTTGATCAAAGATAAAAGTGTCATCCTACTGCTCACAATGAAGGTCAGATCTGTTTTTAAAGACTTTGATACGAGCAATCCTTTTGTTTATGGGGCCAATTACACCTATCATTTTCTTGACCCTGTGTTAGAGCTATATTCGGATGCACAAATAACCAGAAAAATAGGGGAGATCAATTTGGAAAATTTAGTGTACAAAGAACCCAATTGATTAATTAAGGCTAATCGCAGTCGATAACGACACTAAAAAAGGGGCATTCAACAACTGAAATGAAAGCCATAATGCACTGTTTATTAGATTATAAAAAATGATTAAGATAGCTTTGATGATACTTTTTCCTGGAAACTCAGTTTCTTTTTCAACAGCTGCATATCCTCACTGACTTTTCGGTTCAATATTTTCGCATAATGTTGTGTGGTTCGAAGCGATTTATGCCCCAACATTTTACTTACCGATTCAATGGAGACACCATTGGAAAGAGTTACCGTTGTTGCAAAAGTGTGTCTGGCCAAATGAGTGGTCAAGTGTTTGTTGATGCCGCTAAGGTCCGCTATTTCCTTTAAATAGGCATTCATTTTTTGATTGGTCAATACGGGTAGCACCTTTTTATCTGCAAGTAAGGGACTGTGCTCGTATTTTTCGAGAATCATCAATGCTGTGGGAAGAACAGGAATGTTACTTTTGGTTTTTGTCTTGGTACGTTTGGTATTTATCCAAAGATCACCGTCAATTCCTATCACAAAATCATCATGTGTCAATTTTTTCACATCCGCATAGGCCAATCCGGTAAAGCAACAGAAAACAAAACAATCCCTTACATGCTCCAACCGATCATTTGTAAAAGGATGATCCATTAGTCGTTGAAGCTCTTCATCGGTCAGGAATTCCCGTTCTACAGTTTTTAATCGGGCTTTCCAATTGGCAAAGGGGTCTGTTTTGATCCAACCATTGGCATAGGCAATCCTAATGATCTTTTTAAAGTTCACCACATATTTGATGGCTGTGTTATGGCTGCACTTTCTTTTTGTCTTTAGATAATATTCGAAACCAGAAATAAAAGAATGGTCCACATCCACGACTGGAACATCTTTCTTTTGAAGCTCGTTCTGTAAATATTCGGCCAAATGACTTTTTGCGGTTTTGTATCGTTCTGCGGTACCAGGAGCAAAATCTTTCCCAACTAATTTTTCAACCCTGTCATTATGCTCTTGAAAGATTTCCAGTAGCATCTTGGAAGGCTTATCCAGGCCTAAGTATGATTCCTTAAGTGATATTGCGGTCAATGGTTTCCCCTGATCTTTCAATTTATCTGCATGCCGAAATAGGTCGGTACGTATTTTCATCAAATGGGAATTCAATTGACGGACTTCTTGGGAGAACCCCAATATCTTTCCATTGGTGGCATCCCAAGTGTTGGGATAAATTTTGCGACCTGTGCTGAATTCCGAACGCTTTCCATTTACTGTGATTCTGATGTATATCATTGCCCGACCTACTTTGTCGGTTTTGTGCTTTTTGATGTAGAATAAGAGAGATAACATAAAAGGGACACCTATTTTAACATTATTTTCCTTGAAATTAGTAAAAATAAATTAAAATATAATCCCTGTAAATATCTGAATAACAATATTTTAAATGATATTAGGTGTCCCTTTTTGGTAAGATTGTAGGTGACACCGAATTGGGCACCTATTAGGATGAAATTAAATTATATCATTTGATATCAAAAAAAATAAAAACCCTGTAAATCAATAATTTACAGGGTTTCTTGTTTTGAGATGGTGTCTCTCAGCGGAGGAAGAGGGATTCGAACCCCCGGAGGTGTGACCCTCAACAGTTTTCAAGACTGCCGCATTCGACCACTCTGCCATTCCTCCTAAGCGGGTGCAAATATATAAAGCTTTTTGTTATCCCAAAA
>NZ_CAMYIC010000049.1 GCF_947258355.1 uncultured Allomuricauda sp.
AGTTCGATATAATTGTTTTGGGAAGTGGTCCAGGTGGATATGTTACTGCAATCAGGGCATCACAATTAGGTTTCAAAACAGCCATTATAGAAAAAGAAAGTTTGGGAGGTGTATGTCTTAACTGGGGATGTATCCCAACAAAAGCACTTCTTAAATCTGCTCAGGTTTTCGAATATTTAAAGCACGCCGAGGATTACGGTTTGAACGCGAAAGATGTGGAACATGATTTTGATGCCGTTGTTAAAAGAAGCCGTGGTGTTGCCGAGGGAATGAGCAAAGGTGTTCAATTCTTGATGAAGAAAAACAAGATTGAGGTCATTAATGGATTTGGAAAGGTAAAACCTGGCAAAAAAGTTGAAGTAAAAGCAGAAAACGGGGAAACCACCGAATATTCTGCAGACAATATTATAATTGCTACTGGTGCTCGTAGCCGCGAATTACCAAGTCTTCCCCAAGACGGTGAAAAAGTAATCGGTTACCGCGAGGCCATGTCCCTTAAAAAACAACCCAAGAAAATGATCGTGGTGGGTAGTGGTGCCATTGGAATGGAGTTTGCCTATTTCTATCACTCCATGGGTACAGAGGTTACTGTGGTGGAATATATGCCGAATATTGTTCCTGTTGAGGACGAAGATGTATCCAAGCAATTGGAGCGTAGTTTCAAAAAATCAGGTGTAAAAATCAAAACCTCTGCCGAGGTCACCAAAGTTGATACTTCAGGCGATGGCGTAAAGGCCACCGTAAAATCCAAAAAAGGTGAAGAAGTACTTGAAGCTGATATTGTATTATCCGCCGTTGGAATAAAAACCAACATTGAGAACATTGGCTTGGAAGATGTTGGAATCGCAACCGACAGAGATAAAATATTGGTGAACGATTACTACCAAACCAACATCCCGGGGTACTATGCCATTGGTGATGTAACCCCAGGACAAGCCTTGGCACACGTTGCCTCTGCCGAAGGAATCCTTTGTGTGGAAAAATTGGCGGGCATGCATGTTGAAGCCTTGGATTATGGAAATATTCCAGGATGCACCTACTGTATCCCCGAAATAGCTTCTGTTGGGTTGACCGAAAAGGCAGCCAAGGAAAAAGGATATGATTTAAAAATAGGTAAGTTTCCTTTCTCTGCCAGTGGTAAGGCTAAAGCTGCCGGAACACCAGATGGTTTTGTAAAAGTAATTTTTGATGCCAAATACGGTGAGTGGCTAGGTTGCCATATGATTGGTGTTGGTGTAACCGACATGATCGCAGAAGCGGTTGTTGCCAGAAAATTGGAGACCACAGGTCACGAAGTATTGAAAGCGGTTCACCCACATCCAACCATGAGCGAGGCGGTAATGGAGGCTGTTGCCGATGCTTATGATGAAGTAATCCACCTATAAGGTATGTTGAAACTTTTTAGGGCCACCGCTATTTTAGAAGGTATTTCCTATCTACTCCTTTTTGGAATGACCATGCCGTTGAAGCATTGGGCAGATATTCCCGAACCAAACCAAATAGTTGGAATGGCGCATGGAATATTATTTATTCTTTATGTAGTGGTGGCTGTAGTTTTCTGTTGGGAAAAAAAGTGGAGACTTAAAAAGTTCATCATCCTTTTTGTAGCATCCCTTTTGCCTTTCGGCACTTTCTATGCAGATAAAAAATACTTGAAGCCTTTAGCCTAAGAAACTCTGGATGGCCAAATCGTAGCTTTGGAGTCCGAATCCAAGAATCACACCTTTGGCCCCTGTTGATATGTAGGACACATGACGGTACTCCTCACGCTGGTGTGTATTGGAAATATGTACCTCGACAACCGGTGTCTCCACTGCTTTTACCGCATCACCAATGCCTACGGATGTATGGGTATAAGCCGCAGCGTTTAAAATGATTCCGTCATAATCGAAACCTGTTTCCTGTATTTTACCAATGAGTTCACCCTCGATATTGGATTGAAAATATTCCAACTCCACGTCGGGAAACTTTTTTTGAAGTTGTTCAAAATAGTCTTCGAAAGTGGTGCTCCCGTAAACTTCGGGCTCACGTTTTCCCAAAAGGTTCAGGTTGGGTCCGTTGATGATCATTAGTTTCATGCAATCAAAAATACAACAAAAAGAAAAGGGCGGGAAAACCCGCCCTTAAATCAACATATTTTCTTTATCAGTTATTGATGGCAAACTGTAGCCCAAAACCAAAAGCAGCGACTTGGTTATCCCCAACTTCGCTAAGTACCACCGAAGGTCGCCAATCAAAATTTAGTACCAGTGGAACACCATCAATTTTAAAATCGAGCCCCAAATGTGGACGCAGGGCAAAAATATTATCAAAATCTTTAATAAAAATGATACTTGGTCCTACTCCGGCGTACCATCTTAATCCGGGAGCTCTAAAAAAACCTTTATGGAAGGAATACAAAAATGTGGCAATGGTGGCATTGTCCTCAAATCCCAAATCGGCTTGGCCGACATGGTTATCTGAGAAAAAGTATTTTCCCGAAGCCCCAAAAAAAGTGGCTTCATCATACAGGTCAATGCCCAACCCCAGAGCAGCTCTATAATTTGTTTGGGCCTTGATGGCCATGTTACCAAGCATAAATAATGCGAAAACCAAAAGTAATTTTTTCATTTGTTAAGTGTATTTAGTGGTTAATATTCATGGTTTATACTGCAAGATTTGGGGTTAAAACAGTTACTTTTTTTTATTAAAACAAAAACAAAATCCCCAATGCTGCCATGGAGAAATCGTAATCATCACTTACTTTTACGTAAGAAATATTTATTTCCGTTGTACTACTTACATTGGCTCCGACCATAGGTTTGATATAGAACCCTCCAGAATTCCCATCATTTATTCCAACCGCATAACCTACATCGGCTCCCAATTTAAAATCATAGGTCGGATACAGTCGAAATGCCCCAGCTACGGGAACATATTGGATATTCGGAAAATCACCTTCCACCTCAATAGGGCCAAAATCCAATGTATCATTATTTATGAAGGCATTCATAAATCCAGTGGAGATTCCAGCATCTATGAGTTCCGAAACACCCCAATGATATCCTAGATCGAGGCCTAACTCAAAATTTGAAAAATCTGAAATATCACCAAATGGCACACCTGCATGAACTCCAGCTTTAAAATTTGTTCGGTCCACTCGTTGAGCCATTGACGAAAAACTAATGGCAACCAACGCTATGATCACCAATACAAATGTCTTTTTCTTCATTGTTAAAATTTTATCAACAACAGAACGACATCATCGTAAAAAAAGTACCCAAAGCCTTGGATTTCCGACCAAAGGCACCAATCTTTCCCATTTCAAGACTTCCAGTTTTGGAAAATTATACAAACTATTGATTGAATACTGCCTCGTTTGACAAAAGGCCGTTCTGAGTTGACCAATGCATACTTTTGGTCAATTTTGAAAATGTTATCTCACTATATTTGAAAATATGAATTGGCAACAATCAATAAAAGATTATCAAAATTATTTGAAGATTGAGAGAGGACTTTCGGAAAATTCTATCTCAAATTATTCCATGGACCTTCAAAAACTCGCCAATTATCTTGATGAACAATCCATAGAAGAAAAGCCTATTGGAATTAACAGGGAAACGGTTCAGCAATTTATTTACGATATCGCCAAAATAGTGAATCCCAGAACACAGGCCCGCATTATTTCGGGTCTAAAAGGTTTTTTCAACTATCTGGTTTTTGAAGATTATAGGGAAGACAATCCTATGGATTTAATAGAAACCCCAAAAATTGGTAGAAAACTACCCGATACTCTTTCAGAAGAAGAAATAAACGCGTTGATTGCCGCCATTGACCTATCCAAACCCGAAGGAGAACGAAATAGGGCCATTTTGGAAACCTTGTATGGTTGTGGACTTCGTGTATCGGAGCTCATTAACCTAAAACTGTCCGACCTTTATTTTGAAGAAGATTTTATTAAAGTAACGGGGAAAGGAGATAAGCAACGTTTTGTACCGATAAGTGGTGTGAACCAAAAATATATCAACATATATTGTAAAGAAGTAAGGCTGCATGTGCCAATCAAAAAAGAGCATGAGGATTTTGTTTTTTTAAACCGAAGAGGCAAGCAACTCACCCGCGCCATGATTTTTACCATTGTTAAACGTTTGGCGGAAGAAATTGGTCTGGATAAAAATATAAGTCCCCATACCTTTAGACATTCCTTTGCGACCCACCTTTTAGAAAATGGTGCCGACCTTAGGTCCATACAACAAATGTTGGGGCACGAAAGTATAACAACAACAGAAGTATATATGCACGTAAACCGTAAGCATTTGAATAAGGTGCTTCAGAAGTTTCACCCAAGGAGGTGAAAAATTCTCAAAACTTTATGCGGGTTCCCAGTTCAACTCGGGTTCCTACACCATCGAGACCTATGCTGTAAAAATCGGATTCGTTAATGGGATGGACCATTTTTACTTCCATCAGCATATTTTGCCGAACCTGATGTTCTATTCCAAAGAAAATTTCTTGCCGAGGAACTGGATTTGGATAACCTCTACCTTTATTAAAAAGATCCCATTCTTTTTGGTACCCACCTAAGAAATAAAAATTATCTGAAATCCTTTGTTTTAGTTGAGTCCCTAAACTGATTCTATCCGCACCATATCTCCTATAATGTTGACCGATTACTTGAATATCAGTCCCGTCCATAACTTCATAGCCAACGGTGAACCGAGCATAATGGGATAGGTCATCAAATTTTGGGTAGTTGAATCCTTCAATATAAATAGGTGACTCCGCTGTTTTGGGCACACCATATTGATTTTGTGCTTGCCCTTCAATACCAAAACACAAGAGAAGGAACAGCGCGGATACAAAGGTTGATTTGAACATGGTAAGTGTTTTACTACAATTTACCAAAGCTCAGCCAACCGATCACCGCTATTGGCTAAATTTTAACCATTAAGATCAATGTACTTCGAACTGAATCAGTCCCGCATTAGAGTATCTCTCTCTACTCGATTCTGTTTTTTGAAAGGACGGATAATCAAACGTGCCTCACGGTCAAATCTTATATAATTGTACACCCAATTAATGAATACCACCACTCTATTTCTAAACCCGATAAGAAAATACAAATGCACGAACATCCACACAAACCAAGCAAAAACACCTTGGAACCTGAAGTTGGGCATATCCACCACCGCCTTATTCCTTCCTACAGTGGCCATGCTACCCTTGTCTTTATAAACAAAGGGTTTCATAGGTTTATTTTCAATGAGCCTTACGAGATTATCTCCTAAGTTTCTACCCTGTTGTATGGCAGGTTGGGCCATCATGGGATGTCCGTGTGGAAACTCCTTGGTTTCCATTTGGGCCACATCACCAATGGCAAAAACATCTTCTAGGCCAACAATCTGATGAAACTCGTTTACCCTGAGCCTATTGCCCCTACATATAAATTGCTCGGCGTCCAAACCCTTTAGACCCACAGCTTTTACTCCGGCTGCCCAGACCAATGTTTCCGCATCGAAAATGGTTTTGGTATTGGTAGAAACCCGTATGCCATCATAATCGGTTACGCGGATATTCTTCCAAACGTTCACACCAAGTTCCTCCAAAAACTTTTCAGCCTTTTCTGAAGCTTTCTCGCTCATTGCCGGTAAAATTCTATCACCTCCTTGTACCAAGTTTATTTGTGCCCTACGTGTATCCAGATCCGGATAATCCTTAGGTAAAATTCCTTTTTTAATCTCCGCCAAGGCTCCAGCGAGTTCAACACCTGTTGGACCTCCGCCTACGATTACAAAGTTCATCAGGGCATCGCGTTCGTGAAGATCATCCGTTAAAAGTGCTTGTTCAAAATTTTCAAGAATCAAGCTACGTAAGTTGAGGGATTGCGGAATGGTCTTCATGGCCATTCCCTTGCTTTCAATCCCCTTATTGCCAAAAAAGTTGGTCTCCGAACCGGTGGCTACCACCAAATAATCATAAAAAATCTCACCAATATTGGTTTTGATTCTTTTGGTTTCGGTCTTGACTTCCTGAACCTGTGCCAATCTAAAAAAGAAATTGGGATACCCCTGTAACACTTTTCGTATGGGGTAAGCAATGGAATCTGGTTCCAACCCTCCTGTGGATACTTGATAAAGCAATGGTTGAAAGTTGTGATAATTATGTTTGTCCAACAATACCACCTGCGCTTCCTTTTTACTCAACTTTTTTGCTAATGCAATACCTCCAAAACCGCCGCCAATAATTACGACCCTTGGATAACTGGACTGAGGAATATTCATTCTCGACATATCAACAAATTTAGGTATTCCCGTGAATTGCCGATCGTGTCAGGGTTGGTTTTTTTGTATCTTTAGCATCTAACTCAAAAAAACTTCAACCAATGAAAAGATTCCTCCCTTTAGGTGTATTGTTTCTATTTTGCACCATTGGTGTTCATGCACAAAAGGACAAGAACAATGTCATCAAAGAATTAGATTCAAAATCTGAAAAATATAGTAAAATCGCCCATAATATTTGGGACCTTGCTGAAATGGGCTATTTGGAAAAACAAAGTTCAGCGCTTTTGCAAGAAACCCTTTCCGAAGAAGGTTTTACCATAGAAAAAGGAATTGCTGGTATCCCAACGGCGTTTAAAGCAGAATACGGTTCGGGTTACCCGGTAATTGCGATATTGGGTGAATATGATGCCTTGCCGGGATTGTCTCAAGAAGCAATCCCTGAGAAAAAATCAGCTGGTGGAGCCGCTGGTCATGCTTGCGGACATCACTTGTTCGGAACAGCATCCACTGCAGCGGCAGTTTCTGTAAAAAACTGGATGAAAACCAATAATATCAAAGGAACCATTCGCTTTTACGGATGTCCAGCAGAAGAAGGTGGATCTGGAAAAGTATATATGGTCCGCGAAGGCGTTTTTGATGATGTGGATGTGGCCCTACACTGGCACCCAGGTTCTGCAAATGCAGCAAGTGCTGGTGCTGCCCTTGCCAATAAATCAGCAAAATTCAGATTTTATGGTATTTCCGCCCATGCTGCCGGAGCTCCAGATAAAGGACGCTCAGCACTTGATGGTGTAGAAGCCATGAATGCCATGGTGAATATGATGCGGGAACACATACCTCAAGAAGCAAGAATCCACTATGTAATTACCAATGGTGGCAAAGCTCCCAATGTTGTTCCTGACTTTGCTGAAGTATATTACTATGCCAGACATAACACCCGCGATGTAGTCGTCGATATTTTTGACCGAATGGTAAAGGCCGCCGAAGGTGCTGCCATGGGTACTGGAACAACCATGGAATATGAAATGATTGGAGGTACCCACGAACTTCTTCCCAATCTAACGGTACAAAAGATCATGTACGACAATTTGGAGAAAGTAGGTGGTGTAACCTATAATGATGAGGAAAAGGCTTTTGCCGAAAAAATCTCCACAACCTTGGGTAAAGGTGCACCAGATATTTCAACTGCCGAAAAAATACAACCTTATAAAGAAACTGCTCGTGCTTACGGTTCCACCGATGTAGGAGATGTTAGCTATACAGTACCCACTGCAGGGCTGGGGACCGCCACTTGGGTTCCTGGAACTCCGGCACATAGTTGGCAAGCGGTTGCTGCAGGTGGCATGAGCATCGGCCACAAAGGTATGATGGTAGCTGCAAAAACCTTGGCACTCACAGCAATGGACATTTTTGAAAGCCCAAAAACCGTGGAGGCAGCCAAAAAGGAATTGGAAGAAAGAAGAGGCAAGGACTTTAAATATGTACCCATGTTGGGTAACAGACCACCTGCTTTGGACTACCGTAAATAGTTTTTTTTCATAAAGTATTGTAACAAATGCTGCTTTATCCATACCAATAGATAAAGAAAATCTACCAACCGTTTAGTGAACAAAGAACTGGAACATCGTTTTGTGACGGAACTTGAGGACAATCAGAATATTGTCCATAAGGTGTGTAGTCTATATACCAATGACAAGGATTCACATAACGACCTCTTCCAAGAAATCACTATTCAACTCTGGAAAGCATACCCAAAATTTCGGGGAGATGCCAAGTTTAGTACATGGATGTACCGTGTTGCGTTGAATACGGCCATAACGCTGTACAGGAAATCCAAAAAAAGGGTGAAGACCCAGGATTTTGATTCGGTCCTCTATAAAATAAAGGCCACAGATTATGACGATACCGAGGAGCGACAATTAAAATTAATGTACGATGCCATAAAACAACTTGGTGATATTGACAAAGCTTTGGTGTTTCTATATCTGGAAGACAAGGATTATTCCGAGATAGCCGAAACTTTGGGTATTTCCGAAGTAAATGCGAGAGTGAAGATGAGCAGGGTAAAAACCAAATTAAAAACCATATTAAATCCGTGATTATGTTGGATGAACTGGAGCTCTTGAAAAAAGATTGGCAGAAGCGGGAAGCAGATCTCCCCAAGCTGTCTTATGAGCAAATCTATCCGATGACCAAGAAAAAGTCATCGTCCATAGTTAAGTGGATTTTTTATATCAGCATTATTGAATTTGTTTTCTGGGCAGGTATCAATATAATTTTCAGCGGTCCGGAGACCATGGAAGAACTTAAGGCCATGCATATCCACAAGGTGATCATGGTTCTCAATGTTATCAATTACGCTATCATCCTATACTTTATCTATAAATTTTATACCAATTACAAAAAAATCTCTTTCACGGATTCTTCCAGAAATTTAATGAAGACCATCCTAAAAGTAAAACGCACAGTAACACAATACGTCTGGTTCAACCTTATCATTTTTACCACCTATCTGATCATCAACATGTACGGGGTGTTACTTTATGGACCCGAAGGGCAGAAAATTGTTGAAGCGGCCTCACAAGACGGAAATACCCTTGGATTCTGGGCGATGGTAATCGGGATATCCATAGTGTTTACGGCTGCAATCCTGTTTTTGATATGGCTGTTCTATAAACTCCTTTATGGGATTTTATTGAAAAGACTCAGAAAAAATTACAACGAACTTAAAAGGTTGGAGGTCTAACCATCTAACTTACCTTTATAACTGTAACGCCTTTTTTGGTTTTCCTCTTCGTATGCTAGCAATTCTTTTTGAGGGATAACTTTAAGGAAAGATGGGTGTTGCTCTATAGCATACTCCAATTTTTCCAAGATGGCCTCAATGGATTCATTGTCGTAATCTATTTCCAATGGCTCTTTGATGTGCATGGACTGAAGAATTCCCTTCTTTTTAACACGCAACCCTTTTTTATCAAAAGAACGACGGAATCCATCAATAACCACAGGAACCACAACTGGTTTGTATTTCTTAATAATATGGGCTGTTCCTTTTCGCAGAGGTTTCCATGGCGTGGTCGTTCCTTGTGGAAAAGTTATCACCCAACCATCGTTCAAGGCCTTTCCGATGTTGGAAATATCACTGAACTTTACCTGTCTGTTCACATTTTGACCATCGGCCCTCCAGGTTCTTTCTATACTAATGGAACCGGCATAGGCCAGAATTTTGGTGAGCAGACTCTTCTTCATGGTCTCTTTGGCCGCTACATAATAGATATTCAGTTTAGGATTCCACAGATAGCCCAGGTTTTTTATGTTATCCTCTCTCCCACTTAAACTGGCATTAAACACATGGAACATCGCTACCACGTCGGCAAAATAAGTTTGGTGATTGCTCACAAAAAGAACATTGTTCTCAGGAAGATCGCGGATAATTTGTGAACCTTCAATTTCTAAGGTATTAAACCCCTTGTAACGTTGATGTGTCATCATACCCGCTATACGAATCAGCCATCGTTTTAAAAATAAAATATGACCAAAAGGATTTTTCTTAAAAAGGCCCATATGTCGTGTTGGTTGTTAACTGCAAATTTACAAAATAGCCATTAAAGCACTTGCCGCAAAAGTTCCTTGATCTCGCTCAACATCATGGCCGTAGCGCCCCAAACCGTGTAACCATTTAATTTAAAGGCGGGTACATTAATGTTTTTTGCATAGGAGGTACTCAAAATTTCTTGAATATGGTTGGAATCATCCAGAAAATCCCGTAAATACACCTCCACTAAGCTTTCAACCTCGCTTTCTTCCTTGACAAATGGTTGCGGATTTGGATAAATTCCGATGTAAGGTCGAACCAAAAAATTGCTTGGGGGAATATAAACCTCGCTCAATTCTTTGATCACCTTGACCTCTTTTGGTGGAACACCGACTTCTTCATGGGTTTCCCGCAAAGCGGTATCCATCAAGTTCTTATCGATGCGCTCCACCTTTCCCCCAGGAAATCCTATTTGGTTGGAGTGAACGCCTTGATATACTTTTCTTAGAATCAAAAGTAATCGGGTTTCCTGCTCCACATCAGGATAAAAAAGTGCCATTACCCCTGCCCTTTTTGGGTTTGCATCCTGTATCCTGTTTTTCTTCAACCATTGAATACGCAGTTCAGGAGACATTTTATGGTGAGAATCTTCTCCAGGTAGTGGGAGATTTTTTAATTTTAAAGCTAGTTCACAAAATTCATTAAAATTCATGCTGTTGAGACAATCGGCTTTAACTACAAGTATATTATTTCTTTTATTCGTTTCCTGTGGAGAATCCCCTAAAAAGGACAAAGACAAAGTTCAGGAAAATATTGCAAAAACCGACACCCTACCGGAAATCGAAGTGGATTCAACTGCCATAGCGGAGGAAGAAGAGGAAGAACCCTTCAAACTTACCGAGGAAAATGCCATCGACTTCTTTTTCGATTACTCCAAAAAACTTAAAAAGGACAAGGTTAAAATTACCACCACCATGGGGAGTTTCACAGTGCAGTTATATGATGATGTTCCGTACCACAAAGCAAATTTTATTTACTTGGCTCGACAAAAATATTTTGACAGTACTCAATTCCATCGGGTCGTAAAAGATTTTATAATTCAAGGCGGAAACTCCGACGACCGCAAAACCGCAAGAAAAAGGGGAAAAATAGGTCGATACCTACTACCGCCAGATGCTAAAAAAGGTTACAAACACCACAGGGGAACCATTTCCATGCCCAGTAGCGAAAGGGACAATCCCCACAAATTGGCCTCTCCTTACGAGTTCTTCATTGTTGTAAAAGACCCTGGCTCTTATCACCTCGATGGTTCTTACACACCTTTTGGCAGAGTGGTCGAGGGAATGGATGTTGTAGATGCCATTAATAATGTCCCTGTTGGTGATGGAGATTGGCCGTGGCAGAATATTTACATCCTAAAAGCAGAAGTATTGTAATCCGAACTTTAACTACCAAAACAGAGGTTACCCTTTTTTAAAGAGGTATCTACTAATCAAGATTCGTGGTGAATAATCCTTACTGTTATTTCTTGAAAGCATTTCTTGTTTTTCGGTAACCGATTTTCTTTCATAAATAGATAGAAGTACGGCAATAATGATAAGGTTTTTTATAATGTACTGACCTACCAAGGTCAATGACAAGGGTTCCTCCCCAAAAACATCATTTGGGAAAAACAAAAGGGGTGTAAAAGTACATACCATATGTATCAGGGCAAGAATCACTACTTGCCTGCGGAAAAGCCCTAGAACGAATAAAAAACCCAATCCTACTTCCCAAAAGGCAAGTAGGATAATGGAAACCTCATCGGGAATAAGTCCAAAAGTGAGATGATGAATGGTGCTTTTTGCCAAATCTTCGGCCGGACTAAGGTTAGGGATAAATTTTAGTGCTCCAAACCAAAAATAAACCACGCCCATGGAAATGGACAACATTCGCTCTTTTATAGACTTTCCCATTTTATAAAAATTTAATTATTGAATTCGTTCATGAGTTCCGGGTCAACTTTTACTTTACTTCTTGCAAATCGATAGGACACCCCAACATTGATCAGATAGTCGGCGAATGCCGCATCTCCCATTCTCGGCTCCCCCGTAATCTGTTGTGTTTCCAAATCGGTAACACTTTGTGGACGCTCCCTTCTTACGGCAAACGGCACGTTCAGGTTCAACGAAAAGTTATCCTTCATAAAAGCGATTCCCGGGTCGATGGAAAGCACATTTCCAGGTCGTCTAAAACCTTGGTTCCCTCCTATCAAATCTTTAACGGGAACTCCCTCATAGCGTGCGCCCAAAGAAGCGGAAATGGTATTACTCAAACTGTGACTAAATCCACCTCTTACCGAAAACTGGTCAGGAACAGCCATAATAGCCTCATTTTGAAGAATCGGGCTTAGGGTTTCCCTAAAGGTGCGCGTACCATTGGTCTCCCTTGGATTGATCAAATAAAAACCACCGCCATAGGCAAAAAAGCGTTCAGCGATTTTTTGGTAAAACTGAAAATCCAATGTAATCCCAAAACCACCATCGCCAGGCTGGATGCTTTGGTCTACAGGTCTAACTTGTGGTCCACCTTCCGGCCCAACATTGTAAAAAATATCCGAGGCATTGTAATTGCCCGTTGGCAACTTTAGTCCCAATCCCACAGCTAAGTTTCCGTTTTGGTGTTTTTCCAAATCGAACAACCAATAACCTACACCCACGCGAATATCGGCCAAGCCCCTAGAAAATGTGGTGTTTCGTTCATCTCTACCATGCTCATATAAAGAGGAGCGCGTATTGATGACGGTTGGGATCGTGATACTGGCATACAATCTATCCGAAATTCCATAAGTCAAGAAAAAATCCCAGGAATGGGAATGGTTGATTACTTCCGACCCATTGGACACCCTATCCGGTTCTTCTTCTGTTCCCCTAAAATGGCGAAAGGATTTAAAGTATCTGTAATTACTTCCTATTTGAATGTCCCCGGGACCTAATAAATTGTTTTCCAATATATTCCCCACACAAGAGGAAAAATGTCTAATAGCGACACATCCCTGCGCAGTGGCTTGATGGATTCCTAAAAATAAAATAAGTCCATAAAATGTAATCATTAACGATTGTGATGTTTTCATACCTGAAATTTGATTGGTTTTTCAAGGAGACCGGTTACCTGTTTATGCTCCTTGTTTGGTTAACACATATTGCTCAGGAGCCAAAATAGAGGTATACCAAAAGGGTCAAGGTTAATGAAAAAGTAAAAATGATTAACGAAGGGTTAATTCCACTAAACAACAATTAACCACTATTGAAGAAAAGTTAGCGAGGTGGTTATTGGACTTGCTTTTTATAAATGTTGGGCAAACTTATTTTAAAACGAACGGCCAATAACCTCAGGATTATTACCACCAATATACCAGAGATATATGCGTATTCGTCCTTTACAGGGAATTGTATGATCAAAAAATAGCTGAGCGCCCCCAAAATACATGCTGTTGCATAAATTTCCTTTCGGAAAATGACAGGAATCTCATTACAAAGGATATCCCGTATTACACCACCAAAGCAAGCTGTCATGGTGCCCAAAAAGATACACATAACAGGTAAAAGTTCTGCTTCCAAGCCTTTTTCCACCCCAACCATGGTATAAAGCCCGATACCTATGGTATCGAACAAGAACAACGACCTACGAAGGTACTTGAGCTTATTCACAAAAATGATGGCAAAAACCACTGAAATAAATATGGTGATTACATAGGTAAGGTCCTGCATCCAACCCACAGGAGTGTTTCCAATCAACAGATCTCGCAAGGTACCACCACCTATGGCAGTCACAAAAGCAATGATGAAAACACCGAAAAGGTCCAATCGTTTTTCCATGGCAACCAAAACCCCGGAAATGGCAAAGGCAATGGTACCTAAAATATCAATGGTCGAATACAGCATAACTACATTTTTTGGGTATAATAGTTATAGTCCTTGATGACCACATCAACAAAATCAATGGGTTGTAAAGTTGTTTGCACTCCCAACACCTCTTTGATTCGCTTATCCAACGAAACAATAATATTATGGTTGGCGTTTATCTTGGCCTTATCATACAATTCTTTTATGGTCTGTATTTCCTGATCCTTGAATACGGTAACTTGAGGAAAGGTAGGTTGATAATCTTCAGGCAGTTCACGTAGCAATGTATCGCTCAATGACACCCGTTTCTTTTCGCTGATCACTGTAGTCCCCGCAGCTATATCGCCTAACCGTTGTCCCTTTCCGCGAATCAATATGGTAAGTACCGCACCTCCCCCGGACGTGAGGCTCACATCAATAATTCTAAGGGCCCATCGAACAAAATAATTACCGAAATTGGGTTTGGAACCATCGAGCTTTACTACCCGAATGTTCATGGCACCTTTTCCTATGGTCTTGCCATTCATCAAAGTCTCGAAAAGCAAGTAATAGAAAAAAGCAGGTAGACTAAGTATCAAATAAAAAGCCCATTGATCATCAATATCAATGTCCAATGAAACCAAGAAAACAACCACTAAAATGGTGTAAACCAAAATAATGAAACTATCAATAATATAAGCCAACATACGCTCACCCAAGTGGGATGTGTTCTGGTCGATAGCTATATTTTGGGCCGTTTCTATTTGAAATTGTTCCATATTTTAGTTTCTTTACTTACAAACCACAGCATGTAATGCGCGAGGCCGCTTTTGTTAGACAAAATAAGGATAAATGGTCCGCTTTTGAAAATGCCCTCCTAAATAAAGGGCAACTTCATCCGGATGAACTTTCGGATCTTTACATTGAGATTACAGATCACCTTAGTTACGCAAAGACTTTTTACCCTGGGAGCAACACCCAAATTTATCTTAACTCGCTTGCTTCCCAAGCTCACCAGAAAATATACAAGACCAAACGGGAATCCAGAAACCGTATTGTCCATTTTTGGAAAACAGAGTTCCCCACAATGTTCAAACAACATCATCGGGAATTATTGATTTCTTTTCTGGTATTCGCATTTTTTGCAGCAGTCGGGGCATTTTCATCTGCCAATGAAGGTGATTTTGTACGTTCCATTCTTGGCAATGGTTATGTAAACATGACCCTGGAGAACATTGAAAAAGGTGACCCCATGGCTGTTTACAAAAAACAAGGGGCCTTTAATATGTTTTTGGGGATTACCATAAACAATATAAAGGTAGCTATTTACGCTTTCGCCTTTGGTATTTTTTTAGGGGTAGGCACACTTTACATTATGCTACAAAATGGTATAATGTTAGGAAGTTTTCAATACTTTTTTTACGAAAAAGGGCTTCTATGGGAATCGGCACGCACCATTTGGATTCATGGAACCATAGAGATATCGGTAATCATTATTGCCGGCTGTGCAGGTCTGGTGCTGGCCAACGGGATACTATTTCCTGGTACTTACACGCGATTGGAATCCTTTAAACGAGGCATTAAAAACGGACTAAAAATAATGGTGAGCACAGTACCTTTCTTTATCATCGCGGGATTTTTGGAAGGTTTCGTGACCAGACATACCGAAATGCCCGATTGGCTCGCAATTTTTATCATATTGGCATCGTTGTCAATAATCATATTCTATTACATTATTTATCCAAACCAAATCCATAGAAAAACCGCAAATGCAGACATCCAATAAGTATATCGAGTTTAAGAAGCAGCGCGAATTGGGAGAGATACTTTCCGATTCCTTTGGCTTTATCCGTAACGAATTCAAACCTTTTTTCGGGGCCATTTTAAAAATTGTGGGGCCTTACATTGTAGTGATGTTGATTTCTATGGGATTTTACATGTATACGATAGGAGACATTTTTAATTTTGGTGCTATTGGTGGTATTGGCAATCAATATTCCACATTTTCTCCGATTATAATGGTCATATCGGTATTGGCATTGCTACTAAGTTCCATTGCGGCCTATGTATTGGCACAGGGCACTGTCCTATACTATATCAAATCGTACATTGAGCACCAGGGAACTACAAATTATGATGAAATACGCCAAGGCGTTTATGGGTCCTTTTGGTCCTTGATAGGATTGGGAATCTTGGTTGGACTATCCGTTTTTTTAGGGGCAATGTTTTGCGTAATACCTGGAATTTACCTCGCTGTACCCCTATCCATATCATTTGCCATCTTGGTTTTTCTTAAAAAGGATACCATGGAATCCTACCAGTATAGTTTTACATTGATCAAAGAGAACTGGTGGATTACCTTCGCAACCCTATTCGTTATATACATTATCGTCGCAATTGCCACCTATGCCTTCAGTTTACCGTCCGTCATCTATACTTGGATAAAAATGGGTGTGTTTTCGGGCGAACTGGATGCGGAAAACATGAATTTGTTCAGTGACCCCATATACTTGTTGCTCAATATTTTGAGCACACTGGTGCGGTTTCTCATGAACATTGTATTGCTTGTTGCTACCTCACTTATATTTTTCAACCTCAATGAAAAGAAAAATTTCACGGGCACCTTTGAACGTATCGAAAGCTTAGGGAAATCTTCAGAGGAATAGATGATTAGATTATTCGTTTTATCATACCTACTTTTTTCTTGGACAATTCTTTTTGCCCAAAATGATTCCCTTGTAAAGTATGATGAATCAGATATCGAACCCATAGAATTTAGCAAAGAAGACCTTGAAAGCTATAGGGCCGATGATGCTTTCAATTATGAAGAAGTTGAACCCGAAAACAACTGGTGGACGGACCTCACCAATTGGTTCTACAATATTTTACGACGTTTTTTTGAATGGATTTTTGGTGTAGGGAATGCGGAAGGTTATCTAGCGGTGTTTTTGGAGATTCTTCCCTATTTGCTCCTTGCCCTGTTCCTTTATTTAGTGATACGTTTCTTTGTAAAGTCCAATATACAGGGAATGGGAAAAAACAGGAAAAATCCTAATGTGGTATCCCTGTCCGAAGAGGAACACATCATCAAAAATGAGGATATACAGCAATTGATCAAGGATGCATTGGGAAATCAAAATTACAGGCTTGCCATTCGTTATTATTACCTCTACATCCTACAATTACTATCAGAACGGGAGATGATAGATTGGCAGCAACAAAAAACCAACGACGATTATTTAGAAGAACTTTCCGAAAGTGCCTTGAAAAACGAATTTGGAAAGGCCACCTTGCTATATGATTATGTTTGGTACGGAGAATTTGATCTGGACCAGTCCCGTTACGAGAAAGCCGAAGTTATATTCACATCCTTAAAAAACTCGATAAACAATGCCTAGGAAGGGATGGATATACATAACAATCGGTGTTCTGACCCTTGCGGCCATTTTCGCCATGGAATACAATAAACCCAAAAAGGTAAATTGGTTCCCCTCCTATGTGTCACATCATAAAATACCTTATGGAACCTATGTGCTCAACGACTTGATGGAAAAACATTTTCCAGATAAGGTACAACAGGTCCAAAAACCGCCTTTTGAATTATTGAGCCGGACAGACTCTGTAAAGGGCACTTACTTTTTCGTGAACGAAACGGTTTCTTTTGAAGAGGCCGAACTAAATACCTTATTGGATTGGGTAGGTCAAGGCAATACACTTTTTGTGGCCTCGGACCGTTTTGAACAAAAATTACTGGACACCCTCCACTTGGAACAGACCAACGTGTATAACGACGGGCAATTGGAGCCTCTTTTTTATTTTGAGCTTTCCAATCCAAAATTGACCAACACCAAAGTCAAATTTGCCAAAGACTACTACACAACCGCTTTTGATCAATTGGACACTGTGCAAACTACTGTTCTGGCCCAAGTTCATACCCAATCGGAGAGTACGGATACCATAAAAAAATATGTGAATACCATTAAGCAACCGTTTGGAAACGGGGAAATACTTTTGACCAGCTTCCCAAAGGCCTTTACCAATTACTTTATCCTAAAGGATAACAATCAAAAATACACCGCAGGGCTGTTATCTTATTTGGATACCGACCAGCAAGTTTACATGGACAACTTCCATAAATCTGGAAAATCTTTTTATACCTCGCCCATGTATCTATTTTTGAACACCAAGGAATTTAAATGGGCCTACTATCTTGTCCTGATTGGGGCACTTATTTATATAATTTTTGAAGGAAAACGAAAACAGCGCGCCATTCCAGTGGTGCCTCCCGTTAAGAACCAAACATTGGCCTTTACACGGACCATAGCCGACATGTATTTCGAAAAAGGGGAACTACATTTGATCACCCAACATAAAATTGATTACTTTTTGGAATATCTAAGGTCAAAACTACATGTCCCCACCCAAGATTTGGAAGATGAAACGTTTTTGAAAAATCTGTCCATGCGGAGCAATACCGATTTGCCAGAAATAAAAACATTAATGGGCACCATTTCCAAACTAAGGGAGAAACAATACGTGACCGAAACAGAACTGAAGAATCTAAATCAAAAAATACAAGCATTTAAAGCAAACGTTGATGGAAAATAATGAAAATAACGACCTGAGTTTTGACAATAGGGTCCCTTTAGAAGAACTAAGGGATACTGTGGAACAAATTAAAAAGGAACTATCCACCATAATCGTGGGCCAAAAGGATTTTATCGAGCTTTTGATCATTTCCATATTGGCAGATGGACATGCCCTAATAGAAGGGGTACCTGGAATTGCCAAAACGGTAACGGCGAAGCTGTTTGCAAAAACCCTTAAAACAGAATTCAATCGAATTCAGTTTACACCCGATTTGATGCCCAGTGATATTCTGGGTACTTCCGTGTTCAACACCAAGACTGCAGAGTTCGAATTTAAGAAAGGTCCAATATTTTCCAATATCATTCTCATTGACGAAATCAATCGTGCTCCCGCAAAAACACAGGCCGCTCTTTTTGAGACCATGGAAGAACGGCAGGCCACTGTGGACGGAACTACATACCAAATGGGACAACCCTTCATGGTCTTGGCCACCCAAAATCCTATTGAACAGGAAGGCACCTATGCCCTACCTGAAGCACAACTGGACCGTTTCCTTTTTAAAATCAAGGTGGATTATCCTTCAGTCGAGGAAGAGGTCATAATTCTGCAAAACCATCACGAGCGAAAGGGAGAAAAACCACAAGACCAAATAAGGGCCGTACTTAGCCCTAAAAAACTGGTAGAGTTCAAAAAGAACATTCACGAAGTGGTCGTGGAACAAAAAATCTTGGATTATATCGCCAACATTATCACTCAGACCCGCAACCACCCACATTTATATCTGGGCGCCTCTCCAAGAGCATCGATTGCCACATTAACGGCTGCCAAGGCCTTTGCTGCGATATCCGGGCGTGATTTTGTTATTCCGGAGGACGTAAAAAAAGCTTTGGTTCCCGTACTCAACCACAGGGTTATCTTGACACCAGAACGAGAAATGGAAGGCATGACCACTGAAACTGTGGTAACCATGATTATGGGGTCTGTTGAAATTCCAAGGTAGGCATGGCATTTCTCAGGTCGCTGTACATACATAATATTTTCTTTAGGTATATCGCCGTGCTATCCGCATGCTTTGTGATTTCCTATTGGCTACCAGTGCTCTATCCCATAGCATGGTTATTGGTATTTTTATTGCTTTCGCTGTTCTTTTTGGACCTGTATTTGATGTATGCTACCAAAAATGGTATCAAAGCGCACCGTAATCTTCCTCAGAAACTGTCCAACAGTGATGAAAATATCCTATCGGTGCACTTGAGCTCGAAGTATCCCTTTAAAACAGCCATTTCGATAATCGATGAATTGCCAGTACAGTTCCAAAAAAGGGATTTTGAACATAAGACGCAGCTGCAAAAAGGCGTGCCCCATTTTTTTGAATACAGCTTACGCCCAGTGGAGCGTGGAGAATATGTTTTTGGCAACTTGAATGTGTTTGCCTCCTCCCCTCTACGGATCATCAAAAGAAAATATGTATTTCAGAAAGACCAAATGGTCCCTGTGTATCCATCCATCATACAAATGCAACAGTATGATTTTTTGGCCACCAGCAATCGTCTGACCGAATTTGGACTTAAAAAAATAAGACGCATTGGGCATACGCAGGAGTTCGAACAAATCAAGGAATATATAAAAGGGGATGATGTTCGAACCATCAATTGGAAAGCCACGGCCAAAAAGAATCAGTTAATGGTGAATCAATACCAAGACGAACGATCGCAGCCAATTTATTCCATTATTGATACGGGCAGGGTAATGAAAATGCCTTTTAATGGATTGAGCTTATTGGATTATGCGATTAATTCGGCCCTGGCCTTCTCCAATGTAGCACTCAAAAGAAATGACAAAACCGGATTGCTCACCTTCTCCAAAAAGATTGAAACTTTCGTGCCCGCTGTTCAAAAAATCACGCATCTCAACACCATCATGGAAAGTCTCTATAATATTTCCACGGATTATTCCGATTCCGATTTCGGGTTGCTATATGCACATGTAAAAAGAAAGGTGAACCAACGCAGTCTTTTATTACTCTACACCAACTTTGAACATATGTCTGGGCTAAAAAGACAGATGCCCTATATATTGGCCATGGCCAAAAAACACGTATTGGTAATTATTTTCTTTGAGAACACCGAGTTGGAATCCTTGGTGGCTGAAGATGCAGAGGACTTACAAGCCATCTACCACAAAACAATTGCAGAAAAGTTTTCTTTGGAAAAAAGGTTGATGCAGAAAGAACTTCAGAAATATGGTATACAGACCATTTTAACTAAACCCGAAGAACTGACCGTAAACACGATAAATAAATATCTGGAAATAAAAGCCAGGGGAATTATTTAACCGAAATTTTTTGGTTGGAGATTCCCAAAGTGTGTAAAGATGGAAGTTTGCCTTCTAAAACAACAAATTCCGTATTTGGCTGAACAAAAGACTTTCTTTTTTTTAAATTCAGGTTAGAATATCGACCTCGCAATCGCTTTCTATCATCCTTTTTTGCAAATAGATCAATGGTAACTCCCACGGTAACTCCCCCTAAAATTGTAGCGGCCAAATCATCGTTGTCCCAACCATTGTTACTTTGTCCCGCATCTACGGTTTCTTTGGCAAGCCCAATAAGTGTACTACCAGCTACGGAACCTACAAAAGTCCATATGCGATTACCGTCGGATGCTTGTTTGGCAATTCCGGCCCCTGCAAGGCCAAAAAGATTACCTCCCAAAAAATGGAGTGCTTTGTCCCGCTCCACTTGCCCATGGCAATGCGATGCGAGCACAAAAAAGAGTAGTGTGGGGATTAGTGTTCTCATTGCGCTGGATAAATATATTAAAAGTTTCTCAAACTGTTGGCGTAACGCCTTAATTGCCGCACATTTCGGCTTTCGCCTTATGGAACTCGGCCATGAATTCCTTAACAATATCCGCTGCAGGCGTAATGTTGTGAATCAACCCGGACACTTGACCAATTTCCAGTTCGCCTTCTTCCATATCCCCTTCGAACATCCCTTTTTTAGCTCTGGCGCGTCCCAATAATTCCTTTAATTCTTCTTTGGTGGCACCTTGAGCATAGGCCTCCTGTACATCTTGAAAAAACTTGTTTTTGAGCAATCGTACCGGGGCAAGTTCCTTTAAGGTTAATTGTGTATCGCCCTCTTGGGCATCCACTATCCATTTTTTAAAGAGTTCGTGCGAAGATGCTTCGGGCGTGGCTACAAACCGGCTTCCTACCTGAACACCATCAGCACCCAAGATCATAACCGCCAACATCGCCCTTCCCGTAGCAATGCCTCCTGCTGCAATTAAGGGTATGCTTATTTTTTCTTTTACTGAAGGAATCAATACCATAGTGGTAGTTTCGTCACGTCCATTGTGTCCGCCTGCTTCAAAACCTTCAGCTACAACAGCGTCGACACCAGCTTCCTGAGCTTTTAGGGCAAACTTTAAACTACTCACCACATGTACTACGATTATTCCTTTCTCTTTAAGGAATTTGGTCCATGTTTTAGGGTTACCGGCCGAAGTGAACACAATCTTTACTTCGTGCTTCACAATAATGTCCATTAATTTTTCAATATCAGGATACAACATGGGCACGTTAACCCCAAAGGGGTTATCGGTTGCTTTTTTACATTTAATGATATGTTCCTCCAATATTTCAGGATACATACTTCCTGCTCCCAACAAACCCAATCCTCCAGCGTTCGAAACCGCCGAGGCCAAACGCCAACCGCTGGCCCATACCATTCCTCCCTGTATGATGGGATATTCGATTCCAAAAAGTTCTGTGATTCTATTTTGCATGAAAATTTTGTTCAAGTTTCCACCAAAATAATCAAAATAAATAAGGTATTCGTTTAAGAAATAACTCCAGAACCAATCAACTCATCATCGATATACCAAGCGGCGAATTGCCCTTCGGTGATGGCAGATTGTTTCTCCTTAAAATCCACGAACAATCCATTCTCCACTTTGTATAGCGTTGCAGCTTGCAAGGGTTGGCGGTATCGGATACGGGCCATCACCTCCATGGTTTCATCTACTTCCAAAGCCAAATCGGGCCTCACCCAATGGAGTTCGTCTTCTTTGATGAACAATGTATTTCTGAGCAGACCAGGATGTGTTTTTCCTTGTCCTGTGTAGATAATGTTTTTATCGACATCCGTATCTATTACGAACAAGGGCTCCTTGGTTCCGCCCACATTCAAACCTTTACGTTGCCCAATGGTAAAATAGTGCGCACCTTGATGCTCACCCACCACTTTTCCGTCCGATTCGGAATACACCGGTTTCTCAGCCCGAAAAACCAATTTTTCCCTTTCGTTCTGAAAATCAGGAACTGTTGTGGAAAATTGGGCTGCATCGCTAGGTACTTCAACGATCACCCCCTTTTTGGGCTTCAATTTTTGCTGTAAAAATTCAGGCAAATGCACTTTTCCCACAAAACACAACCCTTGCGAATCCTTTTTATCGGCGGTGATCAAATTATTTTCCGCTGCTATTTTCCTCACTTCTGGCTTTAATAACTCTCCTATAGGAAAAAGAGTTTTGGCCAATTGTTCTTGAGAAAGCTGACAAAGGAAATAGGATTGATCTTTGTTGGGGTCTTTTCCTGACAACAACTGATAGGTTTCGGTGCCATCTTTGTTTTTAATGGTTCCTTTTCTACAATAATGACCCGTTGCCACATAATCTGCCCCCAATTGTAGGGCAATTTTCATGAACACATCAAACTTAATTTCGCGATTACATAGTACATCGGGATTAGGTGTTCTCCCCCTTTCGTATTCGTTGAACATATAGTCCACGATACGCTCTTTGTACTCGGCACTCAAATCCACTGTCTGGAAAGGAATTCCTAGTTTTTCGGCTACAATCAAGGCATCATTACTATCCTCCAGCCAAGGGCACTCTTCGGATATCGTTACGGAATCGTCGTGCCAGTTCTTCATGAACAAGCCAATTACATCGTAACCCTGCTCTTTTAGCAAGTAGGCAGCTACGCTTGAATCCACTCCCCCCGAAAGTCCAACAACAACCTTTTTCATTGTAATGATTTAAGAGGACAAAAATACAAATTGAGGTTCATTTAATACGATAATTATGTCTCAAAAGAACAATCTTAATGTACAATCTACAAACCATCAATATCATTTTGTTAAAGTTTTTGCGTTAAATGTTAAACATTATTGCTTTTATTTTGTTTAATCATAGTTTTAAATCGTTAAACAAATATCTATCATCAAATGAATACTTTAAAACATTTTACCCGACTGACCTTATTATTACTATTCATCGGATTCACCTCGTGCTCCGATGATGACAACGGAACAACACCTCCAACTGAACCAGAGGAAGGTGTAAACATTGTTGAAGCGGCACAGGCCACTTCAGAATTAAGCACTTTGGTAGCGGCCCTTCAAAAGGCTGATGAAAGCTCGAACAACGATTTGGTTACTGCCTTAAGTGGTGAAGGACCTTTCACGGTTTTTGCACCAACGAACCAAGCTTTCAACGATTTATTGGCCCAACTGGATGGTTTCGATTCCTTAGACGATTTCAGCACCCAACAACTTCAAGACTTGTTGGCGGTTATTTTAACTTACCATGTTGTAGCAGATGCAGCCCTATCCACTGATTTAAGTGATGGTATGAGTCTTACTACCTTGCAGGGTTCTTCCTTACAAGTTTCCACTGAAGGTGGCGTATTTATTCAAGATGCTACAGATGTTGCCGCTGAAGTAACTACTGCTGACATCGAAGTATCCAATGGTGTAGTACATATAATCGACAAAGTTCTATTGCCACAAGCCATTTTAGACGAATTGGCAGACATTATTTTGGTTCCAATCACTGATTTGGCCATTGGCAACGAAAATCTACAAAATCTGGTAGCTGCACTTACAGCGGCCAATGGTGATTTACCAACCGTACTGCGCGGAGACGGACCTTTTACCGTATTGGCTCCTACCGATGAAGCCTTTGAAACTTTCCTTGATGGTGCAGCCTTGGCGGATGTTCCAGTCGATGTTTTGACCAATGTATTGCTGAACCATGTAATAAGTGGTGAGGTAACTTCCGAAGATTTGGTTGGACTTGGTTCCGGATATACCAGTACTTTGGCCACTGGAGCAGGAGACCAAAATGTGAGCTTGTTCTTTGATACTTCTGATGGAGTTAAATTTAATGGAGTATCCACTGTTGCAGCTGCAGATGTAAAAGCGTTGAATGGAATTGTACATGTGGTAGATGCGGTAATCGATATCCCAAACATTGTTGACCATGCTGTTGCCAACCCAGGGCTTTCCTCTCTTGTAGGAGCTTTGACCGATGGAGGAAACACCACATTTACGGATTTGCTTTCTGATGAAGAAACTGATTTTACAGTTTTTGCTCCAGGTAACGATGCATTCAGTGCATTTAGCAACCCAAATTCAAACGATTTGAATGCCATCTTGTCCAACCACGTAATTGTTGGTGCTGCTGCATTCTCTTCCGGATTGTCTAATTCTTATGTAAACACTGCTGCCGAGTTTGATACCGATGAGAACTTGAGCCTTTACATTAATACTGACGATGGTGTAACTTTAAACGGTACCAGTAATGTGGTTATGGCAGATATTGTTGCTAGCAATGGAGTAATCCACACCGTAGATGCTGTAATCGATCTACCAACGGTGGTTACCTTTGCTGTAGCTGACCCAACTTTTGACTCCTTACAAGCAGCATTGACCGCTGAAGGTCAGCCTGACTTTGTATCCACACTTTCCGGTACAGGACCATTCACTGTATTTGCCCCTACCAATGATGCATTCCAAGCACTATTGGATAGCAACGACATGTGGAATGGATTAGGTGACATTGATGGTGGATTGTTAACCAGCGTATTGCAACATCACGTAGTGGCAGGATCCAATGTACGTTCCGGCGACTTGAGCGATGGAGCTACCGCAACAACTCTAGAAGGCGACATGATCACCATTAACCTACCAGGTACGGGTGAGAATATTGCCGATATCACAGATGGAGCAGGAAACACGGGTATTGGAATTGACTTTGTGGACGTACAAGGAATCAACGGTGTGATTCACGTTGTGGACACTGTTTTGATTCCAGATACAAATAACTAGTTTTTGATTGGATGAATAGTTGATTGAAAAAGCCCCCTCAAACTTAATTGAGGGGGCTTTTTATCGTATAAGGTTTACCGTTCATCGATGACACATCAACAAGGGAATATTTTCCCACAAAAAAAAGGTGTTTGACAACTTTTAATTTTTTGAACCTCCATAATCCTGCATCTTTGGAGTCCCAAATCTTTCCAAACTAAACCTGTAAATGGAAACTCCCCCAAGATATCTTGGGGGAGTTTTTTTATGTAGTAAATGGGTTAGCGCTACTCCTCAGGTTCTTCTTCCAAAACCTCGATGATCTCATATCCATTTTCCACTTCCTTGTAAACCGCTTGGTTCAGTTCGTGCATGGTCACACCATCAAAGTCGATTTCCTCGGCATCCTCGGGCAGCTCGTTTACCACAGCCCCAACTGGAGGGGCGGCCACTTCAAAATCACCTTGCTTTTCCATGTAAAATACACCGTCTGCGTATTGATAAGGGACGCCTCGGACAACGATTCGGACGGCGGCTACGGGCAGTGCCCTTAAACGGAGTCCCCTGGCGGGAAAGGCACGGACATAAACACCTCGTCGTTTCACAAAATACATTCCGCCCACGGGATAGTAGGTCACATTTCGGAATACCAAAGGTCTGGTGTTTGCGGGCAGGCGTCTAAGCGTCCTTCGGACAACACGTCGGTTATGGCGACGTACTTTTCTTCTTACGGTTCGCCTTTCTTCTGGGGTTCGCCTTACTTGGGCCTCTACATAATCCGTTGTTCCCAAAGCAAGGAACACAAATAGCAAAAGAGCCAATCTCATATTTTTCATCATATTGAATTAATGGTTAACCCCACTTTGACATCTTTTGATGCCAAAGGTTTAATCGGGTCACCTAAAATCCAACAGAAAAATTATTTTCTCTTTCCTAATTTCTTTTGCTCCTCGGCCTGTTCCATCATCTCGCGCATCTTACGTTGGAACTTGTTCTCTTTTTTAGGTTTTTTCTTGTTCTCCTGTATCTGGGCATGGATCTTATCCTCATCCAAGATATAGTTCTTAATGGCCAACATTATAAATATGGTGATCAAGTTGGAGATAAAGTAGTACAAACTCAACCCACTCGCATAATTGTTGAAGAAGAACAACATCATGATCGGGGATAGGTACATAATGAACTTCATATTAGGCATACCCGGTTGTTGTTGCATCTGCATGCTCTGACCTGTTGTCATCTGCATATAGAAGAAGATGGCAACCGAAGCCAAAATCGGAAACAACGATACGTGGTCCCCATAAAATGGTATGGTAAAAGGCAACTCAAAAATGGTATCGTAAGAGGAAAGGTCCTCTGCCCATAAAAATGATTTCTGACGCAGTGCAAAAGATGTTGGGAAGAACATAAACAGTGCATAGAAAATCGGTAACTGCAACAATGCGGGCACACAACCACTCATGGGGCTCACCCCTGCCTTGTTATATACCTTCATGGTCTCCTGCTGCTTTTTCATGGCGTTGTCCTTGTACTTTTCGCTAATTTCCGAAATTTCAGGTTTCAACACCTTCATCTTAGCTTGCGACAAATAGGATTTGTACGTTACCGGCGAAAGAGCCAATCGCACCATAATCGTCATGATAATAATGGCGATACCATATGGTAGAAATGAACTTAGGAACGTATAAAATGGGGTGAAAATATAACGGTTGATCCAACCAAAGATTCCCCATCCAAATGGAATGGAATCCACAAGCCCTAGGTCTTCATAATTATCCAATACCTTAACATCCGTAGGTCCGTAGTACCAATACATGTTTTGAGCTAGTTCACCTCCTTTCAACTCCAAAGGGGCCCTAGTGGTATACTCTTTTGTAAAAAGCAGTTCTTTGCTTTCTTCCTCGACCAAATTGGTAGAGGTTAGATCGGCGGTCTTAAAATGGTCATCAGTTGCCAAAATTGAACTAAAAAAGTGCTGTCGGTAGGACAACCACTTTACATCTACTTCGGTTTCCTCATCAAAATCACTGCTCTCCGAAAGCTTGCTGATATTCCCCTCATCATGGTTATAGGTTAAACGGGTATATCTATTTTCGTATCTAACACTCTTGTCATGTCGTATCCCTTTAAGGTCCCATTCCAAAGTAACCGGCTTGCTACTGTTGAAAACACCGCTCAACCCTTGGGAGCGAACGGTGAAATCCACCAAATATTCGCTTGGTTTCATTTCGTAGCGGTACTCCAAATACTGATTATTGGCCACTTTGGCCTTCATGGAAAGCACTTTGTTGTCCCCACTTTGAGTTAACGAAGGTTCAAAATACAGGTCTGCCGTACTTAAAACTCGGTTATCCGAGGTAGTGAAGTTCAACGCAAAATTGGCATTGCCATCTTTCACCAAATACACGGGAACAGAATCGTGAGTGACAAAATTCTTCATTTTGGCTTCAACGATTTGCCCTCCCTTGTTCGCAACCTCAAGTTTTAGCACTTCATTTTCCAGAATGGTGTTACCATCGGTGGTCTGTGTAAACCCGAATGCTCCAACAGTGCTTTTATATTGTGCAACTGCTGTAGAATCGGTTAAGTCGATAGTTTTTGTCTCCTTAACTGGAGCTGTTTTGGCTTCTTCCTCCGCTTTGGCTTGCTCTGCTTCAACCTGCTCTTGCTGCGCTTGCTCCGCTTTTTGTGCCTCTAACTCTTCTGGCGTAGGCTGATTTTGGTAAAACATATAAATGAGTATCCCAAAAATCAGTACAAATCCAATAATGGATTTAATATCCAGCTTCTTTTCTTCCATGAATATTATTTAGTAGAAATATTTTATTGGTATTTCAGGTGGCAAATATATGCCCAAAACCCCATTTTATGCCAAACTGGCATTGTTTTGTTTCTGTTTATGGGTCAATACCGCATTTACAAACCCTACGAACAGTGGATGCGGGCTGGCTACTGTGCTCTTATATTCTGGATGATATTGTACACCAACGAACCATGGATGCGATGGAATTTCCACAACCTCCACCAAGCCTGTCTTTGGATTTAGCCCGGAAGCAACCAAACCAGATTCTTCCATTTGTTCCTTATACTCGTTATTGAATTCATAACGGTGCCTATGACGTTCCTCAATATCCGAAGAGCCATATACTTTCTGAACCAAACTTCCTTCTTTAAGGTGACAGTCCCAAGCTCCCAAACGCATGGTACCACCCTTATTGGTAATGGATTTTTGTTCTTCCATTAAACTGATGACCGAATCTGGCGTTTCACTGTCCATTTCGGTAGAGTTGGCTTTTTCCAAACCTAGAACGGTCCTTGCAAATTCGATTACGGCCATTTGCATGCCCAAACAAATACCCAAGAAAGGAATATTGTTCTCGCGGGCATATTTTACAGCAGTCACTTTACCTTCAATTCCACGCTCACCAAAACCTGGGGCCACTAGAATACCGTCCAAGTCCTTCAATTTTTTAGCTATGTTCTTTGCTGACAAATGTTCGGAATGAATCGATTTCACCTCAACATCCACCTCATTGGCAGCACCCGCATGAATAAAGGCTTCTTGAATGGATTTATAAGAATCAGGAAGCTCAACATACTTTCCGATTAGACCAATTACCACTTTATCCTTTGGGTTTTTGTGCCTTTGCAAAAACTCTTTCCATTGATCTAGGTTCGGCTCGGTGTCATTGGGCAGGGCCAATTTTTCCAAGGTAACCGTATCCAGACCTTCTTCCTGCATTAATAAAGGTACATCGTAAATAGTGGATGCATCTATGGATTGGATTACCGCCTCTTTTCTCACATTACAGAAAAGCGCCAATTTTTCCTTGATATCCTCCGAAATTTGATGCTCTGTACGGCAAACCAAAATATCGGCTTTTATTCCACTCTCCATTAACGTTTTGACGGAGTGTTGCGTAGGCTTGGTTTTTAACTCGCCAGCTGCAGATAAAAATGGGACCAAAGTAAGATGCACCACAATTCCATTGTGCTCGCCCAACTCCCATAACAATTGTCTTACCGCTTCAATATAAGGCAATGATTCAATATCTCCCACCGTACCACCTATCTCGGTAATAACAATGTCGTAGTCTCCACTATTACCCAAAATTTGGATGCGCTCCTTGATCTCGTTGGTAATATGTGGTACTACTTGAACGGTTTTGCCCAAAAATTCACCCCTACGCTCTTTTTCTATAACACTTTGATAGATTCTACCTGTGGTCACATTGTTGGCCTGTGAAGTGCGTACATTTAAAAAACGCTCGTAGTGGCCTAGATCCAAGTCGGTTTCAGCACCATCATCGGTCACATAACATTCGCCATGCTCGTAAGGGTTGAGTGTTCCAGGGTCAACATTAATGTATGGATCTAACTTTTGTATGGTGGTTCGGTAACCCCTGGCTTGCAGTAGTTTGGCCAAGGATGCGGCGATAATTCCTTTACCCAATGAAGAAGTAACGCCTCCCGTAACGAAAATGTACTTGGTCTCTGACATAATGATCATTCTATTACGGGGCGTAAAGTTACTAATTGCAGGACAAAAATCAGGAAGATTCTCTAGGAAAATCTTTTTGCAATTTTCTAATAATGGGTTCCAAGTTGTTATCCTTGATGGTAAGCATAGTATTTAAATAGTCGCCCAGTTTTCCTTCGGGGAAGCCTTTCTGCTTAAACCAGACCAGGTAGGGTAATGGTAAATCCACAAGATATCTCCCCTTAAATTTACCAAAAGGCATTTTGTAATGGGCCAATTCCAACAATTGTTTTGTATCGGGGCGTATTTCCATATGTAGGTCTAAAATACTATCTTTCCATTAACAAATCCTCAAGATGAAACGTAGAAATTTTATAGCCACTGCTGCCGTTGGGTCTGCAGGTTTGGCTTCCACTTCTGCTTTGGCCTCAAGTCAAGGGAGAACCAAAGAGTTTAAACTAAAGCACAATATCAACCATAGTGTTTGTGAGTGGTGTTTTAATGATATCCCCCTGGAAGATTTTTTAAAGACCCTCAACGAATTAGGGGTTAAGGCAATTGATTTGGTAGGGCCAAAGGATTGGCCGACTTTAAAGAAATACGATATTCATTGCTCCATGTGCAATGGTGCCGAGATTAGCCTTACCGAAGGATGGAACAATCCAAAGTATCATGAGCAACTCATTAAAAACTATACCGAAATGATTCCCAAGGTTGCCGAAGCAGGATATACCAACCTGATTTGTTTTAGCGGCAACAGGGATGGAATGAACGATTATGTGGGGCTTCAAAATTGTGTGGACGGTCTTTCACAGATTATACCTCTGGCCGAAGAACATGGCGTTGTAATTCAAATGGAATTGTTCAACCAGGTGAACCATCCGGATTATATGTGCGACAATTCTCTTTGGGGCGTAGAGCTTTGCAAACACTTGGGAAGCGATAATTTTAAGTTGCTGTTTGACATTTACCATATGCAAATCCAGGAAGGGGATATCATCCGAAGCATACAGAATTATCACCCTTATTTTGGACACTACCATACGGCAGGCGTACCAGGAAGAAATGAAATTGATGAAACCCAGGAATTGTACTATCCAGCCATAATAAAGGCTATCCACGCTACCGGATTCAAAGGATATGTGGCACAGGAGTTTATTGCCACTTGGGACGATAAAATCGAAGCTTTAAAAGATGGGTTCATGAGATGTGATATTTAATACATACACCCAACAACATAACCAAACTAAACAAACATGAAACGAAGAGAATTTATCCAAAACACGGCTTTGGCCTCCAGCGCAACCATGCTATTGGGCCTCGGAGCATGTTCTCCCACAAAAAAAGGCCTGAACAGTATCGGGATTCAGTTGTTCTCACTTCCAAAAATGTTGGAAAATGATTTGCCCAGTACTTTAAACATGTTGTCCCAAATGGGATATAAAGAGATTGAAATTTACGGTCCCTACCCATTTAGTTCCGTTGCTGCACACGAGCGCTGGAAGGCCGTAACACCAAGTTTGGGTTTTAGTGGTAGTGGTTTTTATGGACATTCGGCAAAAGAATTTCAAGGATTGTTACAAGACAATGGCTTAAAAGCTACTTCGGGGCACATTGATTTGGTCACACTGCAGACAAAAATGCTGGAAGTTGGTGAAGCAGTTCGAACACTGGGGTTGGATTGTATGGGTATTTCTGCCATACCAGGGGAACTACGAACTTCCCTTGATGACTATAAACGTATGGCTGATACTTTTAATGCCATTGGAGAAAATGCCAAAAATGAAGGGTTCAGGTTTATTTATCACAACCATGGTTACGGGTTGCACGAAATGGATGGGCAGATTCCTTTAAACATTATTTTGGACAACACAGACCCTGAACTTGTATTTTTTGAGATGGATATTTATTGGACCACGGCCGGAGGTGCAGACCCGGTTGAATACCTTCAAAAATATAAGGACCGATATATTGCGATGCACTTAAAGGACATGCAGGAAATTACAACCTTTAAAGGAGACGGTGGAACAGCGGACCAGTGGATAGAACTTTTTCCATTGATGACCTCTGTCGGAAAAGGAGCCATGGATATTCCTGCCATTGTTGATGCAGCCCAAAAATCTGGTGTAAAACACTTTTTTGTGGAGCAAGATGTGGTAGAAAACCCAAGGGTTGCCCTTAAGGAGAGCATTGATTATTTGAAAACGGTTTAGGGGAAGGGTTATTTACTTTCCTCGTTTTTTAGTTCTTCGGCAATTTTACGGTTCCATTCCTGCTGTTTTTCCCTATTTCGGGAAAAATTGGTTTCCCAATCGTATTGCTCCTGATATTGTTGTAATTCATTTAAAATATCCCGATAGATCTTACGGACCTCTGCCTTAACATCATCGGAAAAAGAAGTACGCCTCAATTTTTCGCGCATTTTTCTGGCAAAAAGTTCTGTGATATCAAAATGAAGCTGCTCATGTGCCAAGGTATTTTCATCACATAATTGTGGTTTGTACCAAGATTCATTGGGATAAAAATAAGCACCGACCTCAAAATCCAGTTTTACCTCATGGTGCAGAAGGTTTGCGGAATAGGAATAACTAATACCACTGGCAGTAGTTGCCGCCGATTTATCAGCGGGAGGCACTTTGCCCTTATAATCCGCCCAGGTGAGCCGCATATTTTTGTCCCATGGAACTCCCTCCTCGATTTCTTGCGAAAAGCCTATAAAACCGAGAAACAGAATACCTATTATGCCAATTATTTTACCCAATTAAATTCTATTTCTCTTTCAATATCGGGATGTAAACTGTAGTGCACAGGACAGGTCCTAGCGGTATGCACCAAAATCTTACGGTGCTTTTCGGAAACCGATGAAGGCAACTCCAATTTCACCTCAATCTTGGAAATTCTTCTTGGATTTGCAGCCATATGCTTGGTTACTTCGGCAGTGGAACCCGTTAAATCAACTTCCAGGTCACGCGCCTTTATACCCATCATGGTCATCATGCAATTGGCCAGTCCGGTAGCCACGGTATCGGTTGGTGAAAAAGCTTCACCTTTACCATTATTATCGATTGGGGCATCGGTAATATACTCATTCCCAGAGCGCACATGAATGCAAGTGGTTCTAAGGTTTCCGTTATAGGTTACTTTTGCTGTCATCTTTTGGCTCTACTTCTTTAATTTCAAGGTTATCATACTCCATGATAAAACACGCTCTATTGAAGTAACCAGAGGTCCAATCATTGAAATAATCAAATCCATTTCCAGTATATTCGGTTAGACCTATATACTTTGAGGTTTCGAAAAGATTGTTCTTGTAAGCTAGCTTTAGCAATACATCCATAGTTACATCAAATCCTCTTACAGCATATCTATCGGGCAAAACACCCTTATATTTTTGAGTGTAAGCCCTGGTGAAAGCATCGTTCCCCGATTCTCTATAAAATGACGGATAGGTAAACTTAAGATTGGACAAATGGGTCTTGGAAACCGCATCATCTTCAAAAGCGGCATTAAAACTTGTGGTAAACATGCGCACATTGATTTCCGCAGTTTCTTCATTGCTTATTACCGCTGTGTTTGCGGAGTTGAGTATGGACGTAACGCTTGCCACCATATTGGGTTGGTCCGTTTCCAAAAACACCCAGTTCTCTTTTTCTTCAGAAAGTTGAATCAAAAATTCGTCCAAGTGCAATGATTTGTTATCGATCACCTTTGCGATTTGTGCTGCCGGGAATTTGCTCAAAATAGAATCGTGTGCAACTTGATGCGTGGAATCTGCAATGATGATTATGTTTTCATCATTATGTATTTTTTCCATGTGGGACAACATCTTATCCCGCAGTACAACATCTCTTGGAACAGAAAAGAATACGTTGCTATGGCTTAATTTACTATCCGAAGAAATCGGAGCGATAACAGGTATATCTTTTGCAGAAGCCTGAACAGCAACTTCATCTAAGGGTCCAGCTGCCAGAGGGCCAATAATGGCGCTAACGCCATTTAGGTTTTCCCTGAAGAGGATTTCTTTGACTTTAGCTTGGTCCAATTGGGTATCATAGGTTTTTACATCTACTGAAACCCCTAGTTTTTTTATGGAGTCCAAAGCTACCATGGCACCTGTGTAAAAACCGAGGCTCAGTGCCAAATCCCTTCTGTTTTTGATAAGTTCTTCTGCTTTTTCCGTATCGGCAACATTCACCTTGTCCAATCTAAAGGGCAACATAAACACCAACTTTGGTCTATTCTCCACATTAATGCTGTCCACCAAGTTGATTTTATCCAATACCAAGGCATTCTTCACCTCCAGTTCTTCCGCCTTTTCTTTGGGCAACTTTAACACCATTCCAGCTTTAAGGCCGTTTTCCAATGCAGGGTTTAAACTGAACAACTCGTCCCTTGTAATTTTAAGGTTTTGGGTAATCCTAAAAATATTTTGTTTGGGCTTTACCTCGTAAAAAATATAGTTGTCCGTATTTACCTCCCCTTCATCATTTTTCTTTTTTGGAAGTCTTACGATCATACCTTCTTTAAGACCTCCTTCCTTTACAATCTCCGGGTTCAATCGAACAATGGAATCCGTTGGGATACCATACTCCTTTCCTAAACTGTAAAGGGTCATTTTTGATGGTACTGTGTAGGAAGTAAAGATTTCTGTTTTCTGCTCTTTTAGACTGTCTCCTTTTGGTCTTGGCAATTTCAATTCCTCACCTATCGCCAAGTAATTGGTATTCTTGTCCAGTTCTGGGTTCAATACCAAAAGACTGTCCACACTTATGCCATACTTATGCGCTATGCTCCAACGGGTTTCTTTGGGCTGTACCGTGTAAACCTCAAAATCCAGTTCCTTTTCCTCTTCTGGGTCAATTTCTGGGAACACGGGAATTTGAAGCACCATTCCCCTATCCAAAGTTTCTGAATACAACCGTGTATTATACCTTTTAAGTTGATCTTCGGTAATATTGTATTTCTGGGTCAGGCCAAAGAGCGTTTCCTTTCTTCGAACCCTATGACGGGTAAATCGAATTGGTTTTACCTCTTCTTCCTCCTTCTCCTCTTTTTTGGTCTCTTCTTTTTCTTTAATCGGTTTCCCATTCAAAGGGATTATAAGGATAGTGTTTTCCTTTACATCCGAGGCACTTTTGATTTCTTTGTTGGCCTGTAGAATACTGTAAGGTGTGACCCTGTATTTTTGAGAAATACTCTTCAGGGTTTCTCCTTCCTTTACCGCATGCGTTGCGTAGTTTTGTGCAGAAACCGGTACCATGGCCAATAAAAAGACCAAGGTAAAAACCAGTTGTAAAATATGTTTTTTCATTCCCATTCTATAGTTGCCGGTGGTTTTGAGCTAATGTCGTACACCACTCTATTAACGCCTTTAACCTTGTTTATTATATCATTAGAGGTCTTTTGTAGGAATTCGTAGGGTAAATTTACCCAATCGGCCGTCATACCATCGGTACTTTCCACCGCTCTGAGCGCCACACATTTTTCATATGTACGCTCATCTCCCATAACCCCTACACTATCTACGGGCAAAAGCATGGCTCCGGCCTGCCAAACCTTATCATAAAGTCCCCATTTTTTCAATCCATCGATAAAAATGGCATCCACTTCCTGCAAAATAGCCACTTTTTCCGGGGTAATATCACCCAAGATACGGATTCCAAGTCCAGGTCCTGGAAATGGGTGCCTTCCCAAGATTTCCGCTGGCATGTCCATGCTGGCGCCTACTCTTCTCACCTCATCCTTGAACAACATTTTCAAGGGCTCTACTACTTTCAATTTCATATAATCGGGCAAGCCTCCTACATTATGGTGACTTTTTATAACTGCAGATGGCCCTCCACTAGCCGAAACCGACTCGATTCTATCCGGGTAAATGGTTCCCTGTGCCAACCATTTGGCATTTTCCACTTTATGGGATTCATCATCAAAAACCTCAATAAAAACCCTTCCGATTATCTTTCTTTTCTTTTCCGGATCCGATTCACCTTTCAAAGCATCCAAAAAACGTGCCGAAGCATCAACACCCTTTACGTTAAGTCCCATATGTTTATATTGGTCCAAAACACTCTCGAACTCATTTTTACGCAAAAGTCCGTTGTTTACGAAGATACAGTACAGGTGGTCTCCAATTGCTTTGTGCAATAACATGGCCGCTACACTGGAATCCACTCCACCGGACAGTCCCAAAATCACTTTGTCGTCCTTAATCTCTTCCTTTAATTCTTCAACAGTGGTTTCCACAAAAGCATCGGGTGTCCAATCCTGTTTTAATCCAGCTATGTTTACCAAAAAATTTTCCAACAGTTTTTTGCCATCGGTGGTGTGGTAGACTTCTGGGTGAAATTGAATCCCGTAGGTGGTTTCACCATCGATTTTGTAGGCAGCATTTTCCACATCGTGCGTGCTTGCCAGACAAACAGCTCCTTTCGGGAGTTCCTTAATGGTATCACTATGGCTCATCCAAACCTGGCTTCCTTCCCCTATTCCACTTAGGAAATCCTCATCTTGTTTAACATAGGACAAATTGGCCCTGCCATATTCACGGGTTGCAGATGGTGCCACGTTGCCTCCATGAAAATGTGATAGATATTGCGCACCGTAGCAAATCCCCAACAAAGGCTTTTGGCCCTTTATTTCCGATAAATCGGGATGAGGCGCCTTATCAGATCTTACAGAAGATGGTGAGCCTGAAAGAATGACCGCCTTATAATCCGATAAATCCTCTGGCAATTTGTTGTATGGCTTAATTTCTGAGTAAATGTTGAGTTCCCTAACGCGTCTTGCGATCAGTTGTGTGTACTGGGAACCAAAGTCTAGGATGAGTACGTTGTTATGCATGGGCAAAAATAGCAATTTGCTTTAGTTGCAAAAGTATCTTTTAAAGGTTATTTATGACAAGTTTTTCCAAGAAGTAATTCCAACGGGTTATTAACAAGTCCATCCATCCCGATTGATCTTACATTTTACTTTGAAAAATCAAACCCTTATATAGTTTTTTTCTTAACTATTTTCCTTTTTTCTTTGCCCTCTAAACAACTTCAACCATGATCAAGGGTTTCATTTTTGATTTGGACGGTGTGATTACCGATACTGCCGAACTTCATTATGCAGCATGGAAAAAACTATCGGACGATATGGGCTGGCAGTTTGATCGCGAACTCAATGAGAAGCTCAGGGGAATTTCCAGAATGGACTCCATAAAAGTGATCATGGACCACAATGGCGTGTCTTTGGATGAAGATACAGTGGTGGAACTGGCAACCAAGAAAAACGACATTTATGTGGAAAGCTTGGATGACATGACTCCAGAAGATTATTTGCCCGGTGCCAGAGAGCTTCTTACACATTTAAGGTCAGAAGGATTTCGTGTAGCGCTGGGAAGTGCAAGTAAAAATGCCACCAAGGTACTTAAACAGCTCAACGCAACCCATTTTTTTGATGTTATCGGTGATGGTAACAGTGTTTCCAGGAGCAAGCCCGCTCCCGATATTTTTCTTTATGCTGCAGAAAAACTGGGGTTACCTCCAGAAAACTGTATTGTTTTTGAAGATGCCGAAAAAGGAATCGATGCTGCCAAAGCTGGAAAATTCCACAGTGTAGGCATTGGCCCAGAAGAACGCGTGGGCCACTCGGATATTCGATTCGACACCATGAAAGAAGCCACATTATTTGAAGTGAAATCATATTTCAAGGATCTGTTCTAAACCAACTACCAGATAAATACAAATAAAAAGCCCCGGGAACCACTCCGGGGCTTTTCAATAAAATCAAAACCAACCTAAACATATGAGTTAACCAACTCAAAATATTTACTTTTTCATAGCAATTTTCAACTATAAAACAACCAAGTAAGAAAATACCCTACCCAGGTTTTAAAGTTTTTTACAAAAATTTAGTTTTTCAAGGTGTCCCGAACTTGGCCCACACCCATTTATTTATGTTCAAGAATGATGAAGTCCTGTGAAAATGGATCTAAAGTGTCCAACAATAAAGGAATTAGATCTTCGCCCATTTCCAGGTATAATTCTGAAAAATTCAATTGCCTTTCTTGAAGAGATTGGTTGGGGAACAACTCATTTTGGAGGTCCGTCAACCGTACCACATGGTCCTTTAGTTTACGTTTCTGGGCACGCAATAAACGTTGTTCAAGGTTATCCAATCCTTTCTTCTGTTTTACTTCCTGTGCCTTTACCGCACCCAAAAAACTTTTATCTGTTTTTTCGGCGAGTTCGTACATATGCTGAAATTGCTCTTCCAGCAACTTTTTCTGGGGCGAAAAATCAATATCGATATTGGAAATGTCCCGTATTTTTTTATTGATGAGCGAATGCTGCTTCATGAACAAATGGGAAACCTTCAAGCCCATTTTCTCGACCTTTTCAGACTGTTTTTCAGTTATCAGCAAAGCTGAATTGCGTAGCATCAGCATGGGAAAAGTCACTCCCACCTCATCAAAATACGACTTAAGCTCCAACCAATAGGCCAGTTCTCCTCCCCCACCTATATAGCACAGATTTGGCAAAATCACTTCTTGGTACAATGGACGTGCCACAACATTGGGCGAAAAACGTTCTGGATGCGCCTCCAACTCTTTCAATAATTCTTCTTCGGAAAAATCGATATGGGTGTTGATCACATGGTATTTTCCTTTTTTCAGAATAATCCGTTCCCGCAGATCGTCTTTCAAATAAAAATAATTGATTTCCCTTGGGTTTACCTGAATCGTATAATCGGCAGAAACCTTTCCCAAACCATCAATGGTATCCGATATTTTTGCATACGGGGTATGGTCAAGAATATCCTTTTTGGCATAGGGAACCAATAATTTTTTAAGCTCCTTATCATCACCATCCACTATAACCAAGCCTTCGTCTCCAAATAACTCATTGGCAAGGTAGCGGGTCGCCTCGGTTAAATTGTCATGCTCCAGATAGGCCTTTTTAAAGAGCTCCTTTAATCTATCGGTGAGCCCCAAATTACCAAGCTCCGAAGCAAATATCCCATAAACCTCATCCAGTCCTTCAGTAGATAATCTACCTACTGCACCAGATGCCTTTTTGTTCCACAGCACTTTTTTACCATGTAAATTGAAATAATTGATCTCATCAAAATCATGGTCCTCCGTCGCCATCCAATATACAGGTACAAAATGGTAACCAGGATGTTCCTTGTTCAGCTTTTTAGCCAGGTTGATGGTGGAAACAATTTTATAAAGGAAATACAATGGTCCTGTGAACAAGTTCAACTGATGCCCTGTGACCACTGTGAAAGAAGTTTCCTTTGCAAGGACATCAATATTTTTCTGTGTCGCTTTGGAAACCTTGACATTCTTGTATTGTGTCTTTAAGGAGTCTACCAATACAACCCTGTTCGCCTTTGGATAATTGGCCGCCTTCTCTTCGATTTGGTCACCAAAATTCTTTGGAAGGGGATATCTATTAAAAAAAGGGTTTAAGTCTTTTTTTTGATCAAGGTAATCACAAATGAGTTGGGAAAAATAACCGGTCTCCTTAAAGGGTATACATTCTACTTCCATTCAAACTGTAATGAGGTGTTCAAAGATAAGCCTCTTCTTTTTTTCTCATCCTAAAAATACGTTAATTGAATTTTATGCAATTTTAATAAGCCCGCCCTAATAAAATTAGGTTTCTGCTTCAATTTATTAGTAGATTTGATAGAACTAATTAACCCAAGCATGACCAAATATTTATTTTCCCTCGTTCTATTAGTATCTATTTCCGTATCCGCACAGCAATTAAAGTCCCCTTCAGAATTTTTGGGGTACGAACTCGGCACACAGTTTTCACGCCATCACGAAGTAGTGGATTACTACGAATATTTGGCGGAATCTGCCCCGGATCGGGTACAACTGACGGTTTACGGACAGACCAACGAACGCAGACCATTGATTTTGGCATACGTTTCCTCTGCAGAAAACCTTGCAAATCTGGAAACCATAAGACAAGAGCATCTAAAGGATACCGAAGAAACGGGAAATTCCTCCAAAGCGATTGTTTGGTTAAGCTATAACGTACATGGAAATGAAAGTGTAAGTACCGAAGCTTCCATGAAAACCATTTATGAACTTTTGACCAAAAAGAGTTCTTATCTGGAAAATACTGTGGTGATTATGGATCCTTGCATAAACCCTGATGGTCGTGACAGATATAGTAACTGGTACAACCAGTACAAGAATACTCCATACCAAGTGGACCCAAATAGTAAAGAACACCATGAAGGTTGGTGGAGCGGACGTAGCAACCATTATATGTTCGATTTGAACCGTGATTGGGCCTGGCTTACACAAGTTGAAAGTCAGCAGAGATTAAAAATGTTCAATAAATGGTTACCGCACGTTCATGTGGATTTCCATGAGCAAGGCGTAAACAATCCTTACTATTTTGCTCCTGCAGCAGAACCGTATCACGAAGTTATAACGGATTTTCAACGTGATTTTCAGGTGACCCTGGGTAGAAATCATGCCAAATATTTTGATGCCAACGGCTGGTTCTATTTCACCAAAGAAGTTTTTGATCTACTATACCCCAGTTATGGAGACACCTACCCTATTTACAATGGTTCTATTGGAATGACTTATGAGCAAGGGGGGAGCGGAAGAGCCGGACTGGGAGTGATTACGGCCATTGGCGACACACTGACGCTAAAGGATAGGATTGCACATCACTTTACAACAGGACTTTCCACTGTGGAAGTATCCTCACAAAATGCTGAAAAATTAAACGAAGAATTCAGAAAGTTCCATCAAAACAAAGAATTCAAGTACCAAAGCTATGTGCTAAAAGGCGATAAGGACAAACTAAATGCCCTTAAATCACTATTGGACAAACACAATATTGAATATGGGGATTTGGCAAGTGGTTCTTATCGAGGACATAATTATGGCACAGGGAGCAACGGTAGTATATCCATAAATAAAAATGGGATGGTAGTTTCTACCGATCAACCCAAAGGAACGTTGGTCAAGGTCTTGTTCGAGCCCAATGCAAAACTTTCGGATTCGTTGACGTATGATATTACTGCGTGGTCTCTACCATACGCCTACGGCCTGGATGCCATTGCTTCCACATCTTCTGTTTCGCCTCAAAGCAAACAGGAAACCCAAGTTTCCTCCAACATTAGCAATGGAAGTTATGCATACCTAACTGATTGGAACAGTATGGACGATGCACGATTTTTGGCAGCCCTGCTCAATGAGGGCATTAGAGTCCGGAAAGCGGACCATCCCTTTACCATTGAAGGTAAATCGTTTAATCGAGGTACATTGATCATCACCAAAGGTGACAACGAAAACAAGGAAGACTTCACGACTTCCCTCCAAATGATTGCCACCAAGTTCCAAAAGGATATTACACCGACCAGTACCGGTTTCGTTGATTCTGGGAAAGATTTTGGTTCTTCATCCATTCAAATGATTACCAAACCAAAAATTGCGGTGCTGTCCGGTGGACCGACCTCAACACTTCGCTTTGGAGAAATCTGGCACTTTTTTGAACAACAATTGCATTACCCGCTCACTGTAATCGATGATGCATATGCCAGCAGAATTGACCTCAATGAGTATAACATTCTTGTTTTACCTGGTGGACGATATGGCAATCACTTTAACGAAGACCAACTATCCGAATTAAAAGACTGGGTTAGACAAGGAGGTAAAATTATTGCTATGGGAGGCTCCATAGATGCTCTCGATGGTGAAAAAGGTTTTGGTGTCAAGAAAAAGAAATTGGAAAAAGATTCCAGTGAAAACTCACCGCAACCTTATAAAGACTGGGAACGGGAACGCATTAAAGGGGCAATTACAGGTGCTATCTTTAAAACAAAAGTGGACAATTCCAATCCATTGGCCTATGGTTACAACTCCGATTATTTCTCTTTAAAATTGGGCAGCAGTACCTATGAGTACTTGAACAATGGAAACGCAGTTTACCTAGAACAAAACACCAAGCCATTTTCTGGATTTGCCGGAATCGAAGCTCAGAAAAGAATTTCGGAGTCCCTAGTATTCGGTGTGGAAAACTACGGCCGTGGACAGGTAATTTATATGGTCGATAATCCTTTGTTCCGAGGATTTTGGGAAAACGGAAAATTGTTCTTTGCCAATGCACTGTTTATGGTGGATTAAAAAAACCATTGGTTCCTAGCAGGTTATTCGGTTTTTTAACAAGAACTGTTTGGAAACATGTCTTTAAAATTTCGTATTTTTAGTAAAAAGAAAAAATTGCAGATATGTTTTTATTAACCTCATCATCAGTTTTAAATAAAAAGTATAAGACACTGTTTTTATCGGCATTGTGCACTTTGGCATTGCTAAACCCAAAAGAATCCATGGCATTCCAAGAGGACAACGAAACGGTTGATTATAATCAATACAGTGGTGAAGTCAAGGAGGAGTCGAGCAATAAACCTTTGGTTTTCGCTACCCTTACCGTTCAAGGCACCAATATTAGTACCATTACCAATACAGAAGGAAACTTTCTTTTAAAAGTACCTAGAGAGCACATCAACAAGAATGTAGTGGTTTCATTTTTAGGCTACAAAACAAAAATGGTTCCGATAGCCAGTCTAGAACCAGAAAAAAACGAGATTTCATTACAGGTTACCGTAACACAACTTTCGGAAATAAATATCAATGCGCCCAAAGATGCTTTAGCCTTGGTAAAGGAAACCCTCAAGAACAGGGATGATAATTATTTTGAGGACCAAACATTCATGACTGCTTTTTATCGGGAGACCATTAAAAGGAGAAGAAGAAATGTCTCTCTGGCAGAAGCGGTGGTAAACATTTATAAAACTCCTTATACTTCGGTTCGGGACGATGCCGTTGAACTTTACAAAGCGCGTAAAAGCACGGATTACAGCAAATTGGACACGGTTGCGCTAAAACTTCAGGGGGGACCTTATAATACCCTTTATGTGGATATGATGAAGTATCCTGAATATATATTTTCCGAAGAAGCTCTTTCCAACTATAAATTCACATTTGATCGTTCCACAAGAACCAATGACAGATTGATCTATGTTATTAAATTCAATCAATACGAAGGTATATTGGAGCCACTTTATCGAGGTGAATTATATATCGATGTGGAAAACAAAGTATTGACCAGTGCCATTTTTTCACTGAACATTACAGACAGGAATAAAGCAGCCCAACTATTCGTCCGAAAAAAACCCGCTAAGGTGGATGTATGGCCTACCGAAGTCTCCTATCGGGTTGATTACCGTGAAAAAGATGGAAGGTGGTACTATGGCTATAGCAGTGTATTTATGGAATTCAAAGTGGATTGGGAGGATAAATGGTTCAATTCCCAGTACAGCATGACCGCGGAAATGGCGATTACCGACTGGGAAAAAAATATCACCGGTGATAGACCCAGATATCGGGAGAGAATCAAAAAATCCATAATTCTAAGTGATGAGGCCTCTGGTTTTTCTGATCCTGATTTTTGGGGTGAGTATAACATAATAGAGCCTGAGAAATCCATCGAATCAGCCATTCGAAAAATCCAGAGACAACTGCGGAGAGAAGAAAGAAACAGTGATTAGATAATGTTTTTCTTTTAAATTTTGTGCATTTTTATCTTTGCGTTGCTTAATCCGATTTAAATGTCTAAAAGAAGAAGCTTTTTAAAATCCGCCACTGTGCTTGGTGCCGCAACCCTTTTGCATCAAACAAGTTGGGGAAACCATCCATCGATATACAAGCCCAAAATCAAAATAAAACCCAAAAAGTTACATCCAGGGGATACTATCGGTCTGGTGGCTCCAGGGTTTGCCATAGCCGAAGAAGCTTTGTATCTAGCAGTTGACACCTTACAAAAAATGGGGTTTAAAACACATTACACAGACCGCATTAAAGGTAATTTTGGTTACTTCAGCAATACCGATGAAGAACGGGCGAAAGATTTAAACGAAATGTTCGCCAATCCAGATATCGATGCCATTTTATGCGCTCGTGGCGGTTATGGATGTACAAGAATTTTGGACATGTTGGACTATGATAGCATAGAGAACAATCCGAAAGCCCTGGTCGGTTTTAGCGATATTACAGCATTGATCAATACCATCTATAAAAAAACAGGTCTTGTTGGATTCCATGGTCCAGTGGGAAAAACACTTGATGATGAGTACAGTCAGGAATACTTTAAAAAAGTATTGATGGAGCCCCAAGAGTCACTTCCCATCAAAAATGCTATTCTCAGAGATCCTAAGCAATACAGGAACAGCGAATATTACCGCTATACCATTACCCCTGGTGTTGGGCAGGGTGAACTTGTTGGAGGAAGCTTGACTTTGGTGGCCGCACTCATTGGAACCCCTTATGAGATTGATTTTACGGACAAACTGGTTCTCCTTGAGGATGTGGAAGAAGCCCCATATCGCATTGACAGAATGCTCACCCAACTAGCCGATGTTGAAAGCTTTACAAAGGCCAAGGGGATTATTTTTGGTGTTTGTAAAGGCTGCGACCGAAAACGAACTACCGAAAACTTTACATTAAGGGAAGTAATTATGGATAGAATCGCACCTTTGAACATTCCTGCGGTGTATGGGATGAGCTTTGGGCATATTCCCCAAAACTCAACCCTTCCCATTGGTATTGAAGCAAGCTTCAACGCCTATAAAAAACAGCTTAGGTTAGTAGAGGCAGCTGTGTGTTAGCGTTTACCCCTTCTAAAATTCATTAAGTGTTTTAATGATGATGGAAACACAGTCCATCAATTGCTCACGGTTCATCACCAAAGGTGGCGCAAATCTTATGATATTGCCATGAGTAGGCTTAGCCAATAAACCGTTTTCCTTAAGGGCCATACAAATATCCCATGCCGTTGAACTCTCTTCGGTATCGTTGATTAAAATCGCATTCAACAATCCCCTACCCCTAACTTTAACAACTAGGTCACAAGTGGGAATAAACTTGTTGAGTTCCTCACGGAACAGTTCACCCAAGTCCTCGGCGTTCTGCGCTAAGTTTTCATCTTTGATTACTTCCAAAGCAGCCATACTTACAGCTGCCGCTACAGGATTACCACCAAAGGTACTTCCATGACTTCCCGGTGTGATCACCTCCATGATATCGTCATTGGCCAATACCCCAGAAACCGGGTATACACCTCCCGAAAGTGCCTTGCCCAAAATCAATATATCCGGTTTTACATCTGGTGTTCCACTACAATTTTTGTCCGCACAGCTACAATTGCCACATGTGGCCAATAAACGTCCTGTTCTGGCAATGCCCGTTTGTACTTCATCAGCAATAAAAAGCACATTGTATTTTTCACAAAGGGCCTTGGCCTCTTTCAAATAACCTTCAGATGGCACATAAACCCCAGCTTCCCCTTGAATAGGCTCTACCAAGAAACCAGCTACGTGTGGATTACTTTTAAGAGCGTTCTCCAAAGCGGCTAAATTATCGTATTCGATTTTTATGAATCCTTCGGTGTATGGGCCGTAGTTTTCTCTTGCCACCTCATCATTGGAGAAAGAAATAATAGTGGTCGTCCTTCCGTGAAAATTATTTTCACAAACGATTACTTGTGCCTGGTTCTCTGGAATACCTTTCTTTTGATAAGCCCATCTTCTACACACCTTCAAAGCGGTTTCCACTGCTTCGGCTCCAGTGTTCATGGGCAATAGCTTGTCAAAACCAAAGGTTTCCGTTGCATATTTCTCATACTTCCCCAACATATCGTTGTAAAATGCCCGTGAAGTCAATGTCAATGTTTTTGCTTGCTCCACCATGGCCCCAACAATTTTTGGGTGACAATGCCCTTGGTTTACAGCAGAATAAGCGGAGAGAAAATCATAATATTTTTTCCCTTCCACATCCCATACATAAACACCTTCGCCCTTGCTCAAAACCACGGGTAGTGGATGATAGTTGTGTGCTCCGTACTTGTTTTCCAAATCTATCGCTTGCTGCGATGTTAAATGCTCTAAAACAGCCATTTCATTAAATGATTAAAATTGATAAAATAACCATTCCTACTGTACCTTTATTC
>NZ_CAMYIC010000050.1 GCF_947258355.1 uncultured Allomuricauda sp.
AAGTGCTGCCCGGGTTCGAGTCCCGGTCTCTCCGCTTTTTCCAACACACCTCGGGGTGTAGCGTAGCCCGGTTATCGCGCCTGCTTTGGGAGCAGGAGGTCGCAGGTTCGAATCCTGCCACCCCGACCAATCTAGTAATAGATAAAAATAAAAGCACTGTTAATCAATTGATTTTCAGTGCTTTTTGTTTTTTATGCATTTATCTGATATCATTTAAGACCAAATAATAGGTGTGCAATCAGGTGTGCAATTCGGTGTACAGCCATTTACTTGAATTGTCCTATCTTTAAAGAGCTTTTGGATATGATTTGACTTTCGATTCAACATTATTGTTTAACCAAAGTCATTCAAAAATGAAAGCAAAAAACACATTCGCGGTAAGCTTCTTTACCAGAAAATCAAGGAGCGTTGCAAACCAATTGTCCATTTACGTCCGTATTACGGTGGATAAGAAACGATCCGAGATCAGTCTCAAACGCAATGTATCCACTAAACACTGGGACAATATCAGAAACCGGGGCAAGGGAAGCTCAAGTCAAATCAGGGAATTGAACGCTTATTTGGACAGTGTCTATGGTGCCTTGTTGGTATGCCATAAAGAACTTTTGGAAGATAACCGTGTGGTTACGGCGGAGGCAATCAAATCACGTTATCTCGGCGAGGATGATAACAGCAAAACTTTAAGGGACCTCCTTAGCTATCATAATGAGAAGATGTCAGTTGTCCTGAAAGCAGGTACCATGAAAAACTACTATACTACGGAAAGGTACCTCAATAGATTTTTATCCAAGGAAAGAAAAGTGAACGATATCTTTCTCAAACAATTGAATTATGCTTTTGTAACGGAATTCGAACACTACTTACGTAATCATCGGGATTCCAACAAGAAGCTCTCATTGGGAAACAATGGGGTCATGAAGCATCTGGAACGATTCAAGAAAATGCTCAACTTAGCCGTAAAACTGGAGTGGATGGAAAAAAATCCGTTCGACCAATTCCAATTAAAGTACTTCAAGTTCGATAGACAGTTTTTGGATGAAGAGGAACTTGAACGATTGGAACATACCGAGTTTAAGAACGAACGTTTGGAGAAGATACGGGATTGTTTTGTGTTCGCCTGCTATACGGGTCTGTCCTATGTGGATGTAAAGGAGTTGAGTAAGGACAACATTGTTAAGGGCATTGACGGAAACCAATGGATCAGCACCAAACGTGAAAAAACGGACATGCCTGTCAAGGTTCCCTTGATTCCCCAAGCAAGGGCTATTTTAGAAAAATATGGTGATGAAAGACTTCCCCGAGCTAATGGCCTACTGCCCATAAGTTCAAATCAAAAGACGAATGCCTATCTAAAGGAAATTGCTTCAGCATGCGGTATTGCTAAAAATCTAACCTTTCATGTGGCCAGACATACTTTTGCCACTACGGTGATGCTCTCCAATAATGTCCCAATTGAAACGGTTTCCAAACTACTGGGGCATACTAAACTTTCCACCACCCAGATTTATGCTAGAGTGGTGGAATCGAAAATAAGTGAGGATATCGATAATCTATTGGTTCGCTTTAATAATAAGGAAAGTAAGAGCAATGCCGACACATAAATTAAAACAGGGATAATTGGCTTCACTCTTTCTAATTTTAGTTTCTACATATCAAGACGGAATATGCCAGATTTTAAGTGCATCCACCACTTACAAACCCTTCTTGGGACTTTGTTGTGGTAGGATGCAAACCTGTCTTCTTCCTTAAAATTTTAAGGGGTCCGTAATAAAAGAAGCCCTGGTTGTTTTTCGGTGCATCGAAAAACAGGGCAGTGCCCGGTGCTTTCCAATCAGGACACCAAGGCCTTTGCTCGCTTAACTTCCCGTACGCTCACTTGTCCTTGGGTCTGTAGGAATGCCCAAGGGCACTTATCGAACCTGTCAAGGCCAAGCCCTGTTTTGCCCATAAATAGGGCTTCCACTTCCTTGAAAACCTCCCCGCCATCGGCGTTCAGGGTTTTGCTACGTCGCGGAGCCTCCCGACTTCCGTCCAAAAGCCTTGACAGAACCCCCTTCTTTTATTGTGCTGCGCATGTAAGAAGCAAACAAATTGGGAGACAATGACCAAAAAAATAGAGGGGAAATTTTTAACCCTGTTTGCTGATTTATCCCATTACGGAAAATAGCAGGCACTAAAAACTTTTTATCATGAGTACATTGAGAAACAAAGAACAGTTGATCGGCAACGTGGGGCAAGACCCCGTGATCACAGACCTTGATAAAGGAAAACGCGTGGCACGCCTGACCATGGCGACCATTCGTTTCTTGCCACTTTGCTGGAACGGTTACTAATGGGGTGCAATCCCCAGGATGCTCTCGACCAAGCTTGTGCGGTCGGGGCATTGGTTGCATCGAGTGAAGGGGCCAACCCAATTTTGAAGAAGAAAAGCATCAATGGTTTAATAGGTATTTGAGCTTTTTCAACTTAAAAGTTACTTCAGGGCAATACTTTTTAATAGCAGTATAATTGATTGTTGGTGTGCAAATTTTTACAATCTAACATTTGTCCTGCAGATTCCTCGGGAACCCCATTGAAAAGTGTAACGGTAGTCGCTAAAGTATGCCAAACCAAATGGGCGACAATTTATTCTAAAATGAAAATCTTTAAATCATTTATTTTACTGGTTCAATTAGGTGTTTGAGTGGCGCCTAGATCCCTTTGTAAAAATCAACCGTTGCCAAATGAAATTAGATAGGATTGAATATTGCCCGTTCAAGACTGAAAAACTTACCTGTATGGGGTAGACTATCAACCCAATTAGTTCATTTTTGGTCAACAATATGATGATTGTCCAAAAATTCAGACCTTATTATTTTTGATCGCTCCCATGTTGCGACTGATTCTTTAGAAAGGAAGCCCCCTGTTGGCCATTCTGGCGACCGGGCCCCTTTGGGTGGGCTCTCAACTCTTTGGGATTTCAATGGTTCATCCGACGGCTTCGCTTCGGTAGATCCCTTTGTCTATTTTTCCTTCATCAATCTGTTTGTTGGGATCTGCCTTGCAGGACGAAAAAATGATGACGAACATAACCGCTATGCCGCGGGGACAGTTGAACTTAAAAACTGGGTTCATTTAATCGGTAGTATTTTGTTTTTTGTTTGCATTAAATTGTTGTTGGTACCCTAGGTCAAAAGGTATTATGGAATCATTTACTTTTTTTTGAACCAGACGAACGATACAATGCGTTTGCAGGGCATGGTTGGATGTGGAAATGTTTCTTAAGGTTTCAATGGCGGGATTGAGAAGGAGTTTATGTTCAAGGGCCAAGTTGGTGAGTGCAATGATGGCCCCATTCTGCTCCCAGGCACCTGGAAAAATATTCACGCTTGCCAAAGCTTCCAATTTGTTGTTGATACGTATGGGGTCTTTCAGCTCCTCTTCGGAAAACAGCCCCATATCAAAAGCTTTTTCGATGGCTGTTTCGGAGACATGTGTGCCCTTTCTTCCATGTACCAATGCTATTAGATCGATGTACTGTTTGGTCAATTTGAGCTGCATATCGATATTCCTGTTTTCGGCCAATTGTTTCTCGGCAAGGACTTTTTGGTTGTAATTCGATATGGCAATTTTTTAGGATATTCCAACACTGACAATTGTTGTCACAATGGAAATGGGAATCAACCAGTCCCTGAGTTTCTCTACCCAATTTTTATCATTGTTAAGGTTAACCGTGATATTGTCCGGTAAATCTACTTTTGGCTTTTCTTGTTCTTTCATGGAGCTAAGTTCTTTATTGGTTTTTGGTACGGTAATTTAGAATGCATTACGGTCTTTGCCAACCCCATACTTTGAACTGCCTTTATTTTGTACAGCGCATAGGCTGACCGTTCAGGTATCTTGAAAATTGTAATGGATCGACATCCATCCCTTCAAGATTTTAGGATAAAATACCACTTTTCGTTGTTTTTTCTTATAAAATTTGGAATGCACCGCATATCAAGTGATCCATTGGCCTTTGTCTTTACTATTTTTTATATACTACCTCCTTGTACGGGACACTATCATATTTGTTGTAGAGCTGTTCAAATCGACTTTGGTCAAATGGCTTTTCCTCCAGCACCTGTTTCAGGCCTTTGAAAAAGTCCTCACGTCCCATGGAGGGATTGAAGAACAGTAATACCTTGACAGGGCTGTCCGTATCGTTCTTGAACCCGTGGACCGTAAACTTGGGGATATGTACCATGGTACCGGGTTTGGCCGTGTGCTGGGCATCTTTTGTCGTTACTGTCAGGTTTCCCGAGACCACGATAAAGAGTTCTTCCATGAAGCGGTGATAGTGGAGATCGGCCCCCATACTCTGTGGGGCAAGTTCTATCTGGTATACCCCGAACTGATCATGGGTCATGGCACTGGTAATCTTGAGCAAAACGTTGCTGTTGTGTATCCCGATGCGTTCCCCATCATCAGGGGCGACTATCTGTGGTCTTCCCTTGAGGTCGTCGCTCAGGTAATCAGGCTTCTTCTTTTGCATGGTCTATGGACTTAAAGTATTCTTTAATGGCTTTTTTTGAACTTTGCAGGCCCGACTCTGAACCTTCATAGGTCGTTCCATAAATGCTAAAGCTGTTTACACGATCAATACCCATAAAGTTTAGGATGCCCTCCAGATAGGCCTCCACACCGTCGGGCGACTCCCCATTGATGGGTGTTCCTCCACGGGCCACTATGATGTTCGCCGTTTTGTTTTCGAGCAATCCTTTTCGGATATAGGTCTTGGGATCGTAAGCAAACGTTCTGTTGATACGGATCACATGGTCAATGTAGGCCTTGAGGGTACTGGGGACCCCATAGTTGTAGACCGGGGAACCAAGCAAGATCTCGTCCGCTTTTTCCAGTTCGCTGACCAGTTCATCGGATACCTCTAGTGCATGCTCGCCTTCCGTACCCAAGGAAAAGGCATTGTAGACCTTATGTGTCAAATGGGGCGGTATTGTTTTTGCCAGGTCACGGTGTACGACCTTCCCCTCCGGATTCCTTGTTTTCCATAGTTGTTCAAAATGGTCGCCCGCTTGACGGCTGAACGAATCCTGTAGGTTGAAACTGGAATCGATTCTTAAAAGTGTTTTCATGTCGTTGTTTTTTTATAAGACCATCGGCCCATAAAAAAAGTGACCGATATGTCAGATTCTCCCCGTACTTTACCAATTGGAACCGTAGGGCCTGGTAGTTTCGGGTATTCAGTTCAGGTTCAATTGGGTCAGCAGGGCATCGATCTTTCGTTCAACGGAGACCGACTTTCTCAAGTGCAGGCTGTTCAATTTTTCGGGGTCTACTATGGAATAGATGTGGTCGATCTTTTTCTGTGCGTTAAAATGGAAGATCACACAACTGAGGATCTTTTCTTTGTTCATAAACCATAGTGCAGGTTGGTGGTTGATATAATTGAACTCATATTCCCTGTTGTCGAGGAATTTTGAATGTACATATTGCATGAGCAGTGCCGTAGCCGCCTTGCCCTTGGTTATGCGCGTTATCACTTTTACACTATGGCCACCGTCCGCCATGAGCGCAATATCATCGGTGAACAGTGCCTCCAGTTTTTCGGTGTCCCCCTCCATCAGGGCATGGACATAGGGGTTCATACAATCCTTTGGGGGCAGTTCCTTGTTGATCACTGCTTTGGAAAGTTTTGTTTTTGCCCTCGAATACAGTTTTCGGCAGCTCTCGGGGGTGATATCGAGTACATCCGCAATTTCATCGTGCTTGTAGTTAAAACTTTCCCGGAGCACAAATACCGCCCTTTCCTTGGGGTTGAGTTCCTCGAACAGCACCATAAGGGAATAATTGGCCACCTGCTTTTGTACCAATGCCGAGTCCGCCTGTTCGGTGGCAATGGGATCGGGAAGCCAGACCCCGTACCTACTGAATTTTTGGGATCTTTTCTTGAAATTGATGGAAAGGTTGATCACGGTCTTGATCAAATACTGCTTTTCGTTCCTGATGTTCGACTTGTCCAGGTTGATATACTTTTCCATGGTATCCTGCACCAGGTCCCTGGCATCTTCCAGGCTACCGACAATGTTGTAGGAATAGGTGAGCAGGCTTTGGTAGAAGGGTTCTTTCATAAGGTTGTGGTTTGTCCTTTTGTAAAGGACAAACGGGGATGGAAAAACGTGACTGCAATGTAAGTAAATATCTATGATATCCTTAAACCAATCTCAAAGAACAAGGCTTTATTGCATGGAGCGAGCTTATGGATTTCCTTTGATGCGATGGTAATTATCAATGAGTGCCTCAGCAACGATTTTGGCCTTCGTGTCACTGGTCCTATCGAAGTTGATGGTAAGAGTGGAAAGGTAGTTTTTGAGCAGCATATCCACCTCGGTATTCTCCAGATATCCATGATCGGATAGATTGCCTAAAACGGCACCGTACCGATTAGATTTGAATCCATCTTCCAACATATCCAAAGTATCAATTAATGGTATATGGTATTTAAGTTGTCTGCTATCCGGAGCCGAAGGCCCGTTGCCACATCGGCCTGTTTGGCATAG
>NZ_CAMYIC010000051.1 GCF_947258355.1 uncultured Allomuricauda sp.
ATCGAACCAGGGACACACGGATTTTCAGTCCGTTGCTCTACCAACTGAGCTAAGGTACCAAGCTTTATTAAGCGGGTGCAAATATAATTTCAAAATTAGGATATACAAACAAAAACCCGAAAAAAAGCCCTTGATTTTTTCCAATTCCCGATCTTTGCAATATGCACTTGGTTATCGATATAGGCAATACACTCATCAAATACGCTGTTTTTGAGAACGGGAGAATAATCTATGACCATAGTTTTGAATCCGGTCTTTTTCTGACCAAAATAAAGGAGTTGTTCGAGAAGTACCCAAGAATCAACAATGCCATCATCTCTTCCGTGGGCAAATTAGATAGAAAGGAGAGAGATGTGGTAGCTCTTTTTTGTAAAGTACATGTGCTTACCAGTCAATCCAAAGTGCCTTTTAAGAACAGTTATGCAACACCCAGTACTCTTGGCGTGGATAGATTGGCTCTCGCAGCTGCAGCATACCACCACAATCCAAGGGGCAATACCTTGGTAATCGATGCCGGCACCTGTATTACGTACGATATGGTAAACAATGCCGGTGAGTATATTGGGGGAGCTATTTCTCCCGGTGTTAGAATGAGGTATAATGCCATGCACAACCAAACAGCTGGGCTTCCTTTACTCAATCCGGATGAACTTTTGGATTTTATTGGAAACTCAACCAAATCATGTATGCATAGTGGCGTAATTAATGGTGTTACCCAAGAAGTGGATGGGGTGATCAGCCAATATAAATCACGTTTTCAAGATTTAACAGTTATTTTAACAGGCGGAGACTCCCATTTTTTTGCCAAAAGGCTAAAAAACACCATATTTGCGAACTCCAAATTTCTCTTGGAGGGGCTAAACTGCCTATTGGAATACAACACAAATTGAATGATTAAAAAAATTCTGATTGCTTTTTTCTGCGTGACTGCCCATGGTTTGTTCGCACAAAATGGAACCATTTCGCCATATTCTTATTTCGGAATCGGCGACCACAGGGACAACGGAACCGTGGACAACCAAATGATGGGAGGTATAAGCATGTATGGGGACAGTATCCACATCAATTTGTCCAATCCGGCAGCCTATTCTAAGCTTAGACTAACTGCGTATACTGCTGGAATTTCGCACAAGGAATATAGAATTAAAGACTGGACAGAGGAACAAAACGTTTCCATAACCAACTTGGATTATCTGTCCATTGGTTTTCCATTGGCAAAAAATGTTGGTTTTGGTTTTGGGCTAATGCCATATTCTTCCGTGGGGTACAGCTTAAATTCAATATCGGTAAATGGTCAAGGTTCCGAAGTCACCAATGTTTTTACGGGAACAGGTGGACTTAATAGATTGTATGCCTCTATAGGTTTTGAACCTATCAAAGACCTGAGTTTAGGGGTAACGGCCAATTTTAATTTTGGAACCTTGGAATACGAAAGAATCCAAAGCGTGGAAGGGGTACAGTTTGGGACTCTGGACAACAGGGAGTCTAAAATAAACGGTTATGATTTTAAGTATGCTCTGAATTACAATCCCACGATCAAGGATAAATATACACTCTACACCTCTGTTTTGGTAAACACTCAAGGTAATTTGGTTTCCAAAAACAGCCAGACCCTGGGGTCTTTCTCCCTCTCTACCGGGAGTGATGTTGAGGTGGTTGATGTAAATCTTGATGCATCCAACTTAAGAAACACGGAATTAAAGATACCAACAAGAACAACAGTAGGTCTTGGTTTTGGAGAAGATAAAAAATGGTTTTTAGGAGGAGAATACAGTTTTCAGCAGATGAGCGATTTTGACAATGCCTTCCTGGGATTGGAAAATGTGACTTACAATGATGCAAGTACCTATGCCTTTGGTGGATATTGGGTGCCGGATTACCGCTCACTATCAGGATATTTTAAAAGAGTTACCTATCGCGCAGGATTAAGGTATGATGTAAGCGGTCTAACCGTGAACAACAAAGAAATAAATAACTTTGGCATAACTTTTGGATTAGGATTACCACTGGGAGCGAATTTTTCCAATCTTAACTTAGGTTTTGAACTGGGAAGACGTGGAACAACCGATGCGAACCTGATTGAGGAAAGTTATTTTAAAGTCAATATAGGTTTATCCTTAAATGATAGATGGTTTAGGGAAAGAAAAATAAATTGATAGGCTTTTTTTTGAAAATTTGATAAATAACCACCCAGTAAAGGTCCTGTAAGAGGATTTTTTAATGAAAATTTGTACTTTAACACCTTTAAAATTAGTAAGATGAAAAAGAGACACTACTTAACGATGATAATGGTCACTATGTTGGCGGGATTAAGTATGGCACAAGCACAGAACCCCGAATGCATGACCAATCTGTCCATTTATGCAGAACATGTAAAGGTAAAAAACTATGATGCAGCCTACGAACCATGGAAAATGGTTTACGAAAGTTGCCCAGATATCAACAAGGCAAACTTCTCCTATGGAGAAAGAATCTTGAAAGCCAAAGTTAAAGGTTCAACTGGAGCTGAAAAAGATGCATTTATCCAAGATTTATTGGATTTATACGATAATAGCTTAAAATACTTCCCAACAAAATACACCAAGGCAGGTGTTGCGATAGACAAAGCACTATTGATGTACGAGAACAAAATGGCTTCCGATGAGGAGTTGTTCAATATGTTGGATAAAGGTTTCCAAGAAGATCAAGCCAACTTTAAGAACCCAAGAGCCTTGTATCTATATTTCTCCAGCTTGGTAGATTTGCACGATGCGGGTAAAAAAGACCTTCAGGATGTATTTACAACATATGATGATGTTACCGGGAAAATAGAAGAAGAGAACAAGCAGTTGACTGGAATTGTTACAAAACTTTTGCCTAAGGATTCATTGGGTACTTTAACCTCTAAAGAGAAAAAGACCCTTAGAGCAGCGACTGTTAATTCAGAGTCTTACGGTAAAGTTGCCAGCAGTGTGGATTCCAAATTGGGTGCACTAGCGGATTGTGACAACCTTATTCCATTGTACGAAAAAAGCTTCGAGGAAAAGAAAGGTGATATAAAGTGGGTAAAGCGCGCAGTGGGAAGAATGTTCTCCAAGGAATGTATAGACGATCCAATGTTTAGAAAATTGTTCGAGGCCCAGTTGGCTTTGGACCCATCGGCCGATGCATATATGTACGGAGGTGCACTTAAGCAAAAGTCTGGTGATATGAATGGAGCCCTTGCCGACTTTAACAAAGCCGTGGAATTGGAAACGGATTCTTATAAAAAATCTGATATCCTTTATAAAATTGCCACTACGGTTAGAAGAAGCAGCAAATCACAGGCAAGAAGCTACGCGCTTAAGGCTATTGATGCTAACCCAGCAAATGGAAAAGCATATTTGTTGATCGCCAACCTTTATGCAACTAGCGCAAACGCTTGTGGTAGCACTCCGTTCGAAAAAAGAGCGATTTATTGGAAAGCTGCCGATATGGCAAGAAAAGCTGGTAGGGTAGACCCTGCATTGAGTGGTAGAGCAAGCCAAACTGCAGCAAGTTATTCTGCCAAGGCCCCATCCAAGGAAATGATATTCAGCTCAGGAAAAGCTGGTCAACGCATTTCCTTCAGCTGTTGGGTAGGCGGTAGTGTCACAGTACCTAACTTGTAGTGAAACAAACATCAGAAAATATTTTAAGGAGCTTTGCCACGGTTTTTACCGTGGCAATCCTTTTTATATCCTGTGGTGACGATTACGAAAGAGTTGGTGAAGAAGCGGTAAAACCTTTGTTTCCGCAAGGTGTGGCTCAAAATTTCACTTTAACTTATACGGAGACCATGGAAGCCATGGGCGCCCAAGATTCTGCGACTACACGAGTGATAGCGGTTCTTAACAGTCCGTTATCCGAAGATTTTGATAATCAAAGATTTAAATTCCGTACCTTTCCAAAGGGTCTTAAGGTTGATTTTTATGATGAGAAAGACCAGAAAAGCGTAATCGTAGCAGACTACGGCATTGTATATTCTCAAACCAATTTGATAGATTTGCAAGGAAATGTGATCGTGGAAACCCACGATGGTAAAAAATTGGAAACCGACCAGTTGTACTTTGACAGAAAGAACAATTGGATTTTTACCGAAGCTGCTTTTACCTATACCAACCCAGAAGATGGAACCGTAATGGACGGCGAAGGAATGGACTTTAATAAGGATTTCACCTTTTTCAAGGCCCACAAAACATATGGTCTAATGACGATTAAAGAAGAATAGATGATCAAGATTTTAAGATATACAGAATACCTTTACTTGGCTGTAGCTGCCATTTCCATTTATAAGATTGCCACACTTTGGAGCATAAACCCAAAGGATACTTACATATTTATCTTCTTTGCAGTGGTGTCCATTGCCATGTTTGTTTTTAGGAGAAGATATCGAAAACGTTTTGAACAACGAAAAAAGGATAATCAACAATAGCATTGGACTCCTCTCTTATAGTCATACTTCTCTCCCTGCTGTTTTCAGCATTTTTTTCAGGAATGGAGATTGCCTTCGTTTCAGCAAACAGAATCCATATTGAAATAGAGAAAAAACAAGAAGGTTTTTTGGCCAAAGTGCTTACATGGCTTACAGACAAACCATCAAAGTTTATTGCTACCATGCTTATTGGCAATAACATTGCCTTGGTAATATATGGTCTATTTATGGGGGATTTGCTTATGGAATGGTTCCAAGGCCTACTGCCCACCAATTATCAATTTTTAAATGTTTTATTAACGGATTTCAGTTTACTGTCCCAAACAGTGATATCCACATTGGTGATATTGTTGACAGCGGAATTTTTGCCCAAGGTCTTTTTCCAGATATATTCCAATGCATTATTAAAAGTGTTTGCCGTACCGGCCTATTTCTTTTACCTGCTGTTTTCTGCTATATCATGGTTTGTTATTAAAGTCTCCGATTTTATACTAAAGGTGTTCTTTAAAACCGAAGGGGACCAGGTACAGCTCTCTTTTACAAAACTTGAACTTGGGGATTATATCACAGAACAAATGGAAACGGTGGAGGAAGAGGACGATGTGGATTCCGAGATTCAGATATTCCAGAATGCTCTTGAATTTTCAACGGTTAAAGCAAGGGAAGTAATGGTGCCACGTACGGAAATCACTGCAGTGGAATTGAACGAGACCCCAAAAAATTTGACCAAACTCTTTACTGAAACCGGGTATTCAAAAATTTTGATTTTCAAGGAAAGTATCGATGAGATTATAGGATATGTGCACTCTTATGAGCTCTTTAAAAAACCTAAGACCATCAAAAGCATTCTATTGCCCGTGGAGTTTGTTCCGGAGACCATGTTAATTCAAGATATCTTAAATGTACTTACCAAAAAGCGTAAGAGTATGGCCGTGGTTTTGGATGAATATGGAGGCACATCCGGTATTTTAACGGTAGAGGACATTATAGAAGAGCTTTTTGGCGAAATCGAGGACGAACACGATTCCACAGATTTATTCGAAGAGCAGATAAGCGAGAATCAATATAAGTTCTCGGCCCGCATGGAGGTGGATTATATAAACGAAAATTATAAACTGGAGCTTCCGGAAGGGGAGGAGTATGAAACCTTGGGCGGGTTGATCGTAAATCAGACCGGTGAAATTCCTGAACAGGATTCAGAAGTGACCATTGACAATTTTACCTTTAAAATTTTGGAAGTTTCCAATACCAAAATAGATTTGGTAAGTGTAACCGTTCACTCTGAAGATTAATAATTTCCGCCCCTTTTTTAGCTTTCCTATTTGAAAAGAAAGTGGTATTTTCGCCCACTGAATTCAAAGTAAACAAGCAGTAAAATGGCAATATTAGAGAATATTAGAAAACGAACCACGGTTCTTATTCTAATTATTGGTTTGGCGTTGTTCGCATTCGTAATATCTGGAGTATTCAGCAGCAACAATTTTTCTGGTGGAAAAGTAGGCTCCTCGATTGCAGAGGTAAATGGAGAAAATATTCCAATTGATGAGTTTAGGGCCCAAGTGGAAACCGCTTCCAGAAGATATGGACCCACGGTTACTTCCACACAGTTGGTGAACATGGTATATGATCAAGAAATAAGAAAGACCATATTGAACCAACAGTTCGAAGATTTGGGAATTGATGTGGAGAGCGACCAGATCGTGGATTTTGTAAGAACATCGGGTTATGCCCAGATTCCGGATTTTCAAGATGATAACGGAGTGTTCAATGCAGAAGTTTTTAAAAGCGCCATAGCCGATTGGAGAGCAAACGACCCTTTACGTTATGATGCTTGGTTGCAAGATGAAAAATCTATCATACAAGCCGCTAAGGAACGTATGTACTTTAATTTGGTAAAAGGCGGGGTAACTGCTACCCTTACGGAAGGTGAGTTGGATTATGACATGTCCAACGATAAAGTTGATCTTCAATATGTACGTATCCCCTACACTTCCATTCCAGATACCGATATTGAAGTTTCCAAAAGTGAGATCCAAGCATATATAAACGAACATGAGGCAATGTTTCAACAAGATAAGGCCCGTGATATTCGCTTTGTGTATTTTGAAGAAAAGCCATCTGCGGAAGATGAAAACAATGTGAAATCCGAAATTACGGCACTTTTGGATGACTCTGTAGAGTATTCGGAAGCAAAGGATGCCAACGATACTATTCTTGGTTTTAGAAACACCAACGATATGGAGGCATTTCTTGATAGACATTCAGATTCCAAATTTGACACAATTTACAAAGCTAAAAGAAATTTACCTTCTGTCGCGGCGGACACATTAATGGCGATGAATGTTGGGGAAATTTATGGTCCCTACGAGGATGGTGATTTTTATAAAGTTTCAAAGGTTATGGACAAAAAGCCTAATGGAACTGTAAAGGCTAGTCATATACTTATTACCTGGGAAGGAGCAGAGCGTGCAGATCCATCAATCACCAGAACTAAGGAAGAGGCCGAGGCCGAGGCAAAAAGATTATTGGCCGAAGCTAGAAAAGAAGATGCTGTTTTTACAGCATTGGCAAGAGAAAATTCGGATGGGCCATCCGCACCACGTGGAGGCGACCTAGGGTATTTTCAAGAAGGTGTTATGGCCGATGAGTTCAACGATTTCTGCTTTGGAAACCCAACCGGAACCGTTGGATTGGTGGAAACACAGTTTGGATATCACGTAATTAAAGTGGACGATAAACAAGATATAATTCAGGTAGCCACTTTGGCCAGGGAAATAGAGCCATCCGAAGAAACCATAAATACTTTGTTCACCGATGCGACCAAATATGAAATGGCAGTGATGGATGCAGAGCCAGAAAGTTTTGGTGACATTGCAAAAGAAAGTAACTACACCGTTAGACCGGTAAATAAAATAAAGGAGATGGGAGAGAATCTTCCTGGTCTTGGTTCGCAACGTAGTATTGTACAATGGGCCTTTAACGATGATACCAATGTTGGCGATATCAGGCGCTTTAATGTGAACAATGGTTATGCTGTGGTTCAATTGACCAAGAAGTATAAAAAAGGACTTATGGCTCCAGAGGATGCCTCTGCGGCCGCATTGCCAGCTATTAGAAAAGAACGTAAGGCAGCACAGATCATAGCTGCAAACCAGGGCAAGTCAATGGATGCTATTGCGTCAGATAACAATGTAAACCAGAACACAGCCTCGGCAGTTACTTTGTCTTCGCCAACCCTACCTGGAGCTGGCAGGGAACCATTGGCTGTAGGTATGGCTTTTTCCATGGATCAGGATCAGACTTCTGATTTGATCGAAGGTAACTCTGGAGTGTTCATGATCAAGGTTACCAACAAAACTGAAGCACCAGATGTAGAAAACTACAGTACTTATGCGCATAATTTGCAGGGTAGTGCAGCTGCAGGTGTAAATGGAGCAGTTTACAATGCTTTGAAAGAAAAGGCTGAAATAGAAGATAAAAGGGCTACTTTTTACTAGAGTTTAGCCATAGAGATATTAAAAGCCTCCCAGTCCGGGAGGCTTTTTTTATTGAACAAAGTTCAAATTATTTACTTTCCGGTTCGTTCCATTTCATTTTATAGCAGATATTGGTAATCCTGCTGTGGGAGTCCACGGTAACTTCAAAACCTTGTTTGGATCGGAAATAGGCATCTCGTAGAAAGTACCATTTACCATTTTTAAAAAAGAATTCTCTTTTGTCCGGTTTCCAGTCGGCTATGGGATAGATGTAATCCAACATTGATTGGAACATAGGAGCAGTTTTTTGATTTAAGAGGAAATCTTCTCGAATATAACTGGTTAGTTCTGGAAGCTCGGTATTGGTATTAATTCGTTCGAAGCGTTTTACTTGTTGTCCGTTGTCAATAACTATAAATTCATTTACGCTTTTTTCCTTTTCATCATATATGTTTTTTGTTTCTTGAATTATGTGGAACACCTCATATTTAAGTATACTCGTAACCGATGTAGAAGTGATTTCGTTGTAAC
>NZ_CAMYIC010000052.1 GCF_947258355.1 uncultured Allomuricauda sp.
AGGGCAACGAGACCATCGACCTGACACTTGGCACGGCCACTGGCGATGCCACGCTGGGGGCACAGACCACGACGACCTATACGATAAACAACGATGACAGTGTTACCGTTGAGTTCTCACAGGCCACTGGCGCTGCCGCGGAGAACGTCGGGAACAACCTTCCCACCCTGTTCATTACTGGAACCGTGGCGAACGCTAGTTCCGTGACCATAACTGGTGGGGGATCGGCCACATCGGGAACCGATTATAGTTTGACAAGTCCGCAAGCGGTCAATATCCCTGCTGGTACCTATGATGGTACAGCGAGCACGGCCATTGCGATACCGACCCTGTCCATCACTGGGGATGCCATTCTGGAACCAAACGAGACCATTAATCTTACGCTTAGTGCACCTATTGGCGACGTTACTTTGGGAGGTCAGACCACCACGACCTATACGATTACAAACGATGATACTGCAGCGGTTACAATTGCACCTGTAAGTGGAAATGAGGATGATGGACCAATTCAAGTCTCTGCTACCTTAAATAATGCCGTACAGGGTGGATTCTCGCTACAAGTGTCCACTTCTGATGGAACAGCTACCGCTGGAACGGATTATACCCAAGTAAGTGGATTGACCCTCAATTTTGTCGGAAATGCTGGGGAGACCCAAAACTTTAATGTGGAGCCGACCGCAGATGCCATAATTGAAGTTGATGAAACAGTATTGGTTTCCATGTCGAACCTTACAGGCACAGCTTTGGGTGTCAATATTTCAGATACTGCTACAATAACCATAAATAATGATGATACATGTAGAGCTGGTACAACAGCACCACTTCTCGATGGTTCTATAGTAACTACTTTTTGTGATGCCTTCAATCAGGAATTGGATCTCTATATCTCCAATGCTGCACCCGCAGGTTCAGAACTTCGGTGGAGTTCAAACGCCGATATTTCAGTAACCGCAGCCTATTTAGGCGGTAGTGTGGTAAGTGCACCTGGAACCTATTATGGATTCTTTTACGATATTTTGAACGATTGTTTCAGCAATGCAACACCAGTTACTTTGACACAAAGTTTTACACCGACTACGGGAGTCGCTTCGAATTTGGGAACCTGTAGTGATTCGGGCAATGGAGACACTCTGGTAGATTTAGATGATAGTCTTACAGGTGCGGACCTGGGAACTTGGGTGTTGACCACGGCTCCAACTGGGGCATCCATCTCTATAAATACCAGTAATATTGTTGATTTTGATGGACAGCCACAAGGAGATTACGTATTTACCTTTACTACTACCGGTGCAACAGGCACATGTGCTAATCAAAGTGTGGATATTACCGTTACCGTTAACGACTGCTCGGGACCCTGTGATGCAGGAAATACCGCCCCTGCACTTAATGGAGGTAGTTCAACCATTGAATTCTGTGATGTAGTAAATGCAGATTTGAACGATTATCTAACGAGTACCGCAGCCCCTTCGGGCACGGTGCTTACATGGAGTACCAGTAATGACCCAACTGTAACTGGGGCGCACTTAAATGGCAGTCAAGTAGTGGAACCTGGAACCTATTATGGATTCTTTTACGATGAAACCAACGATTGTGCCAGTCCTATATTACCCATAACCTTGGTTCGTAATTTTACGCCTGTCATAGATAGTACAACCGGGGATGCTGGTTGTGGTGCATCCATCTTGACACTTTCCGCCACTGCTTCTGTTACGGATGACAGTAATATCAGTTATACATGGTACGACGCTCCTACGGGAGGAAATATAGTGGGAACAAGTGATACGTTTACAACCAATACCTTGTCGGAAACTACTTCATACTATGTTACGGCTTCGGCCAATGGTTGTGAAACAGAGCGTGTGGAAGTGGTAGCAACTATTAATGCTGCACCAAATCCAGGTACTCCATCAAATGCTGTTGCTTGTAATGTTGTGGGTGATGGTGGACCAAATAGTATAGACTTGGACGATAGGCTTGCGGGAGCAGATTCCGGAACTTGGACCATTATTACCGATCCATCCAACGGAGCATTGGTTATTGGTTCGGGTAATACGGTCGATTTTGTTGGATTGCCAAGTGGAAATTACATATTCGAGTATACCACAAATACAGCTGAAGCACCTTGTACAGATCCTTCCGTACAAGTTACCATATCTGTAAGTGATTGTGTGGTGGATTCGGACGGAGATGGTCTTTCCGATGGGGAAGAAGCCACTTTGGGGACTAGCCCCACTAACCCTGACACAGATGGTGATGGTTTAACAGATGGAGAAGAAGTATTGGTGATAGATGATGTGAGCACAGTAGCCGTTCCTGAAAATGCTACAGATCCTTTGGATGCTTGCGATCCGTTCTTGACCCCGGATTGTAACCCTGAGGATATTGATTTGGCCATTACCAAGGAGCTCCAAGAAAGTGGTCCTTATTTAGAAGGCGACCAAGTGGTATTTGTCATCACAGTATCAAATAACGATATGACCCGTGTATTGGATATTGTAGTCACGGATGTTTTGGGTTCATCCTTTCAATATGAAAGCCACCAAGCCTCCATGGGAGATTACGATCCCAATACGGGGGAATGGAGTATTGCGGAAATGACCGCCTCAGATGCCGAAGCTATACTGGAAATAACGGTTACGGTAACGGAGTCGGCAGTTTTACAGAACACCGCTACCTTGACGTCTTCATTCCCTGAAGACAACACCATCATAGAAAACAATGCTTCAACGGTAACGCTAAATGAAGATATTGATTTGGGTATTACCAAGACGGTGGTGGATAACCGATCAAAATTAATCGGTGGTGAGGTTACCTTCGAAATCACAGTTTCCAATAACGATTTGACCCGTGTATTGGATATTGTTATTTCTGATGTGTTGTCATCATCGTTTGAATACCTAGGCCATAACGCTTCTTTGGGGGATTACGATTCAGAAACCGGAGAATGGTCCATCCCTGAAATGGCTGCAAATGTCGAGGAAGCCATACTTACCATTACTGCGACTATTAATGATTTGGAGGATTTGGAAAATACGGCTACTTTGATTTCTTCCTTCCCTGCAGATGCTACCATTACCGAAAACAACTCGGATACGGTTACGGTAAATGCGGAGAGAAGTCAATGTGAAGATCCAGGAACCATATGTAATATCTTTTCGCCGAATAGCGATGGCTTTAATGATACGTTGACCTTGGTGGGTCACGAACAATATCCAAACAACACATTCGAAGTGTTTGACCGCTACGGGAACAGTGTTTTCCAAATGGACGGATACGATAGTACATGGGATGGAACAGGAAAGAACGGACAGTTGCCCAAGGGCACATATTTCTATATTCTGGACCTTAATGGCGATGGAACCGATGTGGTAAAAGGATGGATTCAAATTGTAAGGAACAACTAAAATGCCAGATACAACAGTTTTTTCAAAATACAGAATTGTTCTACTCGTGCTTATTATGGCCATAGGGGTTGCCCGGGCACAAAAGGAACCGCAGTACACCCAGTACATGTACAATATCGGTAGTTTTAACCCCGCCTATGTGGGTACGGTGGAAACTCCTGAAATAATTGGTCTGTACCGTGCACAATGGGTGGACATCCCCGGAGCACCAACAACCATACGTGGAGGGGCCAATATTCCCTTCAATAACGAGAAAATGGGGCTGGGTATCAATATTGTGAACGATGTGTTGGGACCCTCCAAACAAACCTATTTTGATGTGGCCTATTCTTATGAAATCCAACTGTCCGACGATACTAAGCTTTCTTTTGGATTAAATGCTGGGGGATCATCTTTAAATGTCGATTATTCGGAGGGTACATTTGAACAGGGTTCCGACCCATCACTTTTGGGAGATAATTACAGTAGTTTTTATCCGACCGTTGGGGCAGGACTGTTTATGTACCACGAAGAAGATTGGTACTTGGGAGCTTCCGTTCCCAATTTTCTGACAGATGAACTTTATAATGATGAAGTGGCCACCATTGTGGAAGATTATATGCAGCTGAATGTTATCGGTGGTTACGTGTTTCAACTGAGCGACCGAACCAAGTTTAAACCAGCTTTTCTGGTGAACTACCTGCAAGGTTCCCCGGTAACGGTAAACCTGTCAGCGAATTTTCAGTTTATAGATGCGCTTACCATTGGTGCTTCTTACCGATTTGATAACGCTGTTAGCGGATTGGCAGGGTTTCAGATATCCAATGCCATGTTCATAGGATACTCTTACGACTATAATACCAATGGCCTCGGGGAGTACAGTGGTGGATCGCATGAGGCTATTTTGAAGTTTTACATAGGACGGGGCGGTTTTGGTTCCGGAAATAATAAATCAAAAAACAAGAAGTCAAAAAATAAAGGTAAGCAGATTGATTCCCCAAGATTTTTCTAACATGAGCCATGCAAAAAAAATACAATTAACACTATGGGTATCCCTTTTGGGCGTGGTTTTCTGCTTTGCCCAAAAGAAACAGACCGAAGGTGATGTTTTCTTTTTCCAATACGAGTATCAAAAAGCGGTTCGAGCTTACGAAAAGGAACTGTCCGAAGGTACTTTGAGCAAACAACAATTCTTGAACCTTGCCGATGCCTATTTTGAGACCAATAATTTTGAAAAGGCTTCTGAAGCTTACATAAAGATTTATGAGCAGGATACTTTGATGGACAGTCACCATTACAACAAAATGTTGCAAAGTCTTTCCAAAAGCCCCAATGCCGAAGGCAAAGAAGACTTCCTGAACAGTATTTCCTCAAGTTTTTCCAAAGAGTTGATGGAAAATGTGGAGTTCAACAATCAACTGTTGCAAGCAGGTGCCAACGAAAATCAGTTGGAATATGAGATTTTCAATTTGCAGGCCAATAGTCCCCAAACGGATTTTGCCCCAAGCTTTTATAATAATAAACTATTGTTTTCCACCGGTCGCCAAGTAAACAAAAAATTACGCTACGAGCCAGGAAACGAGGGGTATTTCAATATTTATGAATCGGAAATACAGCCCTCGGGACAAATTATGTCTCTACGGGTTTTCGAAGCTTTGGAAGATACCGATTACCATAAGGCTACACCATCATTTTCTTCAGATTTGAATAGCGTATTTTATGTGGTGTCCAATACCCAGAATGGGGAACTTTCTTTCGATTCCAACGGAAAAAATGCCCTTTCCATTGCCAAGCAGACGGTAGGAGGGGCCTATCAGTTATTATTGAAAGACCTGAGCACCTCCTTTTATTATCCTTTTTACGATGATACCAGTGGCAAACTCTATTTCGCAGCTGATTTCGAGGATGGCTATGGAGGAACGGACATTTACTTTGTGTACACCAACAATGGACAGGTGATGTCCGCACCGATCAATCTCGGACCAAGAATCAATTCATCGGGCAACGAGATTGCTCCCTATATTTTTGAAAACAGTTTTTACTTTGCTTCCGACGTATTCTACGGACTAGGGGGAATGGATATTTATAAATCAAACATGGAAGGGGAGGATTTTGGTATCCCTATTAATCTTGGCAACCAGATAAATACCGAATTCGATGATTTTGGATTGATCATTAAAAACGAAGGCGATGGTTTGTTGGGATACTTTGCATCCAACCGTCCCGGAGGTAAAGGAAAAGACGATATTTATGGTTTTAAGGTTGATGAAAAGCCTGGTCTTAAGACCATTACGTTCAAGGGAGAGGTGATTAATGCCAATAGCACATCCGATGTGGTGCCCAATGCGGTCGTTAGTCTTTGGAACATGGATGGTGAGATGGTGGCAAGTACAATTTCGAATGAAAATGGTGAATATAGGTTGGAAATTCCGTACGAAACCGAAGTGGTAATCGAAGCTACCAAGGAAAGATATTCCAGGTTTATTGAGCAATTTGGAACGGAGGAACTGGAAGAATTGCAGAATCAATCCTATGATATTGGGCTTTCCTTTTATGATGATTTGGTGGAAGAACGCGAAGGCCAAAAGGTGGTGAAAATGGATGATTTTTATTTTGATACCAGCTCTACACAGCTGACGGATGAAATAAAGAGCGAGCTGGGCAAAGTTGTCGATTTTATGAAAGCGTTTCCAGAGGCACAATTACGTATAGAAACCTATACCGATAGTAGGGGAGGCAACAGTACAAATTTCCGACTTACCCAAGGGCGTTCGGATGCCATCAAAAGATATTTAGTGGAAAATGGTATACCCGCCACCAGTATATTGTATTCCATTGGCTATGGTGAGGACAAAATATTGAACAACTGCACCAATGGGGTTTTCTGCTTGGAAACATTGCATAAACAAAACCAACGTTCTTTGGTGGTAGTGCTCAACGATAACGTGCTTTTCGATTAAACTACTTCATCAGTTCCCAGCAGTAATACAAGGCAAATAGGGATAGAAAAACAATCCCGCTGTACGAAAGTGCACGCAGGCCCATTTTTGGCCTATGTTGCTTTGCAACATCGTTTCCCGTAACCGTTTTTAGGTTCATCCATCCTAAAAGAGGGGCAAAAACGAAAGAGACAAAAGTGGCCAGCCCAACTAAATCCCCCATGTTGGCACTAAAAAGACTGATGACTATCCAATTGACCCAAGCCATGGCAATGACCATCAAGGCAAAGGCATGTTTTCTGTTGTATATATTCTTTTTGGGATAAAGCTTTTGAAGCACATCCAAACTTACCCTTGAGATAGCATCGTGTGCTGTCATGCAGGTACTGAACATGGTCGCAAACGCCGCTACGGCAATAAAAAAGTAGGCCCAATTCCCTATATGGGCAGTAAACAGATTGACCAATTGGTCGGCAAAAACTACCGAGTTGCCACTAAGTTCGGTTCCAGTGCCATATAAGGTCATCCAGCCGATGATCATAAAGAACAAGGCAAGTATGGCAGTTAGAATATATCCTACATTAAATTCTTGAAGGGCAATTTTAAGTGTAGGCTTGTTTTTCATGGTCTTAAGGTTTTCCATGCCCCAAAGGCTAACCCAGCCCGATGCTTCCACTGCGGTCGGCATCCACCCTACAAGACCTATAAGAAATAAAATTCCTATTTCATTGAAGATTTCCGGTCTTTCATAAGATGCACTGTTGGGAACTGGACCTTTTTGGAGCACCATTACCGTGGTAACCAATAAGGCGATGAAAAGTATGGTAATAACTGCTTTCAAAGAGTTTTCAAGAAACCGGTATTTCCCGATAATCAATAGTAAACCAATAAAAACAAACAGTCCCAAAGACACTATGCCGGCACCTACCGAAGTGATTTCAAACAGATTTATAAACAGACCTGCTGTTACCACATATAGTGCAGCTAAAATGGTGAAGGTGGAAATCAAGGTCACAAAGGCATATATCCATAAATACCTTTTGCCCAAATTGGTATATCCTTCAATCAGGCTTTTTTCTGTGACCGTGGTATACCGAATACCAAATTCAAAAAACGGATATTTCAACAAATTGGCCAAAACAATGGGAATTACCATGACCCATCCATATTGCGCCCCTGCTTTTGTGGACAGTACCAAGTGCGAGGTGCCAATGGCCATACTGGCAAACAATAAGCCGGGGCCAAGTGCTTTCAACAATGCCTTCATCTAGCTTGTTTGTTAATTTTGTTGCAGGAAGATATGTTTTTTTGTTGAAAGTTTTCAGATTCATCCCAACTGGGAATACATTATTCTTTCCCCAAAAGCGATTTTTGAAACAACTTGAAAATACGGGTGTACTCATCCGTCCAACTGCTAGGTTCCACAAAACCATGTCGTTCTACAGGATAAACGGCCATTTCCCAGTTTTCCTTTCCGAGTTCAATCAAACGTTGGGAAAGCCGTACCATGTCCTGAAAATGAACATTGTCGTCCACCATTCCGTGTAGAATCAAAAGGTCACCTTCCAATCCATCCGCAAAATAGATAGGTGAACTACGTTTGTAGGCCAAACTGTCCGTAGCCGGGGTATTTAAGATTCTTGCCGTATACCCATGGTTGTATGCTGCCCAATCCCCAACAGATCTGATCGCACCACCGGCACTGAAAGTCTCAGGGGCATTGAACATGCCCATCAAGGTGATAAACCCTCCGTAGGAACCTCCGTAAATGCCAATTTTATCGGTGTCGATTCCATATTCATCCACTAGCATTTTGGCTCCATCCACTTGATCGGACAAATCTTTGCCCCCCATGTGTCGGTAAATACCTGTACGCCAATCCCTGCCATAACCAGCACTTCCACGATAATCAATATCGAGAACGGTATAGCCATTGTCCACCAAAAGATTGTGGAACATGTACTCCCTAAAATAGGAACTCCACCACTTATGTGCATTCTGCAAGTACCCCGCACCGTGTACAAAAATCACGGCCGCTTTGTTTTTTACAGAAGCCTCTGGTTGATAAAGTCTAGCGTGCACTTCTGCACCATCCGATGCTTTGAATTTTATAATTTCAGGGTCTTTCCAATCGTATGCATTGAAGTCATCGGTATTGGAATTGGTAATTTGTTCTGCTTGGGTAGGTTCCCCGGTTTTTATAGGATTGTCTTGAATGTACAGCTCGGTGGGCTTGTTGGAATACGAATAGAGAATGGCCATTTTATCCTCGTTCGGAGAAAGCACTACGTCATTTCTGCCCACCATGTTTGTCAATTTTTCCCATTTGCCTCCTTTTAAGGACATGGTGTAAAACTGGCGATCGCCCGGATGCGTTTTGTTGGATGTGAAATACCATCTGCTTTTATCTTTTGACAACGATGCACCATAGATCTCAAAATCACCGGACGTAAGTGCTTTTGCCTTTTTACTTCTAAGGTTCATGGTGTACAAATGGGAATACCCTGTTTTCTCGGACATAAACCAAATACTTTTATCATCGGGCATCCATCCAAGGGAACCACCGCCCCATCGGCCTATGCCGGGGCCTGCGATCCATGCTTCATCATGTTGGCGGTCCATTTGTTCCACTTTGCCTGTTTTAGGATCTAGCAACACAATCCATCTGTCTTTATAATCATTGGCTTGAATGTCCAATATGCCTTTGGAGCCATCGGTGTTCCAAGTAGGTCCATTTATAAAACCGATACGGTCTTCGTTTTTGTAGGGTTTGTCGGGATAGTCTTTGGTGTATTCAGGTACATAGTCCAAACCTTCCAAATTATCCAGGACCACAGGATAGTTTTTTCGATTTTTCAGATCATAGACAAACATTTCGTACTGCGTGGGCTCGTCCCCCACTTTGGAGCGGGTATTCTGATCTTCGGTGTATCCTGACTCGGTTACAAAATGAGGAACAATGGTTCTTTTGGAATTTGGACGGTCCATTAAAACATAAGTGATATAAGATCCTGAGGGGTCCATTTGAAGACTTACTACCCTTTTTCCTTTCGTTTCAATCTCCAAAGGTTCCAAAGCTTCCAACTTTTTTCGGATACTGTCACCAGCATCCTGTTTTGCTTTTCGTTCCTGTAAAACATCAAAAATATCCAATTGATCTTGGTACAGCCATTCATTTTTAGTGTTGCGTTTTGGTTCCTTGTCCTTGGATTTTACAAATTGTGTTTTTTGTTCCATTAGTCCAGAAGCAATGCCCCAGGTATATAGCTCGCCATCCTTTACAAAAGCAATACTTTTTCCATTATCGGTAAAATGAGGGTTGCTTTCCCATCCCTGTGTTTTCATTATAGGTTTGGATTCGTAGGTATTGATATCCAACCAGAAGATATCCCCGTTTTTGGAGTATACCGCTTCTGTTTTGTCTTGGTTATAGGTCAATCTGGAAGACGGAAGTGAATTTGCCTCTAAAAACCCAACTTTCTCAATGTCTTTACTGTTGATGGAATATGCATAGAGGGAATCACTTAAGGCACCATTTGGATTCCAATCAAAATACAATGTTGAGCCATCCGTGGACCAATAGGGGCTCGATGGTCTGTGGCCGACAAAGTCATCTCCCTGCATGATATCCTTGATTTTTAAAGTGGAGTTATTTCCCTTTTGGGCCAATAAGGTGTTGAAAGTGATTAGAAAAAGTACGGTAAGCGTAAAAAATCTTCCCATGATCAATAAAAGGTTTAAGATGGTTTGTTTCCCAAATATCGGCTATTTTGATGAGTTTCCATGGTAGACTTCTAAAAGGAAAAGTTGAAAAAGTATCAGAATTTATGTGCAGAAAAGGTATCTTTAAAACGTACAAGATGTAAATGGAATCAATATGAACCTTTTTGAATTGGAGGTAATTTATTGATTTGAAACCATTTAAAACTAAACCAAACTAATATCAATGCAAATTATTGAAAATTCCACGGTTTACGATGCCATTATAGTTGGCTCGGGAGCGGGGGGAGGTATGTCCGCCAAGGTGCTTTCGGAGTCAGGGCTTAAAGTTGCCGTCGTAGAGGCTGGACCGTTTTTTGACCCGGCCAAGCCAGAACATCAAACCCAATTAAAATGGCCCTACCAAAGTCCGCGTAGGGGAGCCAGTACCCGTTTTCGACCTTTTGGTGATTTTGATGCCGCTTATGGTGGTTGGGACATAGAAGGCGAACCCTATACCCAGAAGGATGGAACCCAATTCGAGTGGTTCCGTTCAAGAATGCTAGGTGGGCGAACCAATCACTGGGGTAGGATATCGCTCCGTTTTGGGCCAAAAGACTTTAAGCATAAAGATGTGGATGGCCATGGTGAAAACTGGCCCATAAGTTATGACGATGTAAAACCGTATTACGATAAGGTGGACAAAATGATCGGGGTATTCGGAACCAACGAAGGCCTGCCCAATGATCCCGACGGTTTCTTTTTGCCACCTCCAAAACCGAGGTTGCACGAGCTTTTTTATATCAAAGGGGCACGGAAGAGCAATATTCCGGTATACCCATCCAGGATGTCGATGCTCACCAAAAAGATAAACGAAGATCGCGGAGTGTGTTTCTATTGCGGACAATGTAATCGAGCTTGTCAGGTATATGCCGATTTCTCCGCAGGAACCTGTTTGATCTTCCCTGCACAGAAGAACGGTGGACAGATTGACCTATTCGTCAACTGCATGGTTCGCGAAGTAACCACTGATGATGAAGGAAGGGCCACGGGAGTATCCTATATCAATAAGGAAGACAGAAAAGAATATAAGCTCAAGGGAAAAGTGGTGGTGCTCGGTGCCTCGGCCTGTAGTTCCGCGCGTATTTTATTGAACTCGAAAAGCAAACAGCACCCCAATGGATTGGGCAACAGCAGTGATATTGTAGGAAAGTATCTTCACGATTCCACTGGTGCTGACAGGGCTGCCTTTGTTCCCGACCTTATGAACCGTAAAGTTTCCTATAACGAAGATGGTGTAGGGGGTATGCATGTGTATTCACCATGGTGGGGTGATAATTCCAAATTGGATTTCCCTCGCGGTTACCACATTGAAGTGTGGGGCGGTATGGGAATGCCCAGTTACGGTTTCGGATTCAATGCGAATGAGTTCAATAAATTCTTTGGAACCAAGGTGGGTGGCTATGGCGATGTACTACGAAGCGATGCGAAAAAATATTACGGAGCAGTTGTAGGAATGGCCGGTAGAGGTGAATCCATCGCCCGAAAAGAGAATTATTGTGAGATAGACCCAACCACTGTGGATGAGTTCGGTATTCCCGTGTTGCGTTTCCACTACAAATGGAGCCAGTACGAAATCAACCAAGCCAAGCATATGCAAGATACTTTTGAAGAGATTTTGATCAATATGGGTGGTGAACCCTTGGGTGATAAACCGGGCAAGGATACCAATTATGGATTGCACAACCCTGGTAATATTATCCACGAAGTGGGAACTACCCGTATGGGCGATGACCCAAAAACTTCGGTAACCAATAAATACCAACAGTTGCACGATGTGGACAACGTATTTATCGTGGATGCCGGGCCATTTGTTTCCCAAGCGGACAAGAATTGTACGTGGACCATTTTGGCACTCTCCATGAGAGCTTCGGAATACATAGTGGAGCAATTGAAACAACAAAATATTTAAGGACATGGACAGAAGAAAGAGTTTAAAATCGATTATGCTGGGTACCGTGGCCGGAGGATTGGCCGTACATGGTTGCAAACCCTCAACAGGAGCTGAAGAATTAGTGGAGGCACCAAAGATCACCTATCCGGGAAGGGTGCCGTTGGAAACGGAGTTGATCAACGAATTGCAGGACGAACAATTTTTGAATCCGCACGAGGTGGAGACCCTTACCATACTTTGTGACCTTATTTTACCACCTTCCGACGAATTTAAAGCTGCTTCCGATGCCGATGTGGTCAGTTTTATAGAATTCATGTGCAAGGACAATGAGGCTTTCCAGCCCGATATCCGTGGTGGAATCATGTGGTTAGATCACAAAAGCAACACGGAGTACGGTGTAGCGTTTAAAGCAGCCACCGAAGAGCAACAAAAAACAATTTTGGATGAAATTGCCTATTATGATCCAGAGGTACCTGGGAATGAGCGGCCGTTCGAGGTGAATTTCTTCTCCTTGGTCCGTAACCTCACCATGACCGGTTTCTATACCAGTAAAATTGGGATAGAGGAAATTGGTTATAAAGGCAATCAGCCCAATGTTTGGGACGGTGTGCCGGACGATGTTCTGGAACAACACGGTGTATCGTATGATGAGGAGTGGTTGGCCAAATGTGTAGATCAGAGCAAACGAGGCATTATCGCCGAGTGGGACGAGGATGGAAATCTACTTACATAAGCATAAGCCTAAAAGTTAAATGTAAAAAGCCCACACCAAAGGTGTGGGCTTTTTTATACAATTGATGATTAATTAGTCTCTTTGTTTATGGAGTGACTTGCTCCAAAAGATATACGTCTACATCGCCGGAAACGGTTAACGGGTTTCCAGTGCTGTTATTGGCTGCCAATACCTCGAATGAATATGAAAAGCTGAGATTATTGGATTCTGAGTTAAAAACGAAGTCAGTGAACTCAAAATCCGAAACACCAACCCCTCCAGAATGAAAAATCTCATTCATTGTAAAATATTTATTATCATTGGTAAAGATTGTGTAGTCTATATCTATAGAAGCTTCCAGAAGCTCTTCTGAGGGTTCTCCAAGATTGGCAAATTCGCCATAAAAGTGTACTCCACCGTCATTATATACATCATCTGGAGAGCTCAAAAAACGTGCTGCGGAAAAAGTATATATTATGTTATCTTCAGACTCTTCGATATTCACTCTGTTTACATCCTCAATCCAAGAAAAGGTCCCAATTGGAGTAAACCTAAAAGTATCAAAGCTTTCGAATGGTATGCCATCAGTTCTTGTGCCATTTAAATTCAAAGAAATGGATCCGTATTGAATCATTTCTTCAAGGCCCACACCATCTATGCCGTCAGCTCCTTGGCAGTCCAATGCATTGAACTCACCGTCTTGGTTAGTATCTTCATTGGCGTCGTTTACGCCATCCCCATTTATATCCCAACAGGAAATGCCACTTAAACCGGGTGCTCCATCTTCCCCATCGGAACAGGAGGTAAAGCAAAGGCTCAAAACCAATAGTGCCAAACCGAATAACTGGGTGATTTTCATAGTTTTTTTAAATTTAAAGTTTGTTGATGTGTAAATGTATGGGCTGCAGTTGCTTGAGAAGACCTTGATTTGACCTATGCCCTGTTTGGGTTGATGGATGATCGGTTTGGGTTTATTTTGTAATAGAGAATTTTGGGAAAAGCTCTGCCATCAAATTATCCCAGCCTTGAAGTAACTATGGTAAACCTTGTTGTTACCACATATAAGTTTCGCTTGAATAGGGGTGAAAGAAAGAAAAGAGCCTCTTTGGTTGTAAACGGGAAAATCTTGGGATAATGAGTTATGAGGAATACTTGCTAGCAACAAAAGCAAGAATCCTGAAAATTTAATGATCAACAGGGTTTTTATGTACCTCTAACGATTTATTTATCAAAATCCGGCACCTCCCCAATTCTCACATAGGGGTGTTGGGCCACTTTTTTTAATTCATAATAGCTGTTGAGTCCCGAAATGCCAGTACTTTGAAGTTGCTCCAGATCAATGTCTCCAGTTGCCATAGCCGTGTCGGGCAAAATAAGATGAGCTATTTCCCCAATTACCAATGTAGTTCCGTTCAAAGGAATTGGGACTGTTTCTTTCAATCGAAGTCCGATTTTCACCAAACTTTCTTTTACAAAAGGAGCTTCAAAACCACCAATATATTCTTCAGAGAATCCACACCGATCAAACTCTGATATATTCTTATCAAATTTGGCAGAGGTATAATGGGCCCGTTCAATAAATTCTGGGTGAATATGGTTTATGGTGTACACGCCTTTTTGCTCAATATTGCGAAGCGTATGGCCGGAATCTTGCGTCTTTGGTCTAGCGATAAAGCCCAACAGTGGTGGTTGGCTTCCCAAATGAACAACAGAGCTGAAAATGGCCAAATTGGTCAGCTTATCATGGTCTATGGTTCCAATCAGATTGGCAGGCTTGATTCCTGTTATGGAATTTATGATTTTTAGACGGACAACCTTGTCCATTTCCATAATATCCTTATTCGAATAATACATAGTGCTTGGTTTGAGTATCTATGAAGGCTACAACTATTTATTTGCTTAATTGTTGATGTATGCTATTGGCAAAAGGTATGCATTATAGGTGATGCCATACTAAATTGCGATGCATTCATTTCATTTGGTCTGTGGGACCATAACTTTTTAACCATCAATTAAAAGTCTTTTTTCAAAGACCTCCTTTGAATATAAAACAATCTTGAAAAAAAGGATTGAATGTAAGTGAAATTATTACAGATAAAACAAAAAACCCTACAAACATTGCGTTCATAGGGTTTTTCTGTACTCGAGGCGGGACTTGAACCCGCACGGGCAATAATGCCCACAGGATTTTAAGTCCGGCGTGTCTACCAATTCCACCACTCGAGCAGGACTTGTATCTAAAAAAAAACTCCACCCGTGGTGACTGAGCGGAGTCAAAGTCGAGCGAAAAACGGGATTCGAACCCGCGACCTCCACCTTGGCAAGGTGATGCTCTACCAGCTGAGCTATTTTCGCATTTTAAAGAACGATGCACTTTTCCCAAGCGCGGATGCAAATTTATAACATTTCTATTAAAATAAAAGAATTTTTTTAGGAAGAAGCCTTTTTCTTTTTTCCCAGCAGTCTTTTGATTTCGTTTAGCTTCATTAAAGCCTCCACAGGTGTCAGGGTATCAATGTCCAAGTGCAAAATTTCTTCTTTGATCTCTTCCAATAAAGGGTCGTCCAAATTGAAAAAACTCAACTGCATTTCATTTTGGGAGGCCTGTAGTTTGTCGCTTACCTCTTCACTGGAATGCGATTTTTCCAGTTTTGTAAGTATTTTGTTTGCTTTTTGAATCACCTGTTGGGGCATTCCGGCCATTTTGGCCACATGGATACCGAAACTGTGCTCGCTACCCCCGGGAACCAACTTCCGCAAGAAAAGCACGTTGTCCTCCAATTCTTTTATGGAGACATTGTAGTTTTTTATGCGGGAAAACGTGTTGCTCATATCATTGAGTTCGTGGTAGTGCGTAGCAAATAAGGTCTTTGCCTTTGCAGGATGTTCGTGCAGATATTCCGAAATGGCCCAGGCAATCGAAATCCCATCATACGTACTGGTCCCACGGCCAATTTCATCCAAAAGCACTAAACTACGCTCGGAAAGATTGTTCAAAATGGAGGCGGTCTCGTTCATCTCCACCATAAAGGTCGATTCGCCCATCGATATATTATCGCTTGCCCCGACACGGGTGAATATTTTGTCCACCACACCCAAATTGGCCTCCATGGCAGGAACAAAACTTCCCATTTGTGCCAACAAAACAATAAGTGCGGTCTGTCTCAACAAGGCGGATTTACCACTCATATTGGGCCCTGTGATCATAATGATTTGTTGCTCTTCTCTATTCAAGAGCACATCATTGGCGACATAGGCATCACCAATAGGTAACTGCTTTTCAATCACAGGGTGCCTACCTTCTTTAATGTCGATAACCGTGGAATCGTTCACCACAGGTTCAACATAGTTGTTTTCCTTGGCCAATTGGGCAAAACCGCAAAGACAATCCAGTTGAGCGATAAGTTGGGCGTTTAGTTGAACCGGTGCAATATATTCCTGCATCCACACCAATAATTGCTCAAACAGTTGCTGCTCCAACTGATAAATTCGTTCCTCGGCACCTAAAATCTTGGATTCATATTCCTTTAATTCCTCTGTAATGTATCGTTCTGCATTAACCAAGGTCTGCTTTCTTATCCAACATTCGGGCACCTTGTCTTTATGGGTGTTCCGAACTTCAATGTAGTAACCAAATACATTGTTCGAAGCAATTTTTAAAGACGTAATACCCGTTTCCTTGGTTTCCCTTTCCAACATTTTGTCGAGATAGTCCTTGCTGGAAAAAGCGAGTCCGCGCAATTCGTCCAATTCGTCGGAATAACCCGCTGCAATGGTGTTGCCTTTAGCAATGTTGACAGGAGCTTCCTCATTAAGGACTTCTTTTATTTTTGAGCGGAGTGCTTCACAGTCGTTCAAGCGTTCCCCAATATTCTGCAAGGAATCGTTAGTGCTATTTTGGGCCAATTGTTTGATGGGAACCACCGCTTCCAACGAATTTTTAAGTTGAACCACCTCTTTTGGGTTGATCTTGCCCGTGGCCAATTTGGATATCAATCGCTCCAAATCGCCCATTTGTTTGATGTATCCTTGAATCTTGTTCAGTTGTTCATCCTCATCTTTTAGGTAAGATACTACCTGATGCCTTTGTTGGATTTTCTCCACATTTTTCAACGGAAGCGCCAACCATCTTTTTAGCAATCGTCCGCCCATTGGGGAAATGGTCTTGTCGATGATGTCCAGCAGGGTGACCGCATTTTGATGGGAGGAATGGTAAAGCTCTAGATTTCTGATGGTAAAACGGTCCATCCAAACATATTCTTCCTCGGCAATACGCTGTATTTTATTGATGTGGTGTAAACGGCTGTGCTGTGTCTCGGACAGATAGTGCAGTACTGCGCCCGATGCAATAATGCCATGGCTCAAATGATCAATGCCAAAACCCTTTAGGGTTTTTGTCCCAAAATGATTGTTCAAACTCTCTTGAGCGTAATCTTCCTGAAAAATCCAGTCCTCCAAAAAGAAATTGTGGAATTGATTGCCGAAGCATTCCACAAAATCCTTTTTATGTTTTTTGGATACCAAGACCTCGTTAGGAGAAAAATTCTGGAGCAGTTTGTCCACCTGTTCCACGGACCCTTCAGAGGTCAAATATTCCCCGGTGGAAATATCCAAAAAGGAAACTCCTAATTTATTGCGCCCAAAGTGTACGGCACACAAAAAGTTGTTGCTCTTTGCATTAAGTATATCATCGTTTAAGGCAACTCCTGGGGTCACCAGTTCCGTTACCCCACGTTTTACTATGCTCTTCGTTTGCTTGGGGTCTTCCAGTTGATCGCAAATGGCGACACGTTGCCCGGCTTTAACCAATTTGGGCAAATAAGTGTTCAACGAATGGTGGGGAAACCCTGCCAATTCGGTCTTGTCGCCCCCATTGTTCCTATGGGTAAGGATAATACCCAATATTTTGGCGGCCTTTACCGCATCTTCTCCAAAGGTCTCGTAAAAGTCGCCAACACGGAACAGTAACAACGCATCAGGATGTTTTACCTTAATGGCATTGTACTGTTGCATCAAAGGGGTTACTTTCTTATTCTTTTTCTTGGCTGCCAAAGCGATTTAATTCTGTTACTTTTGCCCTGCTCGGGTTTCTATGATTATGGAACTCGGTGTCACATCGAGCGCAGTCGAGATGTTTTTTGAATCTTTCGACTGCGCTCAAGATGACAAAAAAACATTGCTAAGCCTATGTTTCGTTGAAAACGAATATATTGTTTTCATCAACCACCAGAAATTTTTGTTGATATTTTTACCCCAATGTTTAAAAAATGAGTCGAAAACTGGAAAATAGCGAGCTGGACCGCTTGGATGTGGCCGGTTTTAAACAGGCGGAAAAATCGCCCATCATTATAATTCTGGACAATGTTCGTAGCTTAAACAATATTGGTTCCGTATTTCGAACCGCCGATGCGTTCTTGGTTCAGAAAATTTATCTCTGTGGTATTACGGCGACCCCGCCTCACAAGGATATCCGAAAAACGGCATTGGGTGCCACCGAGAGTGTGGATTGGGAGTATCGCAAAGATACCTTGGAATTGTTGCAGGAATTAAAACAGGACGGTGTTGAGATAGTTTCTGTAGAGCAAGCCGAAAATGCCATTATGCTGAATGATTATCAAGTTGATTCAGAGAAAATCATTGCCTTGGTTTTTGGAAACGAGGTAAAAGGGGTTTCGCAGGAAGTTGTATCTGCCAGTAATACTGTTTTGGAAATTCCCCAGTTCGGCACCAAGCATTCCTTGAATATTTCGGTAAGTACAGGGGTAGTAGTGTGGGATATTTGGTCCAAACAAAACGCTGAAAAATAAAAAGGCCCTGAAAAAACAGGGCCATATATAAAGTCTGAGTTAGTTAGTTTCTCGAATTGAGGGTGCTAATAAAATAAAACCATTCGTTATATCCAAACATTTTCTAAAAATTCTCTTAAATGTTTGATGAAAGTATATGGTCTTCCAGATTTTCTAGAATGAATTCGTAATCGGCTGGATTGTTTACGAAGTCAAGTTCGCCCATATCCAGAATTATACTGTTTTGATTGGGATTGCTCTTGATGAAATCCAAATATCCCCGATTGATTTTCTCTAAGTAAACAGGGTCGATGTTTTGCTCGTAATCACGACCTCTTTTTTTGATATTGGCCAGCAACCGTTCGGTATTTTGATAGAGGTATAGATAGATTTCGGGCTTTTTCACCTCTTTGTACATAAAGCTGAAGACCTTTCGGTATAGATTGTACTCTTCTTTCTGCAAGGTGACCTTGGCAAAAATCAACGATTTAAAAATATCGTAATCGCTCACCATAAAATTCTTGAAAAGATCGAACTGTGAGGTGTCGTCCATAAATTGTTGGTACCTATCCGCCAAAAAGGACATTTCCAATGGAAATGCGTAGCGCGCTTGATCTTCGTAAAACTTGGGTAGAAAAGGATTGTCCGCAAAACGTTCCAATACCAATTTGGCATTAAAATCATCGGCGATCATTTTGGATAGGGTGGTTTTTCCTGCACCAATATTTCCTTCAATTGCAATTAACTGTAATTGTGAAAACAGGCCAGATCTATCTTTAAAAAGTCTATGTTTGGTTTTGGTAAGCTTGCTTTTGTCCCTGCATTCCTGCAAAAGATTTCTGGTATCCTTGTGCAGTACAGGATGGTAAAATTGAGGGGCAATATCACCCAAGGGTTTCAGAACAAAATTTCTGTGCTGCATTTGTGGATGGGGAATCACTAAATCATCATTGTCGATTGCTTCCGTACCATAGTAAATAATATCGATGTCCAAAGTCCTTGAACTGTGTCCCGATGCCAAACGAATCCTGCCGAAATCCCGTTCAATCTGTAAAAGGGTGTCCAATAATTCCTTAGGGTCAAGTGGCGTAAGCATCGACAGGACAATGTTATAGAAATCATCCCCTTCAAACCCTATTGCCGGGTTTTCGTACACCGAGGAAATATCCAGTATTTTTCCAGCCTTTTGCTGAATATGGAAAATGCCTTTTTGGAGGTTCGCAAGCCGATTTCCCAAATTACTCCCTAATGAAAGATATACCTTTTGCTTTCTGCCCATAATCGAAGAAACAAAGTAAACAAAACAATACTACATTGGTTATATTTGAAGCAGATTAAATTTTATTGAATGAAGTTTTTAAGAAACCTACTTGCCTCAATTTTGGGGAGCCTAATGGCATTTATGATAGTCGTTGGGATGTTCTTCATATTTATGGCCCTAATTGGAAGTGCGGATGATGGTGTTGTGGTTAAGAAAAACTCTGTGTTGGAACTTAGCTTTGTTGCACCTATTTTGGATTATACAGGAAAAGATGAAACCGACCCTTTTGCAGCATTTGGGGGTGTTGAACTCGGTTTGGATGAAATTTTGCATGCTATTGAGGTTGCAAAGAACGATGATAATATTGAAGGTATTAGCCTTACAACAGGGTTTTTACAGGCTGGAGTTGCACAGACCCGCGAGATACGGAAAGCTTTGTTGGACTTTAAATCCACCGGTAAATTTGTCCTGGCCCATGCCGATGTCTATGCACAAAGGGATTACTACTTGGCCAGTGTTGCCGATGAAGTATATGTAAACCCTGTTGGTGTTTTGGATTTCAAGGGGTTGGCCACGGAAGTTCTCTTTTATAAAGAGCTTCAAGAAAAATCCGGAATTAAAATGGAGGTCATTCGCCATGGAAAGTACAAAAGTGCTGTTGAGCCCTTTCTTTCCGATACGATGAGCGAGGAGAACCGTACCCAAATCAAAGAATTGATTACATCTATCTGGAGCATTATTGTAGATGATATTTCAGAATCCAGAAACATTACGCCCCAAAACTTGAACATAATTGCGGATACCCTAGGGGGAAGAACTCCCGATTATGCCATAGCCTCAGGTCTGTTGGATGGAGCTCTTTATTTTGATCAATATGAGAGCCTTCTCAAGGAGAAAATCGGGGTAAACGAGGATGATGATTTGAATTACGTTGGGCTTATGGATTATGTGCAAAAGGCCAACAAACGAAAAATCCATAAGGGTTCCGATAAAATCGCTGTGATTTATGCCCAGGGTGAGATTTTGGGAGGTGAAGGCGGAAAAAATTATATAGGACAAGGCCTTATTGTGGATGCTTTGCACAAAGCCTTGGACAACGAGCGTGTAAAAGCTATTGTGCTTCGGGTGAATTCTCCGGGAGGAAGCGCATTGGTCTCCGATATTATCTGGAGGGAAATGCAGTTGGCAAAAGAGGAAAAACCCTTGGTGGTCTCTTTTGGAAATGTGGCTGCCTCCGGTGGTTATTATATCGGAGTAGGTGGGGACAAAATTTTTGCTGAACCCACTACCATAACCGGCTCTATCGGTGTTTTTGGAACCATTCCAAACGTAAACCAGTTGGCTGAAAATATTGGGGTGAATGCCGAACAAGTGGGGACTAACCAAAATTCTGTGGATTACTCATTTTTTGAACCGATGACCGATTCCTTCCGTAATGTGATGCAAGAGAGTATCGAGGAAACCTACGAAACCTTTTTGAATCGCGTGGCCGAGGGCCGAAATATGTCGATTGAACGTGTGAACGAGGTGGCCCAAGGTAGGGTTTGGAGCGGAATGGATGCCAAAGCACTTGGTCTAGTGGACGAATTGGGTACTTTGGACGATGCCATTGCCGCTGCTGCTGAAATGGCCGGATTGGAAGATTATGGAATTCGAAAGTACCCCAAGTACAAATCGGATTTTGAACGGTTTATGGAGGACTTCGGGTCTGTGAAAGCCAAAATAGGAGAGTCTATCATTCAAGAGGAAATTGGAACGGAGGCTTACGAGATTTTAAAGGAGTTCAAGCAATTCACCGAACAAGAGGGAATCCAAGCAAAAATGCCCTTTAGTTTAACTATTAAATAGATTTATCATACTAGTTCCTTGTTGGGGCTTTTAAAACACATATGACGCAAAAGGACAAGAAGTTAGCATTTTCCATATATCTGTATCTCGGGGCATTGTTCATCACCTCTTTGGTGGTATCCAATCTTATCTTTCAAAAATTTTTCTCTTGGAACCCCTTTGGAGAGTTCACTGTATTTGGAGCGCCTCTTTTTGAACTTTCTGTGGGTATACTGCCCTATCCCATCACTTTTTTGATCACTGATTTGATTTCTGAAATCTATGGCCAGAAAAAAGCCAACCAGGTGGTTACCGCTGGGATTTTCGCCTCATTTTTCTCGATGGGCATCATTTTGATCGCCAACTATTCCAGTGCTATCCCCACATCACCTGTAGATGATGCTACCTTTACCACAGTGTTCGGTTTATCACCTTTAGGGGTTTTGGCTTCTATGTTGGCCTATTTGGGAGCTCAATATATCGATATCACCATTTATCATTTTTGGAAACGGATTACCAAGGGACGTATGCTGTGGCTCAGGAACAATTTTTCGACCTTTTCTTCCCAGTTTATAGACACTTTTACAGTGGTGGGACTCTTGTGCATTTTTGGAGTGTTGCCTTGGGATAAGTTCTACGGACTATTGATCAGTGGGGTGATTTTTAAGATAATGATAGCACTACTCGACACCCCTTTGCTCTATTTTTTCGTATATCTAATGCGAAAAAGATTTAACTTAAAAATAGGGGAAGAAATTTCTTTGGATTGACAACTTCTCCTTTAATTTGTTGTAAAACATACAAGTATGAAGAAAAAAGTCCTGAAAATTACTGGAATAACCCTACTTATCCTACTAGCGATCATAATTGCCGTCCCCTTATTTCTGCAAGGCAAGATAGAACAGATCATTAAGAACAAGGTCAACAATAGCATAAATGCGACTTTGGATTTTGAGGAAGCGGATCTCAGTCTTCTCAGAAGTTTTCCAAATGCCAATGTTGAATTGACCAACCTCTCTTTGGTCAATAAGGCCCCTTTTGAAGGAGATACGTTATTCGTCTCTTCAAAAATAGATTTGTCATTGGCCATCAAAGAATTGTTTAAGTCTGCGGATGAGCCGATCGTCATCAAAACCTTGAACATTGATGGTGCTAAGCTGCACATAAAGGCGGACGCAGAGGGGAATGCCAATTACGATATTGCAAAAGAAAGTGAAGCATCAACTTCAACACTATCTGAAGAATCCAGCGACAACTTTACGCTGAATATGGATTCATATTCCATTACCAACTCAGAAGTCATTTATGAAGATGTGGCGAGTGGAATGCTTTTGGGTATTACCGAAATGAACCACTCAGGTACAGGAGACCTTTCTTTGGAGAAATCTGAATTAAAGACCCTTACCGATGCCTTGGTCTCTTTTGAGATGGACGGCACCAAATATTTGAACAAGAACAAAATTAATTTGGATGCTCTTATTGGCATTGATTTGAGCGAGAGCAAATACACCTTTTTAGAGAACAAAGCCCTCGTTAACCAATTGCCCTTGGTCTTTGATGGTTTCGTTAAAGTAAACGAGGACAATCAGGAAGTGGACATTACATTTAAAACGCCTTCATCCGACTTTAAAAACTTTTTAGCCGTAATCCCCGAAGCCTATGCTGCCAATATTGAAGACGTACAGACCACTGGGAATTTTGAAGTTAACGGGGAGTTTAAGGGCATAGTCGACGATGAGCATATCCCAACCTTCAAAATTGCGATTAATTCGGAAAATGCATCGTTCAAATATCCCAATTTGCCCAAATCGGTGCGTAATGTGTATATCGATACAGAAATTAATAACGAGACAGGCATTACGGAAGACACCTACGTGAACATCAACAGGCTTTCTTTTCTTATCGATGAGGATAAGTTCAACCTGAATGCCAAGATCAGGGAATTGATGGGAAACACCAAAGTGAATGCCCATATGGATGGACGAATCAACTTGGCCAATATTTCCCAAGCATATCCAGTTCCGGAGGATTATAATCTGAAAGGAATCTTGAATGCAGATGTTACCACAGCGTTTGATATGACATCTTTGGAGAAAAAGCAATACCAGAATACCAAGACCAGCGGAAAGGCGTCAGTTTCTGGATTCGAGTACGCTTCGGAAGAATTGAAAAACCCAGTTGCAATCAATACGGCTGCAGTTACATTTAGCCCTAATACGGTCACCTTGGATTCCTTCAAAGGGAAAACAGGAAGCACCGATTTTGATGCCAAGGGTACACTCACCAATTTGCTGGGCTTTATGTTCAATGACGAAAACATTGAAGGAAGGTTTACATTGAACTCGAATCAGTTCGCATTGAATGATTTTATGATCGAGGAAACTGGAGAAATATCTGAAACTGCGGAAGAAGAAACAGGTTCCACAACAGCAGGGGAGGAGCGCATCAAAATACCATCTTTCTTGGATTGTACCATAGACGCTTCTGCCAATACGGTGGTCTACGATAACCTCAACCTGAAAAACGTAAAGGGAACCTTGATCATTAAAGATGAAACAGCAACGGTAAATAACCTTACCTCGGACTTGTTCGGAGGCACCTTGGGATTGTCGGGAGCGGTATCCACCAAGCAAGAGAATTCCACATTCGATGTTAATCTTGGTATGAACAACTTTAATATCGGCGAATCCTTTGCAGGTTTGGAACTGTTCAAGGTCTTAACGCCTTTGGCCAGTGCGATGCAGGGTAAACTGAATTCCGACATTAAAATCGCAGGTAACCTTAAAGACGATTTTACGCCAAACTTGGCCACCATATCCGGGAACTTGTTGGCGGAACTATTGTCCCCAAAATTGGATGCCCAAAAAGCACCTTTGGTTTCTTCTTTGGACAGTAAACTCAACTTTTTGGATACCAAGGAAATTAATTTGGACGGGCTCAAAACAGCGTTGACTTTTGATAATGGCGCAGTAAAAGTGAAACCCTTCACTTTAAAGTATAAGGATATCAACATTAATGTTGATGGCAGCCATACCTTTGACAAACAAATGCAATACAAGGCAACCTTGGATGTTCCTTCCAAATATTTGGGTTCTGAGGTAAATAAATTGATCACACAAATGAATGATCAAAGTTTGGGTGAGGTGACAGTGCCTGTGACGGCGAATATTGGAGGTAGTTTTACAAATCCTTCCGTGAATACCGACCTAACATCGAGTGTAAAGACCTTGACTTCCAAGTTGGTGGAGATGCAAAAGAACAAATTGGTGAACCAGGGCAAGGATAAAGCCAAAGATCTTTTATCAGATGTCTTTAAAAAAGATGAATCCGATACCTCCAAGACCAAATCAGGTGGTGTAAAAGAAGCCATAGGCAATATACTTGGAGGAAAGAAGGACACCACAGCAACGGATAGTACAACAGCCAAACAGGGTGATGAAGTCAAGGATGCAGCCAAATCCATTTTGGGCGGACTGCTCGGCAAAAAGAAAAAAGATACCGTAAACTAGAAAAAGAGGGCGATTTAATCGCCCTCTTTTTATTTCTCCAATTCATTATTGATTGTCTCCAAAATGGTATTCAAGCTAACCATTAATGGATTGTAATGATCTATTTCGGTAGACTGGCTTGTTATAATGAACAAAAGGATATTGTTTTCAAAGGCAACGGAATTTAACGCACCTAAATTGCTCTTTGGGTTTTTGCTCAAGGGTATTCCCAATTTTTGGGACATTCCTGTATTGTCCAATAAGGTGCGGATACTGTAGCCTTGTTCCCGAAATTCATTTACGGTATTGTTCCGCTCTTCACCGAGCATTTTTTCCTGATTTGCTATATCATCAATTGTTGAAATCCAATTGGTGAGGCGAATCCGTAAGGTATCATTCGAGATATCCTTTAAACTTCCGGAGTTAATCATTTCATTGAGCAGGGAATTGTTCGGGTTGAAAAAAATATCATTGGTGAAAGCATCAGAAAGTAGGTTTGAAAATTTTTCCTCTGACGCTGAATTCCCATCGTCCATCAATAAAACAATTTCCTGCGCAGCTTCATAGCTTTTCCGGTTTACTTTAATGAGTTCTTTCAGCTTTATTTTGCTAATATCAAATTCTTCTTTGAGGCCCCTAAGATAAACCTGCTCTTTTTCACGTTTAATCCGGTTGTCGTTCGCATTGTCAATGGCCAAGGCAATCAGGATGCCGATGACTACCAAAACAATTTCCCCTATGGCGTATAAGATGTAATTGCTGACTTTTTTATCGGCAATCAATTCCTTTCTGATTTTTCTGAAAAACTTGAGCATGTTATAAGTAATAAATCAACTGAAATCCATCCCCACAAAATAACCCTCACTACCCCTTACATTGAATACGGTGTTATCCTCAAAAATAAGATACTGGCCTTTAATACCCTTAAGAATACCTTTATAGCTTGGTGTTTTGTCTAGATTGAGGCTTTTTACCTTATCAGGATACTGAAAAACTGGGAATTTCAAATGGGTTTCTTCCCTATCATCCAAATAATAATCTATGGCTTCATCGGGAATGTTACTCTTCAATTTGTTCCGCCATTCCACCAAATCCACATCCTCAATATCGTTTTTCAGCATTTTTTGCCAGCTGGTCTTATCGCTTACAAACTCTTTTAATGCTACTTCGGTAATACCTGCTAAATAACGGTTGGGTACTTCCACAATCTCTATGGCTTCGTGCGCTCCTTGATCAATCCAACGCGTGGGTATTTGCGCTTTACGGGTAACCCCGACTTTAATATTGCTGGAGTTGGCCAAATACACAATGTGCGGTTGCAATTGCATCTTTTTTTCAAACTCAAGATCGCGGTCTTCTTTGCCCAAATGGGCAGTGCTCAGTTCAGGTTTCATGATCCAATCGCCGGCACGAGGTGTTTCAAAAAAGCAGGATTTACAAAACCCTTGTCGATAAATGGGCCTGTCTTCCCCGCAATTCAAACACTGGTATTTGATGAAGTCAATCTGGAGTTCCCTGTTCAAGGCTTGATTCATGTTGATGAAGTCGTTCTCAAAAACCAAAAAATATTGAATCGGGCTTCCAATTTCTGTTCGCATCTTTCTTAGGACTCCTTCGTAAAGCATATTAAAATGAATGTGTTTATCTTATTTGAAAATGAGTGTTAGAAAAGCTATTTTAGCAGTTACGCCAACCTAATTTTCTTTGGTTAAAGATACCTAAAATGCCAATACCATTATTCAACTCCATTGCTTCTTGGTTATTAAGAAAGCGCTACCATCAGATAGAACTTTTTTTAAAGTACCCTTTGGATGTACAGGATGAGGTTTTGCGTAAACTTTTAGATTTTTCCAAAGATACCATGATCGGGAAACAATATGGGTTCAATGACCTTCCCAAGTATGATGAATTCCGTAATAGGGTACCCATTGTAACCTATGAGGATATTGCACCGATGATCGAACGTACGCGTAGGGGAGAGCAGAACTTGTTTTGGCCTACTTCAATAAAATGGTTTGCCAAGAGCAGTGGTACTACCAATGCCAAGAGCAAATTTATTCCTGTAAGTACCGAGGCCTTGGAAGATTGCCACTATAAATCCAGCAAAGACTTGTTGTGTCTGTACCTGAACAATAACGAGAACTCCCAATTGTTTACTGGCAAAAGCCTAAGATTGGGTGGAAGCAAGGAACTTTACGAAGACAACGGAACCTTTTTTGGCGATCTTTCCGCCATTTTGATAGATAACATGCCCCTCTGGGCAGAATATAGCAGTACGCCTAGTAATAAGGTATCGCTAATGACGGAATGGGAATCCAAATTGGAGGCCATTATTGAGGAAAGCATTCGAGAAAACGTTACCAGTTTGGCGGGCGTTCCTTCTTGGATGTTGGTATTGCTCAATCAGGTTTTGGAGAAAACCGGAAAGAACCATTTGTTTGAGGTTTGGGAAAATCTGGAGGTATACTTCCATGGAGGAGTAAGTTTTACGCCCTATAAGAATCAGTATAAGAAACTATTGCCGCGTAAAAAGTTCAACTATTACGAAACGTATAATGCCTCGGAAGGATTTTTTGGAATTCAAGATCAGAATAATTCCGATGAGCTTTTGCTGATGTTGGATTATGGTATTTTTTATGAATTCATCCCTATTGACGCAAATGGAGAAGGTAATCAGGCGATTCCTCTTTGGGAGGTTCAATTGGGGACGAATTATGCCATGATCATTACCACGAATGCTGGTTTGTGGCGCTATAAAATTGGCGATACCATCCGGTTCACATCCAAAAATCCATACCGGATTAAAATTACGGGACGCACCAAACACCATATAAATGTTTTTGGCGAAGAGCTGATTATCGAGAATGCCGAGGAGGCCTTAAAACAGGTTTGCCAAAAAACAGACGCTGAGATTATGGATTACACCGCAGCGCCTATTTTTATGACTGGTAAAGAAAAAGGAGCACATGAATGGATCATTGAGTTTAGGAAGCCACCAGAAGACATTTCCTATTTCACCGAAATGCTGGACAATGCACTTAAATCTTTGAATTCTGATTACGAAGCCAAACGATATAACAACATTACTTTGAAAATGCCAAAGGTACATGTTGCCCGAAGGGATTTGTTCCACCATTGGCTTAAATCCCAGAACAAATTAGGTGGGCAACATAAGATTCCAAGGTTGTCCAATGATCGGAATTGTATTGAGGAATTACTCCAAATGAACATCCAATAATGCGGAATATCTCAAAAAGTTGATGTTCATCGAAAATTTACGAAAACGTTTTCGTAAATTTACCCCATTCGTCGTAAAAACATTTCTTTTGAACAAATAAAAATGGATTTACAGCGTTAATTGATGAAATTCCCCCAATCAAATCTTTTAAAAACACCAAACCATTAAAATCATGGCAGAAAAACTTGTTGTTATCTCAGATATGTGGGGAACAAAAAAAGGACTTTGGATTGCTTCATACTTTGGCTACCTACAACAATACTTTGATATAGTATTTCACGATTGCCAGCAATTGGGCGATATCGATATCGATTTTTCCGATGAAGATACTATTCACGGGGCTTTTGTAAATGGAGGTATAGATAAGGCAGTGCAAAACTTACTGCGTAAAGAAACAGAACCGGCCCATTATTTAGCATTTAGCACCGGTGGGACGATAGCTTATAAAGCAGCTCTAAAAGGCCTGCCTGTCAAATCTTTGACAGCACTTTCGGCCACAAGAGTAAGACTGGAAGAATCAATGCCCACGGTGCCTTTAAAATTGATCTATGGCGAGTGCGATAAATCCAAACCAGGCCTAAAATGGGCAAAAAGCGTTGGTGCCGATCTTAAAATTGTTCCTAATTTTGGCCATACCCTTTACTCCGACGAAAAAATTATATCGGAAGTAAGCTTGGAATTATTGGGGCGTGTTACCAAAAAAGTAATCTAGTAATCTAGGACACTGCTTTTAACTTTTTCACCGTTTCGTAGGATAGCTTTTTCTCAGCATAACCTTTGGTAACCTTGAATTCTGTTTCATCGCTACTTGGCAATGTGAACATGGCATCTGTGAAAACAGCCTCGCAAAGAGAGCGAAGTCCTCTAGCACCAAGTTTATATTCCACGGCTTTTTCCACAATATAGTCCAGTGCCTGATCGGTAATTGAGAATTCAATATTATCCATGGCAAACAGTTTTTCGTACTGTTTTATGATGGCATTCTTGGGCTCCGTTAAAATGGCCCGTAGGGTTTTGGCATCCAATGGATTCATATGGGTGAGTACTGGAAGCCTTCCGATAATTTCAGGGATCAGTCCAAATTCCTTTAAGTCCTTTGGTATAATGTACTGAAGAATATTTTCTTGATCCAGGTTTTCTTCCGCTTTGGAAGCACTATAACCCACAGCTTGCATATTTAAGCGTTTGGTAATGATACGCTCAATACCATCAAAAGCCCCACCTGCGACAAACAGAATATTCTCGGTATTTACCTCGATGAATTTTTGGTCAGGGTGTTTTCGTCCACCTTTTGGTGGCACGTTGACCGTGGTTCCTTCAAGAAGCTTCAACAAGCCTTGTTGAACTCCCTCTCCTGAAACATCCCGGGTAATGGAAGGGTTATCACTTTTACGTGCAATTTTATCGATTTCATCAATAAAAACGATACCACGCTCTGCTTTTTCCAAGTTGTAGTCTGCAGCTTGCAACAAACGTGTCAAAATACTTTCTACATCTTCGCCCACATATCCCGCTTCTGTCAACACTGTGGCATCAACAATGGCTAAGGGTACATTCAACATTTTGGCAATGGTCTTGGCGATAAGGGTCTTACCTGTACCGGTTTGCCCCACCATAACAATATTACTCTTTTGGATTTCAATATCTTCATCCTTACCCTTAGGCTGCAATAATCTCTTATAGTGGTTGTATACCGCTACGGACATTACTTTTTTGGTTCTTTCCTGTCCAATCACAAAAGTGTCCAAGAAATCATGGATCTCCATTGGTTTTTTCAAAACCAACTCTGAAGATAGGTCCTGATTTTTTGTTTGCTTGGACTCTTCGGCTACAATGCTATGGGCTTGTTCAATACATCTATCGCAAATATGCGCATCAAGACCGGCGATCAATAAATTGGTTTCCGGTTTTTTTCTGCCACAAAAAGAACATTCCAAATTTTCCTTTGCCATAAAATTTTAATCTTCAACCAACAATAACGTAAAAAAAATAGATTTGTTCTCTGTTAAGTGGTTGTTTTTTAATGAATTGTAGTGATTCTTACTTTTCTCTGACCAATATTTCATCGATCATACCATATTCTTTGGCCTCTGGTGCCCTCATCCAAAAATCACGATCACTGTCTTCGTAGACTTTATCGAATGTTTGCCCTGTATGCTTGGAAATGATTTGATAAAGTTCGTCTTTGATCTTGAGGACTTCTTGGGCTGCAATTTCAATATCACTTGCCTGACCCTGAGCTCCGGAAAGCGGTTGGTGGATCATTACCCTTGAATGTGGCAAGCCACTTCGCTTACCTTCGTGTCCGGCACAAAGTAATACGGCTGCCATGGATGCAGCTATACCTGTACAAATGGTGGCTACATCAGGTTTTATAAATTGCATGGTGTCGTAAATGCCCAATCCGGCATACACGCTTCCCCCTGGAGAGTTGATGTATATTTGAATATCTTTGGAGGCATCGGCACTTTCCAAGAAAAGCAATTGTGCCTGTACAATATTGGCTACCTGATCGTTGATTCCGGTTCCCATAAAAATAATCCTGTCCATCATCAATCTGGAGAAAACATCCATGGCAACTGCATTCAATTGCCTTTCCTCGATAATGTTCGGCGTCATGTTCATGGGGTACATGGTACTCATGATCTTGTCGTAGTACATGCTGTTTATACCGTGGTGCTGGGTAGCGTATTTTTTAAATTCTTTTCCGTAATCCATAGGATTTGACTCAATTTATCTTAAAAAAAAGGTGCCGAAAAACTAGCTTTCCGGCACCGTAAAGATACTTAATTTTCTTTTAGCGAAGCCTTAGCTGTATGCTTCCTTGATGAAGTCGTCATAAGAGACTTCCTTCACCTTAAGGTTGGCCTTTTCTTTGTAAAGGTCCAAAAGTTTTTGGCTCATCAACTGTTCGGACAATCTTTTTACTTCGTCTTGATTGCTCATTACCCTTGCGGCAACACTTTCCAACTCTTCTTCTTTAGGGTCCATGTGACCGTATTGAGCCATTTGCGACTTGATAAATCCTTTGGCGAATTCCTTCAATTCATCAAATTGGACTTGAAGCTCGTTTTCTTGGATGATCTTACCTTCGATCAATTGGTAACGAAGTCCTTTTTCGGATTTTTCGAATTCTTCCTTGGCTTCATCTTCTGTCAATGGGTTTTCGCCACTGATTTGAATCCACTTTTTCAAAAATTCGGAAGGAAGCTCGAATTTGGTCTCATCAATCAATTTTTCCGTGATGTCGTTCAACAATTTTTGATCGGCTTGCTGTTCGAACTGTTTTTCGGAATCTTCCTTGATCTTGTCCTTCAATTCTTTTTCCGAAGTCACTTTCCCCTCACCGAACAATTTGTCAAAAAGTTCCTGATCTAACGCTGCTGGTTCTCTTTCGTTGATTTCTTCAATAGTGAAAGAAACGTCGATCTTTAGACCGTCTGCTTTATCTTTTGCAATGCCCAAAGCGGTAGGGAGCAGGTAATCTTCTTTGAAAAGACCTTTTGTGGAAAGGGTCACGGTGTCACCCACTTTTTTCCCAACAAGTGCATCAACAGCTTTTTTGCTCTTGATTTTGTCCATTTCAATAGTGGTCTTATGGTCGATTTCTTCTTCTTCGTTGGAAAAGAAACCTGTAATTTCATCTTTTTTGCCCACTTCGGTCTTGGAGATCAGTTTTCCGTATTGTTTTTGAATACGTTCCACTTGCTCCTCAATCATTTTTTTGTCGGCCACAATTTTAAATTGTGTCACCGCTTTTTTGGTCTTCAAGTTTACGTCGAAGCTTGGAGCCAACCCCAATTCGAATTCGAAATCAAGGTTGTCCTTGTCCCAATCAAAATCGTCTTGTTGCTTTGGAAGTGGATTTCCCAAAACATCCAATTTTTCTTCTGTAAGGTATTTATTAAGATTGCCTTGTAGCAATTTATTTACTTCGTCCACCAAAACAGCTTTACCGTACTGCTTTTTGATAAGCCCCATGGGAACTTGTCCTTTTCTAAAACCAGGAATGTTCGCCTGCTTTCTGTAATCCTTAAGGATTTTCTCTACTTTGTCCTGATAGTCTTCTTTGCTTATGGCAACCTTTACTACTGCATTAAGATCGTCAATCTGCTCTTTGGTTATATTCATTTCCTACCTAATTTGCTTTCTAAAAATGGGATGCAAAAGTAACTCTTTTTTGCGTTGCTGCCAAGTTTTTAAACCGTTGACTTTCAAACAAAATGATTTCTATTGATCTTCTTTTAAAATGGAGTGCAAAATGGCTTGTAAAAATGCCAATAGTAGACTGAAAATTATGGCCCACCAAAAACCGCTTACATAAAACCCGTCGATAAGGTTTGCGGCTAGCAGAATTATTATGGCGTTTATTACCAAAAGAAAAAGCCCCAGGGTGAGTACGGTTATGGGTAAGGTAAGAATAACCAATATGGGTTTTACCAAAAAGTTGAGAAAGCTAAGGACAATGGCAACAATTATTGCTGTTAGCATTGAATCTACGCCCACTCCCGGTAATACGTAGGAAAGTATTACAACGGCCAGTGCATTTAACAGTAATCTTATAATTAATTTCATGGGTATGTTTAAGGTTTTATGAATAAAAAAGGCACCGAATTTCGGTGCCTTTAAGATAAAGAAAATAATGTTTGTTTAGTCAATATATAGTCCAGTGTAATCCAAAGGATTAACATCTGGTAGATTGGAACCGTACTTAGAGTTAATTGCAGCTATGAATGCGTTGGCTACTATAGCATAACCTCTTGGAGCAGGGTGTACACCATCTAAAGAGAAACCACCGCCAGTGGCAAATGTAGCATCCACGATACTACCATCAGCTTGTTGGAAACCATTGGTGTTGAGTTCGTTCAACAAGGAATTTGCATCAACAAAAGCCAAATCGTACGCCGCAGCCAAACCTGAAATGGTTTGATTGTATGCTGTTAGGGCGGTTTCCACGGTCGCTTGTTCTTCCGGAGTCAACACCCACTGATCTGCCAACGGAACGGCTACTCCATTTATGGAGGTCGGGTTGTTCGGATCTGCAAGTGTGCCGATAAAGCTTCTTGAAGTAAGCACCATTAAATCTTCCTCGGTAGCTTGCCTCATATTGGTTAGAGCAGGATTAAAGCCTGTCAAATCCGTTAAATCTTCATCAATGATAACAACAGCGTTGCCTTCCCCTGCTGAAAAAGAAATGGTTCTTTTGGCCAACTCTTCTTCGGTAATCAGGTTCATTGCTTGTAATTGCGCCAAACCGGCATTATAAGCACCATATGCATCCATACTATTTAAAAATGCCGCTGTAGGAGCATCCAAAGGAATCGGGTTATGTGGTACCGTTGTAAAATAGGGTATATCTGTAACATTTGGCAAATTGGCTATTACACCATTGGCTCCGTTCGCCGTCATGGCATCCAACATTGCGTCCAAAGAACCTGCAAAAACATTTGGGTCGGTAATATCGTTTCTGGAATAGGTGCTAGGGTCAAGGTTTCCATTTTGGTCAACTCCTGTTCCGCCTCCAGTAGCGTAGATCAAAATATCGTTTGCTCCGGCCCAAAGGGTGAAAAAAGTTGCACCCTGCGCAGCAGCATCTCCGATTACCGTTGCCGTTTCGGAAGATGAAAATCTTGCGAAATAAGGATTGGCCGTTCCCATGGCAACGCCCGTTACGCTACCGTATCCGGGTGCCAATAATTCGTAACTTTTTGCGCCAGGTACACCCATATTGTTATAGGTTCCTGTAAGTTTTTGCGAAATTTCTGTGGCGCCTTGTCCTTCAACAGGAACAGGGCTTGGGCTTTCTCCTAAAAAGGATAATATTAATCTATTGCCTGCAACAGGATTTCCGCCAAGAGTCATTCCTCCTAAGTTATCGGCCATATAAGGTATTTCAAAACTTCCTCCTCCAGCTAAGGCAAAATTTGTTGCCAACATATTTGGAAAGGATGCCGTTTGCCCATCAATGAACAAAGCATTGTCCGAGAAACCGGCAGTAAGAGAATTACCGATGGCAACGTAATTTGTAAAATCTGCTGTTCCAGAAGTATATTCAACGGGAGTTGGGTCTGGTGTGTCAATCGGGGTATCATCTTCACATGCAATCAAGAATAAGCCTAGAAATGGGAGTAGGGCATAAAACTTTTTCATATCAAATAATCTGTATCAGTTAGTTTATGTTAATTGTTATGGTAAAACCAGAATTAACCAAATCTATATCAAATTTGTCATACAGACAATTAAATGGGTGAAAAAATTATGCATGCATAATAAAAAGGGGTGAATTTTAAGAATTCAGAAACTTAAAACTCTTCTCGTAAAACTGTTTTGGGTTTTCCGCGTGCAACCAGTGCCCTGCTTTATCAATGGTTACAATCTCTGCATTTGGAAAATGCCTTTTAATTTCGGCAAAGTCATTAGGCTGGATATACTCCGAAAGGTCGCCACGTAAAAACAGGGTTGGACCATCATAAATGGCATTGGGGAATATGTTTTCCCCAATCTCTTCCATTCGATTTTTGAGCACATCAAAATTAAAGCGGAATCCTAGCTTTTCTTTTTCTACCCAATAGAGGTTTTTGAGCAAAAACTGTCGAATTCCCCTGTCCTTGATATGTTTGGACAGCTCATCGTCGGCTTCACGCCGATCCGAAATTTGGTCAAAATCCAAATGGGAAAGGCCATTGAAAATGAAATCGTGATGCGGGGGATAGTATTTTGGGGCAATGTCGGCCACAAGCAGTTTTTTTACCCTGTCCGGATGTGAAGTAGCCAATTGCATGGCCGTTTTACCTCCCATGGAATGCCCCATTACATAGGCTGAGTCAATATTGTGATGATTCATATAATTGATGACATCTTCACTCAATACATCATAATTGAACTCGTCGGAATGAAAACTTTTTCCGTGGTTACGTTGATCAATCAGATGAACTTGAAAACCATTTTCAGAATATTGGGTGCCCAGGGTTTTCCAGTTGTCGGACATGCCCAAAAAGCCGTGCAGGATGATGAACGGTTGGCCTTTGCCCAATATTTTTGAATGTAGTATTTCCATTATTTTAATCGGTGTAAGTACATATTTACCACATTTTCGAGACCAAGGTATAGGGATTCACAGATCAAGGCATGCCCAATGGATACCTCCAAAAGATGTGGAATGTGTTCTTTAAAAAATTTGATGTTGTCCAAACTGAGGTCGTGCCCTGCATTTAGGCCAAGGCCAACTTCGTGTGCCATTTTGGCTGCTTCTATAAAAGGAGCAATGCTGCCTTCTTTATTGCCTTTGGCAAATTCATCGGCAAAGCTTTCGGTGTAGAGTTCCACTCTATCGGTTCCGGTTTCCGCCGCCCCTTTCACCATTGCTGCGTCGGGGTCCACAAAAATGGAAGTACGTATGCCGTTTTCCTTGAATGTTTTAATAACGTCTACCAAAAAATCCTTGTGCTTTATGGTGTCCCAACCAGCATTGGAAGTAATGGCATCTTCGGCATCGGGCACCAAGGTAACCTGTGTGGGCTTTACTTCAAGTACCAAATCGATGAATTTTGGAATAGGGTTTCCCTCAATATTGAATTCAGTGGTAACCACTTTTTTAAGGTCCCTTGCATCTTGGTAGCGAATGTGACGTTCATCAGGCCTCGGGTGAATGGTAATGCCCTGCGCACCAAAGGATTCAATATCTTTAGTAGAGGTAATTAGGTTGGGAACGTTGCCACCTCTACTATTTCGTAGCGTTGCCAGTTTATTTATGTTGACACTCAACTTTGTCATGGAGTTCTTTTTAGATTGTCAAAAATAAGAATTCGGCATGCCTTTTGCCATTTTAAATTAGTATTTTGCACCTAATAGAATTGTTATGCAGATTCAAGACAAAATAATCAATACAGTTCCCGTATTTGAAGTGTCGGAAACTTTGAAAGATGTTATCACATTTTTCGAGGAGACCACATTTTCCCATGTTGGGGTAACCGAGAACGGTACCTATTTGGGATTGCTTTCCGAAAACGACCTAGCCTGTTTTGAACCCAAAAAGAAGGTCGATGATTTCAGATTTGAAATGGAGGACTTTTTTGTTACCAAAGAAACTGCCTGGTTGGATGTGCTGGAAATGTTCTCCCGCAACGAGGCCAATGTGTTGCCGGTTTTGGATGAAGACCGTTTGATTATCGGGTATTACGACCTTGAAGATGTAGTGGACGTATTTATAGATACTCCTTTCTTTAGGGAGCCAGGAGCCATTTTAGTGGTTTCCATTGGTATAAAGGATTACTCCTTTAGCGAAATTGCGCAAATTGTGGAAGGTAACAATGCCCGCTTGTTGGGCGCATTCATTACAGATTCACAGAACGATATTGTTGAAATCACTTTAAAAGTCGGGACTCAAAGTTTAAATGAAGTGGCCCAAACGTTTAGGCGGTACAACTATACCATTGTGTTCGGGAACAGCGACGACCAGTTCTTGGAAGATTTGAAGCAGCGTTCCGACTATCTAGAAAAATATCTTAACGTTTAGTATGAAGGTAGCCATTTACGGTCAAACTTTTCAGAAAGAGGACCAGCTTTGTGTAGAGGAGCTTTTGGACGAATTGAAGAAGTTGGATGCCGAGGTTTATGTAGAGGAGAACTTTAATAAGCTTGTCGCTCAAATCACCAAAGAACAGGTTAAGGGAACATTTACCCAGTCCAACGGACTGGACTCTTCTTTTGATATGTTCGTTAGTTTTGGAGGGGATGGCACCATGCTTAGGGCGGTAACTTACATTAAGGATTATGGAATTCCCATTGTAGGGGTGAATACTGGCCGATTAGGTTTCTTGTCCACTTTTAAAAAAGAAAACGTCCGCAAGTTGGTCACAGAGTTTGAAGCTGGGCATTACACCATTGAAGAACGAACCTTGGTTGAGGTGGAGCTCAACTCTGAACTGGATGAGTTCAACGGATTGAACTTCGCCCTGAACGAAATCACTGTTAGTCGCAAGGACACGACCTCAATGATTACCGTGGAAACTTGGCTGGACGATGAATATTTGACCTCTTATTGGTCCGACGGATTGATTGTTTCCACTCCAACAGGCTCAACAGGCTATTCTTTGAGCTGTGGCGGTCCGGTAATCGCGCCATCAGCCAAATCGCTTGTCCTTACGCCCATCGCTCCCCATAATCTCAATGCCAGACCATTGGTGATTTCCGATAAAACAGAGATCAGGCTGAAGGTTTCAGGTAGGGAGCAAACTCATCTGGTTTCCTTGGATTCAAGGATAGCCGACATCCCCAACGGAAAGGAAATCCGAATTAAAAAGGCGGATTTTACCATCAAAATGATCGAGTATAAATCCGAGAGCTTCTTGAAAACCTTGCGCAACAAATTGCTTTGGGGGGAAGATCGACGCAATTGATAACACCAAAAACAATAAAAGGGGTGAAAAACTGTTTAACAAGGGAGAGCAACTTTAAATATAAATCTATAGACCTTCCTTTACTCTTAATTCTTGAAACTTTTTGGATAGTATGCGGATAGTTTTGGCAGTTTTTCTATGCTGTATGATCAAGGTAAGTGCACAGACCTACGAGATTGGGGTGTTTGCCGGTGGTGCCAATATGATAGGTGATGTTGGGAGGACCAATTATATATTGCCTTCGGGCCCTGCCTTTGGTGGAATATTTAAATGGAACAAGGGGAAACGCTATGCATGGAGGGCCAGTGTGCTCTATGGGGAGGTTACTGGTGATGATACCAAATCGCATATACAATCCCGGCAACAAAGAGGTTACTTAGTGGATAATTCCATTTTGGAGTTCTCCGCTGGACTGGAAATCAACTTTGTTGAATATAATCTTCATAAGCTCGGACCCGCCTTCACACCTTACTTGTACACAGGTGTAACCTATTTCAGATACGATTTTAATTATATTGATGCCCTTCAGATGCAGGATATTAACCAAAAAGAAGGTAGTTTTGCAATTCCAATGACGGTTGGGGCTAAGTATCGTTTAAATCAATTCTTGATTCTTGGAGCCGAAATTGGGGCCAGATATACTTTTACGGACAATTTGGACGCAAGTAACCCAGAAGGTTCCAATTTTGAGCAATTCCGATTCGGGAACATATTGAGCGATGACTGGTACGTTTTTTCAGGTATAACATTAACCTATACCTTTGGACGTAAGCCTTGCCAGGATTGTTTTCAATAAAATGCACACACTAGAGGACGTAGACAAAGAAAAACTACCGCAGCATATAGCCATTATCATGGACGGTAATGGTAGATGGGCCAAGCAGCGTGGTAAGCTCCGTATGTTCGGCCACGAGAATGGGGTGGACGCTGTTAACCAAACAGTGGAGAGCTGTGCAAAACTCAAGATTCCCTTTTTAACACTTTATGCTTTTTCCACAGAAAATTGGAAGCGTCCCAAAACCGAGGTGGATACTTTAATGAAGCTATTGGTAAACGTCCTAAAGAAGGAATTGAAGACCCTGAACAAGCATAATATTAGGTTAAGGGCTATTGGAAAAATAGATACACTGCCCAAAAAAGTCCACAAAGAACTTACGGAGGTTATGTCCAAAACGGCCAACAATTCGGGTATGACCCTCACGCTGGCATTGAGCTATGGCTCCCGAGAAGAGATAAAAACGGCGGTTCAAGAGATAGCGGCCAAAGTTAAAAATAACATAATTTCCCCCGAAAATATTGATGAAACAGTTATAAATACACATCTTTACGCGCACTTTTTGCCTGATGTAGACCTACTTATTCGTACCAGTGGTGAATGTAGAATAAGTAATTTTTTACTTTGGCAGATAGCATACGCCGAATTATATTTTATTGATGTATTTTGGCCCGACTTTAGAGAAAACCATTTGGTAGAGGCCATAATAAGTTACCAAAATAGAGAACGACGATTTGGAAAAACGAGCGAACAACTTAACTAAGGGTATCACAAACTCCATACTTTCAGCCCTTATCATCCCCTTACTATTATTTTCAGCCCAGGGAATTGCCCAGGAAACCTCGTTTGAGGAAGGTAAGCAATATATTCTGGGAGGATTAACCGTAACAGGACTGCAAAGTTATAACGAGCAAACCGTAAAGAGCTATACGGGATTGCGTGTTGGTCAGCCCATTAGGGTACCAGGTGATGAGATAAGTGCTGTTATCAAAAAACTTTGGAATCTTGATTTGTTCAGCAATGTGGAAATGTTTTATACCAAGATCGAGGACGACAAAATATTTTTGGAACTTAATATAACGGAACGTCCCACCTTGAACAATGTTACTGTTTACGGGGTTAAAAAACGAAAAGTAGAGGACATCATTGATGATACTGATCTTAAAAAAGGTAAGAAGATTACAGAAAGTTTAATTGCCAACACCAAAAACTACCTTCAAAATAAATATAAAAAACAAGGTTTTCTAAATGCTAAGGTAAGTATCGCCACAGCTGCAGACACCACAGGGGCCAATGTTCAGAACATGGTCATTAATGTAAACAAAGGTGATAAGGTGAAAATCAAGGATATCAGCTTTATTGGAAACGAAAAACTATCCAATAAAAGGCTGAAGAAATCCCTTAAAAATACCAAGAAGAAAAAGTTTTATCGTTTCTGGAAAAAGTCCAAGTACATCGAAGCTGATTTTGAAGAAGACCTTTCTAATTTGGTAGACACCTACGCCGAAAGAGGATATAGGGATGCCAGGGTGCTGTCGGATAGTTTTGTGAAGCTGGATGAAAAGAACATTGAGCTCATCATTAAAGTGGAAGAAGGCGATAAGTACTATTTTGGGGATATCGACTTTGTTGGAAACTCAGTTTACACCGACAGGATGTTGAGCCAATACCTTGGTATAAAAAAAGGCGATACCTATAATGGAGTTTTGCTAAAAGAACGGATAGCGGATGACTCAGATCCAGATGCAGAGGATTTGACCAACCTATACCAAAACAACGGATATCTGTTTTCCAGTATTAATCCGGTTGAGGTTTCTGCCGTAAATGACACTATCGACTTTGAAATACGAATCATTGAGGGCAAGGAGACTTTCTTGGACCACATTACCGTTTCAGGTAACGACAAGACCAATGATCATGTTATTTTCAGGGAACTGCGCACAAGGCCTGGCCAAAAATATAGTAAATCCAATATTGTGAGGACCATTCGTGAATTGGGACAGCTTGGATTTTTTGATGCAGAACAAATAGTACCGGATATCCAAAATCCAGATCCCAACGCAGGTACCGTGGATATAAACTATAGCCTCGTAGAATCTGGGTCCAGCCAAATTGAGTTGCAAGGCGGTTTTGGTGGTGGAGGTTTCATCGGTACTTTGGGACTTTCGTTTAGTAACTTCTCACTAAAAAATATTTTTAACAAGGAAGCCTATAAGCCCGTACCTATGGGGGATGGTCAAACATTTGCCCTTCGTTTGCAAGCGAGTAGGACTTTCCGTGTATATAGCTTAAACTTTTCAGAACCTTGGTTAGGCGGTAAAAAACCTGTAAGGTTTAACCTGTCCCTATCCAGAACACAACAATTTGCAACTGGTTACGATCAAAACGGTAGACTTGATGTGGATAAATCTCGAGGCTTTGCCATTACGGGAGTTTCTGCCGGTTTGGCGAAAAGGGTGCAATGGCCAGATGACTTCTTTACAATATCACATTCCTTAAGCTATCAGTTGTACGATTTTAATGATTACAACAGTGGGCTTTTCAATTTTGGTAATGGTAGTTCGAACTCCTTAAGTTACACCTTGGGTATTTCAAGAAGTTCACAAGGTCCTAGTAGAATCTTTCCAATGTCGGGCTCTAATTTCGAGCTTACGGCAAAGTTCACTCCACCGTATTCTCTTTTTAGTAACAAAGACTTTAAGCAGTTAAAACAGGATGTGGACGAAACTACGCAAAGACTGTTTGAAATTGGAGAGCCAGGTTCTACAGAGGAGCAGCTGGAGGCCAATCAATTGAGTAACGAACTGGAAAGATTGGAAGAGGAAAGATTTAAGTTGTTGGAGTACTATAAAATTAAGTTTAAAGGCGATTGGTATACTAGAATTGTGGATAAACTTGTTTTGCGTACCAATGCTGAATTTGGGTTTTTGGGGGCCTACAATCACGATATAGGGGATGTTCCTTTTGAGCGTTTTTATGTCGGTGGTGATGGTCTTGGAAACTTTACCTTGGATGGTAGGGATGTAGTACAATTACGTGGTTACGAAAACCAATCCCTTACTCCATATATTACCAATGCCATTACAGGAAGATTGGAACAGGATGGAGGAACCATTTACAATAAGTTCTCCTTGGAGTTACGATATCCGCTTACTTTAAAGCCTACAGCTTCCATTTACGCACTATCATTTCTGGAGGCAGGGAATGCCTTCAACAATTTTAATGACTATAATCCGTTTGAATTAAAAAGATCTGCCGGAGTGGGGCTACGTATATTTATGCCGGCATTCGGACTTTTGGGGATTGATTTTGGATATGGCTTCGACACCGATGCCCGTCCAGGATCTGTCGGACCAAGTGGCTGGCAAACGCACTTCATCATCGGGCAGCAGTTTTAATTTATGAAAAAAATCGTGTGTTACTGATTTATAATTAACTCATATTGAATAAATTAGTAATTTTGGCACGATATTTTCTATGTAAAATGCGGAATCAAAGATGAATACCAAAGTTCTTTTATCATTAGTTGTTTTGATGTCGTCCTTTTATGGGTTTTCCCAAAGAGGAGTGCGAATAGGGTACGTGGATATGGAATATATTCTCGAAAATGTTGAGGAGTATAGGGACGCCACCGATCAATTAAATACCAAGGCTCAAAAATGGAAACAAGAAATTGAGCTGAAGCAAAGTGTCATTGATCAGATGAAAAAAGATTTAATGGCCGAAAAAGTGCTTCTGACTGATGAGCTTATTTTGGAACGAGAAGAAGAAATCCAGATTCTTGAAAAAGAAATGCTGGACTATCAGCAAGATCGTTTTGGACCGCAAGGTGATTTGGTATTGCAAAAACAGCTGTTGATGCAGCCGATTCAAGACCAGGTTTTCAATGAGGTACAAAAAATCGGGGCTAATAAAAGATACGATTTTATTTTTGATAAATCCGCAGATGTTGTAATGTTGTACTCCGAAAAAAGACACGATATCAGTGACTTGGTCTTAAGGGAGATATCACGAACCAGAAAGGTAAGTGCTTCCAAGAAAAAGCAAGAAGAACGAAGTCGCTTGGAGCAGTTCAAAGAAGAGGAGGACCAGATAAGCGAAGCCTTGAAAGAAAGGCAGGAGCAAGCAGCCGAAGCTCTTGAAGAAAGAGAGAAAGCAGCGGAAGAGCGAAGAGCCGAAAAATTGAAGGAACGCGAAGAGCGAAAGAAAGCATACGAAGAACGAAGAAAAAAATTATTGGAAGAGCGCGAGGCCAAGAGAAAAGCCAAATTGGAAGAACGAAAAAAAGCGCAAGAACAACAAAAGGATTCAATAGGATAATCATATATTGAAACACTAAATTTAAAGTAAAAAAAGTAACGTTGAGAATCATGAAAAATGTAAAAAGGATTGCTGTAGCCATAGTATTGTTTGTTGCGGCTACGGGTTTTGTAAATGCACAGAGCAAGGTTGCACACATTAATGTACAGCAACTGTTGTCTGAAATGCCGGAGATGAAGGCTGCACAGGCTGAATTGAATAAATTACAAGAAACATACAGAGCAGATATCCAAAGCTCCATGACAGAGCTTCAAAACAAGTATACCCAATACCAAAATGAAGCTACTTCCAAAACAAGGGAAGAGAACGAACAAAGAGCGGTAGAGCTACAAGGGTTCGAGAAAAACATTCAGGAGGCCGAACAGGCAGCCAGGCAACAAATGCAGCAAAAGCAACAAGAGTTGTTTGCGCCAATTTCCGAAAAAGCGAAAGCTGCCATCGAAAAAGTAGCAGCGGCCGAAGGTTACGATTACGTAATCGATGCCAGCCCAGGATTAAGCTTGATCGTGGCCAAAGGAAAAGATCTTTTGCCAGCTGTAAAGCAAGAATTAGGTTTCTAAACCAAGCTTTTTACAATATTCAGAAAACCGCTTTTATTTAAAGGCGGTTTTTTTGTGCTATAATAATTTAAGGCACTATTTTTAATCATGCCAAAACCAATAGGAATTTTTGACTCAGGGGTTGGAGGCACCTCCATTTGGAAAGAGGTCGTGAAAATGCTACCCAAAGAAAACACTGTTTACTTGGCCGATAGCGCCAACGCTCCATACGGTGAAAAATCAAAAGAGGAAATACTTGGACTTAGTATTAAAAATACGGAGTTGCTTCTTGATCTTGGTTGTAAGATGATCATAGTGGCATGCAACACGGCTACAACAAATGCAATAGATTACCTCCGTTCCCACTATTCTGTTCCATTTATTGGAATAGAACCGGCAATTAAACCGGCGGCATTGCATACCAAGACCAAAAAAGTTGGTGTTTTGGCTACCAAAGGAACCCTGTCGAGTAGTTTGTTTCACAATACCTCCAAACTTTTCGCCGAAGGAATCAATGTTATCGAGCAAGAAGGAAAGGGATTGGTAGAGCTTATTGAAGCAGGTAAGATCCAATCTAAGGAAATGAAAACCTTATTGAACGGTTTTTTGCAGCCCATGCTCGATCAAAACATAGATTGTTTAGTATTGGGGTGTACCCATTATCCGTATCTAATTCCGGTCTTAAAGGACATGTTGCCGGAAAACGTCAACATTATAGATTCTGGAGAGGCTGTGGCACGTCAAACCCAGGCAGTTTTGGACCGTTATAATTTGCTATCTACAGCCGATGGCAAACCTAATCATATCTTTTATACCAACAAGGATACCGAGATAATCAAACAACTGATTGGCAGACCTTCCGCCAAAGTATCCTTTTTGGATTTTTAAGCTATCTCCTTTTGTAGCTAAGATAGGTGAAATCATATTTGTGCCGATCATCTTTTGGGTGATGTTGCTTGTTCACCAATTCCCACTGATCCTCATCAATTTCCGGAAAAAAAGCATCCGCTTCAAAAGTTCCGTGTACCCTTGTGAGTTCAATATGCGTGGCACGGTCCATGGACTGTTTGTAGATTTCTCCGCCCCCAATAATAAAAGCGGTCTCACTATCTCCCACTAGGGCTAGGGCATCTGCCAGGGAGTGTACTACGGTACAGGGAAATTTCGGTGTATAGTCTTCATCCCGGGTAATGGCAATATGGGTGCGGTTAGGCAAGGGCTTTGGAAAGCTCTCCAAGGTCTTTCTACCCATAATAATTTTATGGCCAGAGGTCAATTTTTTAAACCGTTTAAAATCATCCGGTAGATGCCAAACCAGGTCATTGTCCTTGCCCAAGGCGTTGTTTTCCGCTGCAGCTGCGATAATGATCAATTTCTTCACTGATCTTTTTTTTTATTGATTTTGGAAAGTGGAAAATCCGTCTCTATTTCCTTTTGGATTTCGTCTATACGCTTTTTTTGAAGAGCTACCAATCGTTCACGTTGATGGCGTTCCCAATTTTGTCCCATAAACTTATGGGTGACAAATACATTGAATACATGTAAGACAAGAAAAAAGGCCCATGCCAATACAATCCAGATAGACCAATCATAAACTTCCCCGTAGTTCAAGACTTTGTTGGCAAGAATCAGAAAAACACTGCCAATTAAAAATACTACGAAATGGGAAAACACCTTTTTCTTTTGTTTAATGCGTTTGTGTGCATACTCCAAAAGCTCGTGCTGCTCTAAATCAATTTCCGGTTTCTTCTTTTTACCAAATGACAACATGGAATGGCTATCTTTATAAACAAAGATAACTGAATTGTATCCAAAATTCCCGACATGCAAAACCTAAGAAAAAAATTCCCCGTACTCAACCAGAATATTTATGCCAATACAGCATCGGCTGGCCTGTTGAGCGAAGATTTGATGGAATGGCGCCAAGGACACGATCTAGATTACCTCATTGGTGGAAGTGAAATGAAAAACAAGGGCTTTGCACATATGCCCGAAATCAAGAAAACAGTAGGAAAGTTTTTTAGTTGTAAGCCCGAAAATGTGGCCTTGGTACCCAATTTTAGTTTGGGATTCAATTTATTGCTTGAAGGTTTGCCGAAGGATAAAAAAGTGTTGCTTGTCAATAAAGATTACCCAAGTGTCAACTGGCCCTTTGAGACCAGGGGATTTAAACGGGATTATGTAGATGCTGATGAGCACATGGAAGAAAATATCCATGCCAAAGTAAGGAAAGGTGGTGTTGATATCCTTGCACTTAGTTTGGTGCAATGGGTGAATGGGGTTCGTATTGATTTGGATTTTTTAAAGAAGTTGAAAAAGGATTTCCCCAATTTAATGATAATGGCCGATGGTACCCAATACTGCGGTATGGAACCGTTCGATTTTGAAAATTCCGGTATCGATATTTTGGGAACCAGCGCATATAAATGGTTATTGGCAGGCTACGGTAATGGTTTTTATCTGGTCAAGGAAGGTATAAAGGAGCAATTTGAATTGAAAGGCATTGGGAATGGCTCAGTGGATAACGACGCATCCAAACGCAATAGCATAACCTTTTGCAAGTTTTTGGAGCCTGGCCATCTGGATTCACTCAACTTTGGGAGTTTGGAGTTTGCACTCAACTTTTTGGATGAAATAGGGTTGGAAAATATTGAGGCGCAACTACAAAAATTGTCAAAGAGGGCAATGTCGGTTTTTTCAGAATTGGATTTATTGGAACAGGCCGTCACCAAAAGAAAACAACATAGTACCATCTTTAATATAAAAGGAGATGAAAAACTCTTTAATAAATTAATGGAAGAAAATGTAGTTGCATCCCCAAGGGGTGGTGGTATTAGATTGAGTTTTCATTTCTATAATACAGAGGAAGAAATAGATGTTGTGTCAACACTTCTAAAACGTTGGTCGTCAAAGTGATAAATGATAAAAAATCATAATCTAATTTGATAAAAGTAATCCTGCGGTTAGGTGGATTTTATCAAATTGATAAATCGAATCTAACTTATTGTAAATAAATAGTTTTATGTATTGTTTTGTGCTGAAATTAAAATTTTAGTACCATGGCAATTAAAAAGCAATACTTAAAGAGCAAGCCTGTTTGCAAGGTTACTTTTACTGTTCCTGCAGATGAGGCAAAAACAGTTGCTGTAGTTGGGGATTTCAATAAATGGAACCCAAAAAAAAGCAGCTTGAAGAAATTAAAGAACGGAACTTTTAAAGGAACGTTCGACCTACCTGTTGAAAATAGCTACGAGTTTAGATATTTGATCGATGGCAACTATACCAACGATGCCGAGGCGGATCGTTTCCAGTGGAACGACTATGCTGGTGCAGAAAATGCGGTATTGGAAGTGTAAATTGTTTTGGCCACCATCGGATTCCCCAAACTGATGGTGGTTTTCTTTTTGAACCGTATAGAAGGGAGGCTATTATCAGAAAATGGTTAGGTCAATCTCCCCAAAATTTTGGATTATATCATAATTCCATTTGCTGTAATCATTGTTGTCGGAATCCACAATAATAATTTTTTTTGCACCCGAATTTTCAGCGGCCATTATACCAGAGATCGAATCTTCAAAAATCAAGGCTTCGCTTGGGTCAATTTTTAAAATATCCATAGCTTTTAGAAAGATTTCAGGGTGTGGTTTACTCTTTATCTTTCCATTGCTGTACACGATTTGATTTAGATCAAAATACTTTTGTAGTCCCAAGTGTTCAAAATAAAATTCGAGATTGTAAAGGTCCGAAGCTGTTGCAATGGTAAAGGGTATGTTGTTTTTGTCCAAAAAATCCAAAAAGCCCAATGCTCCCGGGGCCAACTCCATTTTTTCTTGTAAACAGAGGGACTGGTATATGTCCTCTTTTTCACGGGCCAATGCTTCAATGTCAGCGCTGGACAATGCTTTGTTAAACAGATTGGATAGTATTTCCGCATTGTTCTTACCATGTATTTTTTGATTTTTCTCTTCGTCCGTGAGCTTAAAAGAATGTTTCTCCAAAAAAATATCCCAAGCCTTATTGTGCAGGTGGGTATCAAAAAAGAGGGTGCCATTAAAGTCGAATATTACACCTTTAATACGCATGCATGAGTTTTAATTGTTGATTCGCCATGGCGGGTTTCGTCTATTTTCGCCACCATGGAACAAGATAAGTTGGTTTCCGTCAAGGTCTTTTAGCCTTGCCTCTCTCCATAACCAACTTTGGTCGGTAGGTTCCAGATCAAATTGAATTCCTTTTTGTTTTAAAGATGCAACCTTCTCGTCTAAATTTTCACACTCAAAGTACACATAAATGCCTTCTCCCTTGGGTAATTCCTCCGTTAGGTGCAACGAAAATGTAGACTCCCCATCGGGACACTCGAACCTCGCGTAATGGGGGAGGGCCTTTACAATTAAATTCAACCCCAATTTTTCATAGAATGGAATCGATTTCGATAGATCAAGCGATGGTACGGTTATTTGGTTTAGATTCATTTATTGGATAACTGAATAGGGGTTATTTGTTCCAATAATCCACCACCAATACATCGTCAATATGAGGTCCTGCAATATCACCAAAAGCGACATGTTCTGGGTGGGTAAGATAAGTGTCTCGGTCGGCTTCGCTGTCGAATGTCAATAAATAACAATGGGTAAGTCCTTTGTTCAGGTTTTCCGGACTGTTGTTCATCCCCCATTCATACCCTTTTATTTCGGAAATTTTTGAAGGTAAGGCGTTGAATGCCTCTTCCACTTGCTTGACATCTTCATCGCTGGATGTTTCTTTGAATTTGAACAAAACCACATGACGCAATTGTGGACCTGTTTCTTCTACTGTTTTTTCCACGGTTACTTCCTCTTTTTCGATGGTTTCTTTTTTGGTTTGGTTCCCACAGCTGGCAAATAATAATACTGCGAAAAAGGTAATGATGGTTTGTTTCATCGGACTCAAGTTTGTATTTGAAAATAAAAGGTGACTAACTAGATTGATTTTAAAATTGAAAACCTGACAATATTATACCGCAACCACTCCTTTAATATGTGGATGTGGGTCGTAATTCAAAAGCTCAAAATCATCAAAGGTAAAAGAGAAAATATCTTTTACCTCAGGATTCAGTTTCATAGTGGGCAAGGGGCGTGGGTCACGGCTCAATTGTAGTTCCACTTGCTCCATATGGTTGTTGTAGATGTGGGCATCACCAAAGGTGTGGATGAACTCCCCGGGTTGGTAACCACAAACTTGGGCCATCATTAACGTAAACAAAGCATAAGAGGCAATGTTAAAGGGTACGCCCAAAAAGATATCGGCACTGCGTTGGTACAATTGGCAAGAAAGTTTGCCGTCGGCCACATAAAATTGGAAAAAAGCATGGCAGGGTGGGAGTGCGGCCTTACCGTTGGCCACATTTTCAGCAAATGAAACCGATGTGTCCGGCAAAACGCTGGGATTCCATGCAGAAACCAACATTCTACGGCTATTCGGGTTGCTTTTTAGAGTATCCACCACTTCTTTGATTTGATCGATTTCCTCGCTGTTCCAATTGCGCCATTGGTGTCCATAAACAGGACCTAGGTCACCGTTTTCATCGGCCCATTCGTTCCAAATACGTACACCGTTTTCTTGAAGGTAGGCAATATTGGTGTCTCCTTTTAAAAACCATAACAATTCATGGATTATGGATTTTAGGTGCAGTTTTTTGGTGGTAACCATAGGAAAGCCTTTGGCAAGGTCAAACCGCATTTGATAACCAAAAACGCTCAAAGTTCCTGTTCCTGTTCGGTCGCCTTTTTGGTTGCCGTGCTCCAATACATGTTTAAGAAGGTCGTGGTACTGCTTCATGCTGCCTGTTTCGTTATCGTTGTCATTTCGAGTGGTTTTCCGTTAGCGGAAAACTGTATCGAGAAATCAGTTTTCGATACAAAATCCTTTTAGGATTTCACTCAAACTGACATGTTTGTTTTTTAATTGTCATTTCGAACGAATGGAATGAGGAGAAATCCAAGACATCTCGACTGCGCTCGATGTGACAAAAAATCAATCCATCGAAATTACTTCAATAAGCAGGTTTTTGAAACAAAAAGCCAAAAGACTTATGAAGAGTTTATTAACTGAAAGGAGGTTAAAGGATAAAAGTCTTTGGGTTAAGGGTTGGTAGAAGGTTAATGGTTTGATCGATTGTATTTTATTAGTGAAGCTATGCTTTTTTGTAGTTTCTGAATCGTTTTGATTGTGGAATCTGTTGATTCAGAAGAAAGAAAGTCCAAATCTTCACAAAGGATGATATGTGACTCCAATTCGTATGCAGAACCCAAACTGATTTGAAGAAACCGAACAAAGTCTTTTTTGGAGTATTTGCCACAACCTTCTGCTATGTTGGAAGGTATAGAAATGGCGCTTCTTTGAATTTGTGGAATCAACCCAAACCGTTCGGAATCTGGTAAAAGTTTGGTAAGCGAATAAATGTCTTTTACCAAAACTCGTCCGTCTTTCCAGACGTTCAACTCTCGAAAATTTCTCATAACAATGTATGTTAAAATTTTGAGGTTGAATTCTTAAATTTAATTTTTCAAATTATCTAAAAGGGCTTTTGCCCTATAACCATTGCCCTTTGCCTCAATTACCCTAAAATCATCCCAGCAATGGTAGCCGATAGCAAAGAAGCCAATGAACCGCCCAAAACAGCTTTCATTCCAAAAGAGGAAAGCACTTTACGTTGCCCGGGAGCCAAAGAACCGATACCTCCAATTTGAATACCGATGGAAGCAAAGTTGGCAAAACCACAAAGCATATAGGTAGCCATGATTACCGATTTGTTATAGGTAAAGTGAACACCACTGGCCACATTTTTTAAGTCGGCCAATTGAATGTATCCGATAAATTCACTTGCAGCCAATTTTATACCGAGTAGTTGCCCCATCAACATTATATCCTCGTTGGCAACACCAATAAGCCACATTAGAGGGGCAAAAACAGTCCCCAAAATAGCCTCTAAAGAGAAATTTTCATAGGGTGAATTGGCAGCTATCCAATTGTTGAATGTAGTTACATCGCCAAACCATCCTAAAATACCATTGATCATGGCGATAAAGGCAACAAATACCAAAAGCATGGCGCCAACATTTAGGGCCAGTTTAAGACCTTCGGTGGTACCATTGGCGATGGCGTCCAAAATATTGGCTCCAATTTTTTCCGCGGATACCTCCACATCGGTATTGACTTTCTCGGTCTGTGGATATAAAATTTTTGAGATCACAATGGCTCCGGGTGCTGCCATAACTGATGCAGCCAAAAGGTGCTTGGCGAACACCAAACGCAGTTCTGGGTCATCGCCCCCCAAAAATCCAATGTAAGCCGCCAAAACAGCTCCGGCCACGGTGGCCATTCCGCCAATCATGACCAAAAGGATTTCAGACTTGTTCATTTTTTCCAAGTAGGCCTTGATGAGCAAGGGTGCTTCGGTCTGTCCCAAAAAGATATTGCCAGCTACCGAAAGACTTTCCGCTCCGGATATGCCTAAAGTCTTGGAGAGTAACCATGCCATCCATTTAACAACTACTTGTATAACACCCAAATAATAAAGTACGGAGGTCAGCGCCGAGAAAAATATAATCGTAGGAAGTACTTGGAAAGCGAAGATGTACCCAAAAGTATCCATGTCCACTACCAGACCTTCAAACAGGAACTGGCTTCCCGCACGGGTAAAGTCCAAGATGCTAACGAAAATGCTTCCTACCTGCTCAAAAATGTATTGTACAAAGGGGACCTTAAGTACGCCGATGGCAATAAGTACTTGTAACGATAATCCGATTCCGACTGTTTTCCAATTGATGGCTTTTCTGTTGGAACTGAACAAAAATGATATCAATATAAGAATTGCCATACCCAAAGCACCACGTAACAATGTGGTGATTGTAAAACCTTGGTTGGGAATTATCTCCGCCACTTCCTCTTGAGGGATAATATCTGTTACAGTGGAGTCAATGGCTACATTAAGTGAATCTGCGGGTAATGAATTTTGGCCGAAAGCGACCGAACATAAAAATAGGAGTATAAGTAAACTTTGGGTCTTTTTCGCCATCTAAATCGGTTGTTTATTTACGCTTGGAAATTTCATCCCTCAATTTGGCAGCCTTTTCGTAGTCCTCGTTGGCAACTGCCTTGTCCAATTCTGCGTTGAGTTCCTGCAGGGACATTTCCCGATAGCCATGGGTATCCGCACCTGATTCTATTTCCACTGCTTCCCCTTCTTGAAGGATTTCATCAACCATGATACTGTCGTCCTCATCTTCCTCTTTTTCTTTGGAAGAGAATTTTAGGAAAATACCTGCCTTGTCCAAAATAGTCTTATAAGTGAAAATGGGAGCATTGAACCGTAATGCAAGGGCAATGGCATCACTGGTGCGCGCATCGATGATTTCCTCCTCGTTCTCCCGCTCGCATATAATACTGGAATAAAAAACACCGTCAACCAGTTTATGGATGATTACCTGCTTGACCACAATTTTAAACCTGTCCGCAAAATTTTTGAACAAATCGTGGGTTAAAGGCCTGGGTGGTTTTATTTCTTTCTCCAATGCGATGGCGATTGACTGTGCTTCAAATGCGCCAATAACAATGGGAAGTTTTCTATCGCCTTCCTCTTCATTTAAAATAAGGGCATATGCGCCATTTTGTGTTTGGCTGTATGATATCCCCTTTATTTTTAATCGTACTAAACTCATAATCTCTTCCTAAAGCAAAAGGGCCGTTCAAATAAGTGGCTTTACCAGTTATCTGAACAGCCCCTTGCAATGGGCAAATTAACAAAATTTAAGCGTTTTGGGCTTTAAATTCTTTTAATTTTTCGATGAGTTCGGGTACTACCTCAAAGGCATCGCCGACTATTCCATAATCCGCTGCCTTAAAGAAAGGAGCTTCAGGGTCGTTGTTGATGACCACTTTTACCTTGGAGGCGTTTATACCTGCCAAATGCTGAATGGCCCCAGAGATACCAATGGCGATGTAAAGATTGCTAGCTACGGGCTTTCCTGTTTGTCCTACGTGCTCGCTGTGTGGGCGCCATCCCATGTCGGAAACTGGCTTGGAACAAGCGGTTGCAGCCCCCAATACGTCGGCCAATTCTTCAACCATGCCCCAATTCTCAGGTCCTTTAAGTCCACGGCCACCCGATACAACGATATCGGCATCTGCGATGGTGGCTTTACCGACCACACGGTCAACTTCAACGGATTTAACGCTGAAGGCATCGTCTCCCAATGATGGGCCAAAATCCTCAACGGCAGCTGAAACACTGTTTTCCACTAAACCAAAGGCGTTGCTCGAAACCCCTATGATCTTGGTATCCGAGGAAATCTCGGTCATGGCAAAACCTTTATTGCTGAAAGCGGTTCGTTTTACCACAAAAGGTGAAGTGCTTTCAGGGGCGGCCACTACGTTAGGAACATATCCCGCGGTTAATTTAGCGGCTAGGATAGGTGCTAAAAATTTGCTGTCCGCGCTGGAACTCAATATAATTATTTTTGTATCCTCTGCTTTAGCAGCCTGGGCCAATACATCGGCATAGGCTTTGGCATTAAACGTTTTCAAGGAGTCGTCCGATACCTTTAAAACTTTGGATACCCCATAGGTTCCCAAGGAGGCATCGTCCTCGGCATTAAAAGAGACCGCTGTTACGGTTGTGCCTAAATCTTGGGCCACTTTATGTGCATAGGAGGCCACTTCAAAGGCGTTTTTCTTGAATTTCCCTTTAAGGGATTCTGTATATACTAGTACTGACATATTTTTCTTGTTTAGATAACTTTTGCTTCGTTGTGCAGTAGTTCGACCAATTCTCCAACATTTCCGGCATCCACCAACTTAACAGGTCCTTTGGCAGCAGGTTTTTCAAATTTTTGGTCTTGTGTGGGCTGCTCCGCATCAACAGGTTCAACCACATTCAAAGCTTTTTTACGGGCCATCATAATACCTCTCATGTTGGGAATGCGAAGGTCACTTTCCTCAACGAGCCCTTTTTGTCCGCCAATAACCAATGGAAGTGATGTGCTAATGGTTTCCTTACCTCCATCAATTTCTCGAATAGCGGTCGCAGTGTCTCCATCGATTTCCAAGCCTATGCAGGTGTTCACAAAGTTCATGTCCAATAATGTGGCTAGAATTCCTGGTACCATTCCACCATTGTAGTCTATGGATTCCCGTCCGGCGATTATAAGATCGTAATCACCATTTTTAACCACTTCTGCTAGCTGTTGGGCCACAAAAAAACCATCTTTTGGTTCTGCGTTTACCCTAATGGCCGCATCGGCACCAATAGCCAATGCTTTTCTAATCGTCGGCTCAGTTTGGGCGCCACCAACATTCACCACGTGAACCGTGGCACCTTGCTTTTCTTTGAACCACATGGCTCGAGTAAGGCCGAATTCATCATTTGGATTAATAACAAATTGAACCCCGTTTGTGTCAAACTGGGTATCGCCTTCCGTAAAATTGATTTTGGAAGTAGTATCCGGTACGTTGCTTATGCAAACTAAAATCTTCATATATACTTAAGGTTTATGTGCCCAAATATAATTATAAAATCCGAAATTTATTATGCATGCATAATAAATTTTGTTCTTTTTTTGGATTTTGGTCAGGCAAGTTTCGGGTAGTTTTTGCTATTTTTGCTTGCGTTTTTAAGCAGACTATAAATATTTAGTACGATTTAATGAAAACATTACAGTTTAGGGAGGCAATAGCCGAGGCTATGTCCGAAGAAATGCGAAGAG
>NZ_CAMYIC010000053.1 GCF_947258355.1 uncultured Allomuricauda sp.
CTAGGGTTTTGTGGTAAAGTTAAAAAGAAATATATTTGCAGCCCTTAAATAAGGCCGCGTGGCGCAACTGAATAGCGCATCTGATTACGGCTCAGAAGGTTGCAGGTTTGAATCCTGCCGCGGTCACAAGAATATAATTCTTTAAAAAACGCCAAGCTTTGCTTGGCGTTTTTTTTAGCGGTCATATTTAATACGTCAAGGTGTTGTATCCCTTGGCCTGCAATTGCAATATTCGCACGGACCAAGTTGGTATGGGATCCATCCCCTCAATCAGGTCTTCTTCCGAAACATTTAATTTTTCCATGGCCACACTACAAATGCTAACACGTACTTTGCCCTTATATTTTTGAAAAAAGGTTTCCAATTCAGAACCTTTGACCAAATCGGCCACTACCCTTCCTTTTACCACAACTTCGTAATCCTTGATTTCCACTCCGTTCTCCAAAAGAAAATCATACATGTTCAACGCTCCTTTGAAAAATCGCTCATCACTGACCCCAATTGCATATTGGTCTGTTTTTTGTAAATCCGCAACGGTTTGTTCATCAAGTTTACGTTGCCCCAAAGCTTCTGTACTGAAGATAACGGTAAGAGCAAGGAACAAGACCAAAAATCCAATTTTTTTTCTCATGGTATAATATTATCATTTGTGATAAATCGGAAATAACAAGGATGATTTCCTGAATTAGTTCAGATGAATTTAACAAAAAATCAACAGGTTGCTTAAATTAGTATCTTAATTCTTCAGCCGTAAAGCTAAAATTGAAAAAACATTGAATTTTCATCAATAAGAATGTTAGATTGTCAAAAGAATTTTCTTTGATTAAAAAAACCAACTAAACCGATCATATGAAGACACTTACAACCAAAACTTTATTAATTGTCTGTCTTGTATTGGGATACTATTCCAATGCCCAAATTGAAAAAGCTCCACCTAGAGCGGAAGGCGAAGGACCATGGTCGCAATTGATCATACGTGGTGTTACCGTAATCGATGGTACCCTTTCACCACCTATCGGACCCGTGGACATTGTTGTGGAAAACAACCGAATTGCCTCAGTGGAAGTAGTAGGTTTCCCGGGAATGGACATTAACCCTGACCGAAGACCTCAATTAAAACCAGGTGGAAAAGAGCTTAATGCGGAGGGAATGTATTTATTGCCAGGGTTTGTAGATACACATGCCCATATTGGAGGAGGATCCCAAGGAACACCGGCAGAATATGTTTACAAATTATGGATGGGACATGGCATTACCACCATTTGCGATCCAGGATCTGGAAATGGGATTGATTGGGTACTGGACCAAAAGAAAAAAAGTGCAAACAACGAAATTACCGCCCCAAGAATCAAAGCATACAATTGGTTTGGCAATAGTTTGAACGGTGAACGCCGCCGTGCTGACATAACAACTCCTGAAGCTGCTCGCGAATGGGTACGTGCCAATGCCAAAAAAGGTGCCGATGGCATAAAATTTGGCGGAGGTTTACCCGAAGTAATGAAAGCTGCCTTGGACGAGAACAAAAAACTGGGACTACGATCCAAAACCCATCACGCCCAATTGTATGTAGGTAGATGGAATGTACTTAACAGTGCCAGAGCAGGTCTTACTTCCATGGAACACTGGTATGGATTACCAGAGGCCATGTTCGACGATAGAACTGTTCAAAACTATTCTTTAGACTACAATTACCAAAACGAACAAGATCGCTTTGGTGAAGCAGGCCAACTATGGGCACAGGCTGCCAAACCTTTTTCCGATAAATGGAATGCGGTTATGGACGAGCTTATTTCCTTGGATTTTTCCATCTCGCCCACCATGGTCATCTATGAAGCAAACCGGGATCTTCAAAGAGCCAGACGTGCCGAATGGCACGAGGAATACACCTTGCCCTCCCTTTGGGAGTTCTATGCTCCCAGCAGGCAATCCCATGGTTCCTACTGGCATTATTGGGGAACCGAGCAAGAAATTGACTGGAAAGAAAATTATAGGCTTTGGATGACCTTTTTAAATGAATATAAAAATAGAGGGGGAAGGGTTACCATTGGTACGGACGCTGGGTTTATTTATCAACTTTACGGTTTTGCCTACCCAAGGGAAATGGAACTAATGCGCGAGGCAGGTTTTCATCCGCTGGAGGTGATAAAGGCAGCGACATTGAATGGGGCTGAAGCTCTTGGTATGGAAGATGAAATCGGAACCATAAAAGTGGGAAAGCTCGCAGATTTCGTAATCATCGAAGAAAATCCGTTGGAAAACTTAAAGGCTTTATATGGAACAGGCGCCATTCAACTGCAAGAAGACAACACCATTGCACGTGTGGGAGGAGTAAAGTACACCATAAAGGACGGTATTATTTATGATGCCAAGCAACTTTTAGAAGATGTAAAGAAAATAGTGGAGCAAGCAAAGACAGATTCCAAATATGAAATAATCCAGCCTGGAATGAAACCATAACAACCAGTATATTAAAACTTAAAATAGGGCGGTAACGTTATAAAGTTGCCGCTCTTTTTCATCTTTGGACTTCCAAAGAATCCAATTTTACCTGCACTTCCCTTAATTCAAGGCGAAGTTTCTCGTTCTCCAAAATATATTGTTCCCGTAACTGGTCCATTTTTCGTTCAAATACATCAGCCGGAACATATTCGGGCTCCAACAAGGTTTCTTTAAAAATACTGATCAGCGTAAACAAAAAACTTATGGCCACCGCCGCAATTAGAGCAATTAACAGTGTTTTTTCCTTTTTTAAAGCAGGCGTGGTAGTTTTCTTTAGCAGTTTCTTCTCTTCTTTGGAAAGTTTTGGACCACTGGATAACTGACTCAAAAAAGTGTCCCACTTTTCCTCTTCTTTTACATAAAGGTTCATAAATCCCCCCTCATCCAAAAAGTCACCAGTACTGGAAGTGGATGCCAACATAAATATATCCATTCCATTGCCTCCCATCACATCCAGTAGATCAGGGTCGTACTCCTGAATCTCTTTCACTAATTTTTGAGCATACGCCAAACTATAGTTTGGCCTTAGAAACTCATCGTAAAGGGTATGGATCTGAAAGTAATCAGTCCGTTCCAAGGCATATTCCAAAAAACGATCTTTCAGTTCAGCCTTAAAAAATTCACTCATTTTTGGAATGGGTGGTTAGTTAAATGGTTGATTTTTGATTGCTATGGCTAAATTTAAAGAATCTGGGGGATAAGTTACTCGAGATCAAGGTGAAGAATTCATCATTTTTTTATTTTGAGGAATCATGACGATCAATCTTTAGGCTATTATATACAAAACTTGAGCTCTACATGATTTCCGCACTCAATCCCGCCTGTAACAACTTACTGCATTTTGGCTTCAAGAAAGAATATTCACCGGTCTTGACGGTACACTTACCGTTATAATGAACGATCAGCGAGCATTGCTCGGCCTGCTCAGGGGTATGCTCACATACTTTGATGAGTGTTTCTATGACGTGGTCAAAGGTGTTTACATCATCGTTAAACAGAACTATTTCGTGCTCCTTTACCGTCTCTTCTTCCAGAAGGACATCTTCCAGCTCTTTTTCTTTGGTGCCCATATTTCTTGGAGTTTACGTCTTTCTAATTTACATATTTTGCTGCAACCCAGTTGTTCTTCTCCAAATTTTTTTCAAATTCCAAACCATATGCCGCACATTTTGAGGAAATTGCATCCAAATCCTCTAAATAGAAGCCACTTAAAAAAAGTGTTCCGCCCTTTTTAAGGCAATCCACGTAAACAGGAATGTCCTCCAAAAGAATATTCCGGTTTATGTTGGCCAGTATTACATTATACTTTTTACCTTTCAGCAAATCACTGTCCCCTTGAAATGCCTTAATATCCGAACAGTTGTTTCGTTCCACATTTTCTTCCGTGTTCAAGAAGCACCATTCATCAATATCGATGGCATCCACATCGCCAGCTCCACGTTTCTTGGCCAAAATGGCCAACACCCCAGTTCCACATCCCATGTCCAAGACCGATTTCCCAACAAGCTCCGTGTCCAAAATATGCTGTAACATCATGTGTGTAGTTTCATGGTGCCCGGTCCCGAAACTCATTTTCGGCTCAATCACAATATCGTACACCACCCCAACGGCTTCATGAAACGGGGCACGGACCATACATCTATCACCTACAATTATGGGATGAAAGTTCTTCTCCCACTCCGCGTTCCAATTTTGTTGTTCGATTTCCTTGCTGGTCCAGCTGATCTCAAAATTTGGATTCTGGGTCACAAAAAGTTCCTCCAATACACTTTCCCGCCACTCGGATTTAAGGATATAGGCCAAAAGTCCCGTTTCGTTTTCCACAAAACTTTCAAAACCCAATTCGCCCAACTCCGCAATCAAAATATCGGTTGCGGGTTGGAGCGGGTTTATCTTAAAGTCATATTCGAGATAGACCAAGGACATTTTAAATTGCCTTGATGATATCGGTGAAATCAGTAGCTTTCAATGAAGCTCCACCGATTAAACCACCGTCAACGTCAGGTTTTGAAAAAATCTCGGCTGCATTTGCTGGCTTTACGCTTCCTCCGTAAAGAATGGAAACATCCTCGGCAATGGATGAATTGAATCCATCTGCAATGGTTTTTCTAATGAACGCGTGCATTTCCTGAGCTTGCTCTGGGCTTGCGGTTTCTCCTGTACCAATGGCCCAAACTGGCTCATAGGCTAGTACAATCTTGCTCCAAGCACTGGCATCCAAATCAAAAAGTGCATTTTTTAGTTGGTTTTCCACTACAGCAAAGTGGTTATCGGATTTTCTATCCTCCAATTCTTCACCAAAACAAAAAATCACTTTCATTTCCTTTTGGATGGCGGTCTTTACTTTTTTAGCCAATAATTCGTCATCCTCACCAAAGTAAGCGCGTCTTTCAGAGTGTCCCAAAATTACAATGTCCACATCCAAGCTAAGCAACATATCCGCCGAAATCTCCCCGGTATAAGCCCCGCTCTCCGCAAAGTGCATATTCTGGGCCGCCACCTGTATTTTGGAATCTTGAAGTGCTTGTTTGGAAGCTTGAAGGTTAACAAACGTTGGTGCTACAATGACATCTGCATCGGTATCGGGTAGTTTGGCGGAAAGTTCAGCCAACAATTCCTCCGTTTCCTGAAGGTTTTTGTTCATTTTCCAGTTTCCTGCCACAATTTTTGTTCTCATGTTATTTGTTGTTTTGTTATACTGTTTGGTGTTTATTCCTTCAATCTATTGTTGAATTTTTGTCCTTTTATTTTAGTTTTTCTAAGATAATACATGAACGCTCCAATTTTGTTGTTACAGTGTTCTGTCATCTCCAAAGCTTTATTGTAATCTTCATCAGAAATTAGCTTCTTATCAAAAGAACGATAAAACTGAGATTTTAACTCTGTACATGAACCTTTTGAAAAACTCAAAAAATTATGAAATTCTTTATTCCCGCCCCTTCCAAAGCCTTCTGCAATATTATCCATAATTGAGCCTGAACTTCTCTCCATTTGATTACACAATGCATAGTTTTTACCCAATTCAGTTGTTTGAAAAAGGCGTTCCACTAGTCGACACAGTTCCCTCGAAATTTTCCAAACTTCCAAATCTTCGAACCTATCTATCCTAGCCATCTTTCATCAAAACATTTAAACTGAGAAACAACAAACATTAAAAGTCAAGTTCGTCAAAATCGTTGTAATGTACCTTTTGCTGAATGGTTCCCTTGTTAAGCACCAAAATCGCCGGATTGGAACGCACAATGGTCTTTAAAGTGGTCTCATCGGTAAAATAGAATTCAAAATCCAGTCCGTAGACACTGATCAATCTATTGGCCATATCGTTGCTAGAAGCCGACATTCCGACTACTCGATATCCCTTTTCTTTGGCTTTGGCGGTCACCTTGGCAACATCTTCGAAAGCATCCATGTCACTTTTGGCCATATCATAAGCAATCACCATTACCAATTTATCCTCTTCCAGCAGTTCGGCGGCATAATCCTGTCCTTCTTGCTCAATGGTAAAATCGTGTATGGGCGGTTCGTATCCCGCTTGAATTTCTGTAGTTTCCACATCGATAAACTCTCCATCCACAGAAGGATAGTCTCCTTCCGTCACATATATTTGTTCTTGGCCATTTACCTTAAAACGCCAAGCATATTCGTAAACAGGCTTCGGGGCATCTTCGGGAACTGACATTCCCTCTTGAATGTTCGCTCCAATTTTATAGGGTCTAAAATCCACCGAAGGTAGGTGGGCCAACACATGGTTGGCAAACCATATACATGCCAATAGAGCCACACCGCCAATAATCCAGTTGATCTTGGGATTGAACAATGGTGTAATATATTTTCTCCCAAAAAACAATACCAAAATAAAAACGAGCAAAATCACGTCTTTGGTAAAGGATTCCCAAGGAGTCAATTTTATAGCGTCTCCGAAACAACCACAATCCGTCACTTTATTAAAATAAGCGGAATAAAAGGTGAGGAAAGTGAAGAAAACAATCATAAGTAAAAGGCTCCACACGGTAAATTTTGGCTTAAAACCCACAAGCAGCAACACGCCGAGAATGACTTCAGCAATAACCACAAAAATGGAAATTTCCAACGCCAGGGGAGTGAAAATGGTCAGATCCAGCACACTTGGGCTAAAATATTCTTCCAACTTAAAGGAAAACCCCATGGGATCATTAAGCTTGATCAGTCCACTGATAATGAACAGTGCCCCAACAATAATTCTTGATATCCAGACCAAATATTTCATATTTCTTCAAAATAAATTTCCAATCTTAAAAAGCCAAAATCCATTTTTTTGATTAAGCTTTATTCAAAATTGATGACAATATCTTTCTTAATTCTATAGATTCTTTGATTAAACTCTCAGCAAAACTACCATTGGGGTTGGAGTCTTTCAATAGTCGCAACCAATACCCAGATTCCTTTGCCTCTTTTCTTGCAATTTTTATCCGAAACTGAAAATCTTTGTTTCCTAGTTTTTCATTTGCTTCAATATAATTTGCCCCTACAGAACCAGATGACCTAACTAGTTGTTTTCCATCTTCAATATTTATGATGGAAGTTTTCAATGATTTGACATACTTTCTGCAATTCTTCGCAAAATTGAATGTTCTCTCTTCTAAATCATACTTCTTTTCCAAAGCAAAATATTTGTGATTTTGGTTTTATCATTTGGAATTTGCGTCTAAATGTATGAGCGCAAAAACCGCATAATTAACCATATCCTGATAGTTCGCATCCACGCCTTCGCTCACCAAAGTTGTTCCTTGATTGTCCTCAATCTGCTTTACGCGTAACAGTTTTTGCAAAATCAAATCCGTGAGCGAACTTACCCGCATATCACGCCAAGCTTCACCATAATCATGATTTTTGTCTTCCATTAATTTCTTGGTGATCGCCACCTCCTGATCATAAAGCTCAATAGCCTCTTCGGCAGTAAGGTCGGGTTGTTCCACCACGCCTTTCTTAATTTGAATCAACGCCATAATGGAATAATTGATTATCCCGATAAACTCGGAACGTTCATCCTCGTCCACCTTACGAACCTCATTTTGTTGAAGACCTCTTATGCGTTGGGCCTTAATAAAAATCTGGTCCGTTAAGGAAGGTAACCTTAGGATTCGCCAAGCGGTGCCATAATCTTTGGCTTTTTTAGAAAACAATTCACGACAGGTTTGTATCACCGCATCGTATTGTTGGGAAGTCTGCTGCATGTATTGTTGCTAATTTGCGTAAATTTCGTCCAACTTATCTGTGCTCAAAAGCACTTTGCCAAAGATAATGAAACCCAACAAAGCATATATTTTTTATGACCATAAACTGCAAAGGCGAACTTATTGACCTAAAAACGCCCAAAATAATGGGTATTCTCAACCTTACCCCTGACTCTTTTTTTGATGGTGGAAAATACAGGAACGAAGCAGCAATCCTCGGCCAAGTTGAATATATGCTCAACCATGGTGCTACTTTTATTGATATGGGCGCTTACAGTTCCCGACCAGGTGCAGAACATGTTCCAGAGGATGAAGAATTGCGACGAATGATTCCTGTAATCGACCTGCTCATGAAGCATTTTCCCAATACTTTGATTTCCGTAGATACTTTTCGCAGCAAAGTGGCGGCTGAAAGTATTGAGCACGGAGCTGCCATCATCAACGATATTGCCGCTGGGAATTTAGATGATGAAATGTTTGCAACCATTGCAAAGTCTCAAGTGCCCTACATCATGATGCACATGAAAGGCACCCCACAATCCATGCAAAAAGAAGCGGTTTATGATGATTTGATCAATGATCTCAGATATTATTTTTCTGAAAAAATTGAGCAGGCCACCGAACAAAAAATCAACGACATCATTATAGATCCTGGTTTTGGCTTTGCCAAGACAACGCAACAAAACTACACACTGCTGAACCACTTGGACATGTTTCAAACCTTTGGTCTACCTATCTTGATCGGTTTGAGCAGAAAATCGATGATTTATAAAGTTTTGAATTCGTCTCCCCAAGAAGCACTTAACGGCACTACGGCCTTGCACACCATTGCACTTTTAAAAGGAGCCAACATAATTCGTGCACATGATGTAAAAGAAGCCTCGGAATGTGTTAAACTTGTAGAGGTTTTAAAAGAGAACGCCCTCTAATTTGAGGTTCTCCTATTTTTGCTAATTTTACAAAAACGCTGCCATTGGATTTTCTAAATTTTCTCGAGTTCAAGATTACGGATGTCATCGATATAGTCCTCGTGGCCGCACTCCTCTATTACATTTATAAACTCGTCAAAGGCACGGTCGCCATCAATATATTTATTGGAATTGTAATTGTTTGGGCCCTCTGGAAATTGACCGAATTGCTCCAAATGAAAATGATCAGTAGCATGGTCGGTGGGTTTATGAACATTGGCCTTATTGCCCTCATCATTGTGTTCCAACAAGAGATTAGAAAGTTTTTGTTGATGATCGGTTCCACCAACTTTGCTTCCAAGCGTAACATTTTCAAACATTTTAAATTCCTGAAGCAGGAAGCCATTTCAACCAGTACCGATGTAGAAGCTATTATCGGGGCCTGCGAACGTATGGGCACATCCAAAACAGGTGCACTTATTGTAATTGAGCGAAACAACTCCATGGATTTTGTGAAATCCACGGGAGATTCCATGAACATCAAAGTGACCCAGCCCATCTTGGAAAGCATCTTTTTTAAGAACAGCCCCCTGCACGATGGCGCCATTGTGATTCAGGATAATTTTATTACTGCAACACGGGTAATCCTTCCCGTTTCCAACGATCGTAACATCCCCCTTCGTTTTGGATTGCGACACAGGGCCGCCGTGGGCATCACCGAAAAAACAGACGCTTTGTGTTTGGTTGTAAGCGAAGAAACAGGATCAATATCCTACATAAAAAATGGGGACTTTATCCCCTTTAAAAATAGGGAGGAATTATTGAAACGCATTAAAAAGGACTTGGAGCAATGACCTGTAAGAATTGCGATAACGACCTGAGAACAGATTTTAGTTATTGCCCAACTTGTGGAGCAAAGGTGATTCGAAATAGGTTGACTCTTAAGAACGTTTGGGAGGACATAAGTTTTCAGGTATTTAATCTGGATAACACACTACTCAAAACTTTCAAGCATTTATTCACCCAACCCAATGGGGTAATCAATGGTTATTTAAATGGTGCCAGAAAAAAATACATGAACCCCGTAAGCTTTTTTGCAATTGGGGTCACGCTTTCTGGAATCATGTTTTATATACTGCAAAACATCTATGGTGTTGAACTTACCGAAACAAGCTTTGCTACTGAGAACACCCCAAAAATGGATTTTGTTTTTGACTATCAAGGAATCATGTCTTACTTGATCATGCCTTTTTATGCCCTTATGACATGGATTCTATTTCTAGACAAAAAACTAATGAATTATACGGAGCACTTGGTAACCAATGCTTATATAGTGGGACAGGTTACTTTCATTCAATTTTTAATATGCATACCCTTATTCGGTTTCTTCGATGTACGTTACGAACCCGTCAACGGTATTATGCTATTATTCATGATAGCCTATCAATTCTATGTGCTCAAAAAAATCCATCAAATCAGTTTATTTGAATCGCTGATTAGAGCGTTTGCTTATCTGATTATGCTGCTTATATTAATGGTAGGCATGGGCATAATGTTTGCCATAATTGGATTTATAACTGGAGCTATCAGACCTGAAGATTTTGCCCCGAAATAATATTACGCAACCTCCTCTGCCAAAAACTGGGCATTGTACAAATCGTTGTAGTAGCCACCTTTTTGCAAAAGCTCTTTATGGGTTCCGATTTCAATAATCTTGCCTTCATCCATCACAATGATCTTATCTGCTTTTTTGATGGTCGCCAAACGGTGCGCAATAATAATGGAAGTCCTGCCTTCGGTAATCTTATCTGTGGCCTGTTGGATCAATTGCTCCGAATAGGTATCCACAGAAGATGTGGCCTCATCCAAAATTAAAATACTTGGATTGCTCACGTAAGCCCGCAAGAAGGCAATCAATTGTCTCTGACCACTGGACAGCATGGTTCCGCGTTCTTTTACATTATATTGATAGCCACCTGGGAGACTTGAAATAAATTCATGCACCCCAATTTGCTTGGCGGCTGCCTCAATCTCTTCCTCGGTAATAGATTCATCGCGAAGTGAAATGTTATGCGCAATGGTATCGGCAAACAGGAAAACATCTTGCAATACTATGGCAATATGTGAACGTAACGAACGTAAGGTATAATCCTCCAAGCAGACATCGTCTACCAAGATTTTACCTGAGTTGATTTCGTAGAAACGATTAAGCAGATTAATAATAGTTGATTTTCCTGCTCCGGTCGCCCCAACGATTGCAACGGTCTCCCCTGCTTTCACTTGGAAAGATATTCCGTGCAGTACCTCTTCATCGGGTACATAGCCAAAGTGAACATCCTTAAATTCGATATCTCCTTTTACGTCCTTTTTCTCAACTTTTCCGTTATCGTCGATATGGCTATCGGTATCCAAAATTTTGAATACTCGATTCGCCGCTACCATTCCCATTTGAAGGGTGTTGAACTTATCTGCAATTTGACGGAGTGGACGGAACAATAGATCCATCAAGAAAAAGAAGGCCACTATAGCTCCCTTATTGTCCATCCCAACATTCTCGATGTTCTGGATCACCCCAAAATATACCACCAAACCAATACCGATGGAATTGGAAATTTCGGCCACAGGAAAAAATATGGAGTTGTACCAAACCGTCTTCAACCATGCATTTTGATGCTTCTCGTTGATGACACGGAACTTTTCTTTTTCGATTTCTTCGCGATTGAACAACTGAACTATCTTCATCCCGGCAATACGTTCCTGTACAAAAGAGTTTAGATTGGACACTTGCGCCCTCACCTCTATAAAGGCCACTTTCATGGCTTGCTGGAACAAACGGGTAGCAATTAAAATAACCGGAAGAATCGCAAATACGATCAAGGCCAATTTCCAGTTGATGACCACCATAATTATGGCAGCGGACAACATTTTCAAGGCATCGGCCACAATCATAAAAAAGCCCTGACTGAAAATCTCACCGATACGCTGCATATCCGCAACTGCCCTAGTTACCAATACCCCAATGGAGGAATTATCGAAATAGGTCATTTTAAAGCTGGTCATCTTTTCAAAAAGATTGATTCGGATATCCTTTATCACGGATTCCCCCAGAAGGTTTGCGTAATAATTGAACAACAATTGAGTGGTTACCTGGCCTAGCAAAAATGCCAACATGAACAGCACATTGTTGAGCAATTGGCCCGCATCTTTGTTTTCCAAAGACTGGTTGATGATCGTTTTTACCAACAAGGGAATTCCTATGGCAAATGCAGCGGACAGGATGGCCACTATGGCCACCAACCAAAAAATGCCCCTGTACGGTCTGGTCCGCGAAAAAACCCGCTTGAACAACCTAAAATCAAACGCTTTTCCTACATCATCCTTTTTGCTCATCAAAAATTTCTTTTGGGTATGAAACCTTGGTCAAATATAATCCTTTTGCAGGGACAGAGACGCCTGCCTCTCCCCTATCTTTACTTGCAATAATTTGGTGTATGCTCTCTGGGGCCATTTTCCCCATGCCAACATCCAACAATGTTCCTACTATGGCACGCACCATATTTCTTAAAAAACGGTCGGCAGTAATTGTAAACACCCATTTGTTCCCCTGAACCTTCCAAAATGCCTCTCGAACATCACAATCAAATGTTTTTACATCGGTATTGGATTTGGAAAAGCACTCGAAATCGGTATAGTCCAAAAGTATTTTGGCTGCCTCGTTCATAGCATCCATATCCAACGGATTTTTTACCCAATGGGCATAATCAAAAAGAAAAGGGTCTTTTTCCTTCACCACCCAATATTCATAACTGCGTTCCACGGCATCAAAACGGGCATGTGCTTCTGCGGCAACTGGGAGGATTCCCTGAACAGCTATATCGTCCGGCAAAAAAGCATTTAGTCTGTACACCAAATCCTGGATGTCGGAAATCGGTTCCACTTCAAAATGACCAAACATTTGCCTTGCATGCACCCCGGCATCAGTTCTTCCAGCTCCTACAACTTCAATTTTCTTGCGCAAAAGAGTGGACAGGGATTTTTCCAAGACCTCTTGCACGGTAATGGCATTGGGTTGGTTCTGCCACCCGTGGTACGCCTTTCCGAAATAAGAAAATTGGATGAAATATCTCAATGGAATCCCTTACTTTTAAGTCGATAAAGATAATTCAATCCTATCCAACAAAAATCCAACCCTTAGTTTTTAGCATATTTTTAGCTTTATGACCAAGATTTTATTACTCTCCGACACCCATGGCCATATGGACAAAACCATTTTAAAATATGCGGCACAGGCCGATGAGATTTGGCATGCCGGAGATATTGGAAGCTTATCCGTTACCGACCAATTGGCGGCTGTAAAACCTCTTCGTGGGGTCCATGGTAATATTGACGACCATGTAATCCAAAAGGAGTTTCCTGAAAACAATAGATTCATGTGCGAAGATGTAGATGTTTGGATCACACACATAGGCGGCTACCCCAACAGATATAATATTAGGGTCAGGGATGAGATCAAGAACAATCCACCTGACCTATTTATTTGTGGGCATTCCCATATTTTAAAAGTTATGCACGACAAAAAACTGAACCTTTTGCACATGAATCCAGGTGCATGTGGCAAACATGGTTTTCACCAGGTGCGAACCATGCTCAGGTTTGTAATAAATGGGGATAAAATCAGTGATTTGGAGGTTGTTGAGTTAGGTAAAAGATAGAAAGTGAAACATTATTTAATTGTACTGGCAATTTTCTTGGGAGCTTGTAACGAAAAGCCCTCTGAAAAGATTGATGCCCAATCCCAACCCGAACAAACATCGGTCTCACTTTACATTTTGGGAACTGTTCAAGATGGAGGAAGTCCACACATAGGTTGCCAGAAATCGTGTTGTACAGGACTATTCAACAATCCGGACCCAACCCGAAAAGTAGTTTCCTTGGGAATGGTGGACCATCAAAATAAAAAAAGTTACCTATTTGAGGCCACACCAGATATGCCCGCTCAGTTGAAGTTCTTGAAGGAACATGACCAAGGCAATAAAGGGACCCCTGATGGAATTTTTGTGACACATGCCCATATTGGCCATTACACTGGTTTGATGTATTTGGGAAGAGAAGCCCTTGGTGGAAAAAACGTACCCGTTTACGCAATGCCACGAATGAAGGAGTTCTTGGAGACCAACGGACCTTGGGAACAGCTTGTCTCATTGAGCAATATTGATATCCAGACCATTCAAAATGAAATAAAAATCCAACTTACCGATAACTTGGCTGTGATACCATTTACCGTACCGCATCGTGATGAGTACTCCGAAACTGTTGGCTACAAAATCATTGGGCCCAACAAAACCGCTCTGTTCATACCGGATATTGACAAATGGTCTAAATGGGAAAAAGATATTGTAAAAGAGATACGAAGTGTGGATTTTGCTTTTCTGGATGCGACTTTTTTTGATGGCCCAGAAATCAATTCAAGGAATATTGCGGAAATCCCACATCCCTTTGTAGTTGAAAGTATGGAATTGTTTAAAAACATGCCGGAAACTGAAAAATCGAAAGTGCACTTTATTCATTTTAACCACACCAATGCGCTTTTGAATCAAAATAGTGAATCCTATGAAAAAGTTTTAGAGGCCGGCTTCCATGTTTCGACTTTTGACCAAGAATTCAATTTGTAGGTTTTAGAAAGTAAAAACCCCGGCCAAAGCCAGGGTTTTTTCGCACTAATACTACTAAGATGTTAGGTTTAACGTAAGCGATCAACAGATTTTACAAGATCTTCATCCTTTTTGATAGCCCTGTTGGCCAGGACAAGAAAAACGATAGAAAATACAGGAATCAGCATCCCAATACCCTTCTCAGAAACTACAGTTTCTCCGGATAAGCTTAGCGATCGATAAACGAAAAATCCTAGTAAAAAAAGGTTCAATATCATATTCA
>NZ_CAMYIC010000054.1 GCF_947258355.1 uncultured Allomuricauda sp.
ATGGAAATTGAAAAATATTTTGGTTGAATCATTACAAAAAAGTATTTTTGCATCCGCTTTAAATGGTGGTTGTAGCTCAGCTGGTTAGAGCGCTGGATTGTGGTTCCAGAGGTCGCCGGTTCGAACCCGGTCTTCCACCCTTGAGTTTGTTAAATCCCAAGCCTTTCGGTTTGGGATTTTTTTGTTTTCAAGACATAAAAAAGCCTCCATGATCATGAAGGCTTTTACTTTCTTATCCGCTTAGCTTTTTAATCCGCGGCTTTATCCACGACCAATCTGCTTGGCCTGTTAGCTATTTCCCAAGCTGTGTGGAAAATGAGACGGGCACGGTTCTCCAATAAATCATAATTTATCTTATCCGGTGTATCTCCCGGCCTGTGATAATCGGCATGGGTTCCATTAAAGTAAAATATGATGGGAATATTGTTCTTTGCAAAGTTGTAGTGATCACTTCTATAGTAAAAACGGTTGGGGTCGTTCTCATCATTGTACTTGTAATCAAATTCAATGTTCGTGTACTTTTTGTTTACTTCTTCGGATAGATTGTGCAATTCGGTACTCAATTTATCGGAACCAATTAAATATAAATAGTTTCTAGCTCCTGTATATTTAGGGTCTATTCGTCCAATCATATCAATATTAAGGTTGGCCACTGTGTTTTCCAAAGGAAATACAGGGTCGACATCGGTGTAGTACCTTGATCCCAACAATCCTTTTTCTTCCCCGGTAACGTGCAGGAATACTATGGAACGCTTGGGACCATTGCCCTCATCCGTCGCTTTTTTAAATGCTTGGGCAATCTCCAATAGTGCAACCGTTCCCGAACCATCGTCGTCCGCACCGTTGTTTATTTGTCCGTCTGCAGTAATACCAATATGGTCTAAATGGGATGAGATGACAACATACTCTTCCGGCTTTTCCGTTCCCTTTAAAAAAGCAACAACATTTTCGGAGTCTATTGCATCATTCCCTCCGGTAATATTTAGTTTAATATCGGTCGCAACTGTTTTGGGGACATCATCTTTTTCAATATCACTTTTTATGGTTTTGGCTGCCTCTTCATCCAAAATAACAAGAATTTCGTCGCTGGTATCCTTTGCCAATTGCATGCGACCGCTGTTATTGGACTTCATAAATTGGAAGTACCCCCTAAAACGCGGATAATTCTGGGTATCAAAATAAAGAACCCCACTAGCGCCCTTTTCATAGGCCAAATTAGCCTTTTTAGGCATGCCTTCTGACATATTGCTCCAATCAGATTTTTCCGTAGAACCAGAAATTACATAGTTGCCATCGGGATTTTTGGGTTCACCTGCTTTTATAAGTACCAATTTTCCCGTTACATCAATAGTGTTGTAATCCGAATAGTTGCCCTCTTCTATGCCGTATCCCGCATACACTATTTGGTCGTATGCACCTTGAGCGGTAGAGTAGGTTACCACATGTTTGCCCAATTCAAATACCTCATTGTTTATACTCAGATTCCCTTCCGGTACTTTTGAAACTTCCAAAGGCACTTTTTGTAAATAATCACCGTTCGATTTTGCCGGAGGAATATTCAAGGACTCATACTCGGAACTTATATATTCAACAGCTTTTTTCTGTCCCGGAGTTCCGGTCTCCCTTCCTTCGAACTCATCGGAAGCATAGGTGTACAAATGTTCTTTAAGGTCTTCTTGAGTAATGGATTCCGCATAAGGAATCGGGTCTGCCATTGGTTTTGGCTGTGGTGCTTTGGTTATCGTGTTTTGGGAAGAATTACAGGCAAACACCAGTCCCAGAACCAATAAGGATAATTTTTTCATTCGTATGTCAGTTTTCAAAATCTCCCAAAAATAGTCAAAAGTTCGGTAAAGAAATCCCAATGTGCAGATTAACATTTTCAACCCCTTTATGTATCTTGGCGCTTCTTTTATAAAATACCGTAAACTTGTATTTATGGGCAAGAACAAAAGTGTGATTGTAATCGGGGGTGGAATCGTTGGACTTTCCACAGCCTATTTTTTACAGAAAGAAGGCCACCGAGTAACCGTTTTGGACAAATCGGACATTACTTCGGGAGCTTCGTTTGTAAATGCTGGGTACCTTACCCCGAGCCATATTGTTTCTTTGGCTTCGCCCGGTATGATCACACAGGGATTAAAATATATGTTTAATTCTTCCAGTCCGTTTTATATGAAGCCGAGATTGGACCTTGATTTTATGAAATGGGCATGGTATTTTAAAAAATCATCTACCAAAACTAAGGTAAAGCAATCCATGCCTGTTATCTCTGAAATCAATCTTTTGAGCAGGGAGCTGTTCGAAGGAATAAAAACTTCGGGCGACTTAGGGAACTTCGAAATAGGGGAGCAGGGTCTAATGATGGTTTACCAAACCGAGAAAGCACGGGACCACGAAATGGAGGTGGTGAAAATTGGAGCCAAAATGGGTCTAGTGGGTAAACATTTGTCCAAAGAGGCCTTAAAAAAAATCGAGCCCAATGTGGATTTCAATGCCAAAGGCGCCATACTTTGGGAATGTGACAGACATACCACACCACCGCTCGTTATGAGAAGAATGGTTGAACATTTGGAAAAGGTTGGTGTGGACATTCATAAGAATGAAGCAGTAATGGATATAACTGTCTCAGGAGGAAAGATAACCGAGGTAAAAACAGAAGAAGCCACTTACAAAGCGGACGAAGTTGTTTTCGCAGCCGGTTCATGGACTTCGGGTTTGTCCAAAAAATTGGGCATGAAATTGCCATTGCAAGCAGGAAAGGGGTATCGAATAGATGTCGAGGAACCTACCAACATAACCATGCCCACAATTCTAATGGAAAAAAAAATTGCCGTTACCCCAATGGAGGGGTTTACCCGTTTTGCTGGAACCATGGAGTTTTCAGGAATAAACCATACTATCCGAAAGGAAAGGGTAGGAGCCATTGCAAAGGGAGTGGAGGACTACTACAAGGGATTTAGAATATCCGAAGCGGACAAAAACAATGCAAAATGTGGACTTCGCCCTGTATCGCCGGATGGTCTGCCCTACATTGGCAGGCCTAAAAACATCCATAATCTAACTATAGCTGCTGGACATGCCATGATGGGATGGAGCATGGGGCCTGCAACCGGTAAATTGGTCACAGAACTTATCTCTGGCGATAAACTTTCCATGTCCATATCACCATTTGATCCCGAACGTAAATTTTAAGTGACTTCTTGTCGATTATGGCAGGATATATGCTGTTTAGATTTTTCAGTTGCGTTTTTAACAACTAATTTTACAGCATGAAAAAACACTATACCATTTTACTACTTTTTTCATTCTTCCATATTGTTGGAATGTGGTCACAAGAGTTTCAAATATTCACTGTTGAGGATTTTGATCTTAAAGGAGAGGTTAAATCATGCCTTGTGACTACCGATTATGGCAAGGAATTATTTGAATTTGATAGGGAGGGCGTTTTAACCAAGACCGTGACCCAATACAACGATACGGACCAAGACATTACATATTATAAATACAATGACGGCGAATTGGTGGAAAAACGCATGGAAAGCTACAAGAACAATGTGCTGGATGAGTCTACTTCCATGGCCAATTTTTATGAAATAGATACGGTTCCCAACAGAAAAGTTATTGAAAAGATTATCTCTTACGACAAACAATTCTTGGAGCAAGAACAATATCATTACGATGACGACGGTAAATTGATTCGGGTTGTTTCATCCAACGGGGAAGGCGTTGATGAAACCACTTTGGACTATTCCCAGGTGAAAAATGAACTTACGGTCAGCACCTTTACCAATGGAATTTTGCAAAAAGCGGTTAGAACATCCACCAAAAATGGACCAAATGGTGCCCAAGAGGTAATTTTGACCAAAGAATATATTGATGGAGAACCCAATACCGCTTTGGAAGAGGTTTTTAACAGCGATGGCAAGTTGGTCACAAGTGAAGATTTCCTGTATGAATTGGCAGAGAAAGAATTTGTATCGCAGAAAAAAAGGTTTTATTACTATTCCGAGGGTGTTTTGAGCAAAGTGGTCAAGAAAACGGTAAATACGGAATCAACGGACAAATATATATTTCAATTTGATAGTCATGAGCCCAGTAATTGGGTCAAACAAATTGTTACCCCGGGTAATACCTACATTACCAGAACTATTAAATATTACGAAGAAGAAAAACCCGAGGAAGAAACTTCCAATTAGGGAAACTAAATCAAGCTCAATATAATTTCGGGCTTTACCTCGTGCCCGCCCTTAAAAGTGATGGTTTCCGCCTTCCCTTTAAACAAGTTGTCAATTTTCACCTTTTCATCCTTCAATCGTTCAGGTGTCAAAAATTCATCTTGGTCGCCGTATATTATTTTTATTTTGGTGGATGATTGGGTTAAAAAATCAAAATCTTTTGCCGTTAATTCATTGGGAATTCCACCTGCATAGAATGCCACCAGTTTACAATTGGCCTTTTTGTTGGCCAACCATCGGGTGGCAACAGAGACTCCTTGCGAAAATCCAAAAACCATAAGATTGATATTTTCCGGAAGGTTTTCAGCATCTAGTACCGCATCAATATAATTGAGTACATTTTTTACTTCTGTCGCCGTATTTTCTTTGGTGAGCCAGCTGGCACCAACATATTTGTATTCGTTCTTTAAATAATATTTGGATGGGGCCTGTGGAACTATAATATAGTTTTCCTCGGAATTCAGGCCATTGAAATATTTTACGAAGTAGCGACTCAAATACCCAATTCCATGAAAAACCAACCATACATTTTTGGTTTTTGAGGTTAATTCGTTCTGAGTCAGGTATGTATTTTCGGTAGTGTACGAAACAGTCTTCTCTGTATTGGACATGTTTAAATCGCGGATTTAGATATTGGCAAAGCTTTGTGTAATTTTACAAAAAATAGAAGGATGAACGAGCATAAAGAGAAGATTCTGTCCGTTTGCAATGAAATTCGCAAGGACACCTTAATGGAGACATTGGACATTACTTATATTGATGTAGGCGAAAATTTTCTCCTGGCCAAAATGCCCGTCACACCAAAAGTTCATCAACCTGATGGGGTACTTCATGGGGGAGCATCGGTGGCTCTTGCCGAAAGTGTGGGGAGTGCGGCATCCTACATTTTCTTGGACGGACAAAAGTTTTTTGTACGTGGTATCGAAATAGCGGCCAACCATGTTCGCTCTATCAAGGAAGGTTTTGTGTTTGCCAAAGCATCCATTCTCCACAAGGGACGAACTACCCAGCTCTGGGAGATAAAAATCACAGATGAAGAAGGGAACTTGATTTCCAATTGTAAACTCACTACCATTGCGCTACCTAGAAACTAAAGAATTCCAGGAGTTATTGGAAAGGGCACAATCCTGTTTGGAAGATGGCTTGCCCTTTGCTATCTACCGAAATCCAAACAAAACCGATGTTGTTGGAGTTTTTCAGTCCGACAACGCACTCCATCATTCAAAAGACTTTACTGAAAAAGGTTTTGTTTTTGCCCCTTTCAGTTTCGATGACAAGGTGGTACTGATTCAGCCAGATGAGGTATGGAAATCAGTGTTTCATCCCATAAAACCACAAAGCGAAAAAGCGATTTCTTTAAACGAATCCCAAAAAGATGCACACATTCAATTGGTGGAAAAAGGCATCAAGGAAATTAAAAAAGGAAGGCTTCAAAAAGTAGTGCTTTCCAGAAAAATCAAGGTTAAGGTTACACAGTCGCCAGTCGCCATTTTCAAAACACTTTTGAATAGATATCCGAACGCCTTCGGTTATTTGTTTCATCATCCTAAAGTTGGGACTTGGTGTGGAGCAACACCTGAAACTTTGGTGAAAGTGAAAAACAATGAATTACAGACCATGTCCTTGGCGGCGACTTTGCCTTACGTCGAAGATGAGGATCCAAAATGGGGGGATAAGGAAATCGAAGAGCAACAAATGGTTTCCGAATATATTGGAGATAAATTGGCACATACCATGGAACGTTTGGAGATTGATGACCCGGAATCCGTGAGGGCTGGTAACCTATGGCACTTACGCTCCGAGGTACGCGGTACCATGTTGTCCAACCTAAAGGTTGGGGAAGTAATTAAGGCCTTGCACCCAACCCCGGCAGTTTGCGGTATTCCAACAGATGAGGCAGCACAATTTATTCAGGCCAACGAAAATTACAACAGGACGTTCTACACAGGTTTTTTAGGTGAATTGAATTTGAAGAGCCAAGGGGAACTGTCTCTGTTCGTAAACTTGAGATGTATGGAATTGGAAGAAGATAAAGCTTTCATTTTTGTCGGTGGTGGCATCACACAGGCATCGAATCCCGAGAGCGAATGGATTGAGACCCAAAACAAAAGCAAAACCATGTTGGGGCTCTTGTAAATTGATGTTTCACATTGTGTCAATTTACCATCCATATAATGTATTTTTGTAGTCCATGAAGTACTCAGATATACCTTCTGCACAAACTTTGGTTTTGTATTTTAAATCGAGGGGCGTTAAAAATATAGTTATCTCACCAGGGTCCAGAAATGCGCCTTTGACCATCAGTTTTACCAAGAACTCCTTTTTTAACTGTTTTAGCATTGTAGATGAACGATGTGCTGCTTTTTTTGCCATGGGAATGGCGCAACATTTACAAGAGCCAGTTGCCGTGCTTTGTTCATCCGGTAGTGCCATGTTGAATTTTTATCCCGCAGTAGCTGAGGCTTTTTACAGCGATATTCCTCTTATAGTGATTTCTGCGGATAGGCCCAGCTATCGAATTGACATCGGAGACGGACAGACCATTAGACAAGAAAATGTATTGGAAAAACATATTGGCTATTCAGCGAATCTGAAGCAAGACGTATCGCATGCGACACAAACCATTTCAAAATATGGTAAATCGTTATTGAACGAAAGCCAAGAAGAAATACAGTCACATAACGAAAATGAAATCGGGAAAGCACTTTCAGTGGCTTTTGATGAAAAGTATCCTGTCCATATCAATGTGCCGTTTGAAGAGCCTTTGTATGGCAGGGTAGAGGCACCTACGGTAAAAATTCAAGGTACAGGAAAAAGCCTAAACAAAGATTCATTGGGCGAGGTGAGCTGGACCGAATTGTCGAAGATTTGGCAAAACAGTCCGCGAAAAATGGTTTTGGTAGGTGTTAATCACCCAAAAGCGGTTGATGAAGAGGTACTGGAGATTTTGGCCAACGACCCAAACACCGTTTTGTTTACCGAGACCACTTCAAATTTGCACCATCCTGAGTTTTTTGAGAGTATTGATAGTATTATAGCACCGATTGAAAAGTCCAAACAAAAGGAAAAGCTTTTTAATGCTTTGCAGCCCGAACTTTTGGTGACCTTTGGAGGACTGATCGTATCAAAAAAAATAAAGGCCTTCTTAAGGAAATATAAACCCAAGCAGCATTGGCATATTGATCCCAAGAAAGCTAATGATACTTTTTATTGTCTAACGAAACATATCAAAACCAATCCCAATCGTTTTTTTAAGGAAGTTTTTTCCGAAAAAATTGAGGACAACAGTGATTACAAGATATTTTGGGAGGGTAAAAAAGAAGAATATGAGCTAAAGCGTAAAGCCTATCTGAAAGAAATCCCATTTTCGGATTTTATCGCGTTTGATCATATCATTAAAAATATACCCAAAGGATATCAGGTACATTTGGCCAATAGTTCTACAGTAAGGTATGCCCAACTTTTTCAAATGGATGAGTCATTGAAAGTCTTTTGCAATCGAGGCACAAGCGGAATCGATGGTTCTACATCAACTGCAGTTGGCAGCTCTATCCATGGCGAGGAACCGACCTTATTGCTAACAGGTGACCTAAGTTTCTTTTATGATAGTAATGCGTTATGGAACAAATATATACGTCCGGATTTCAGGGTGGTTCTCATCAATAATTCAGGCGGTGGAATTTTTAGGATTTTACCAGGTAAAGAAGACACTGAAGAATTCGAGACCTTTTTTGAGACCTGTCACCACCTGTCGTCAAAACACTTGGCCGACATGTATGGATTTGAACATATTTCCGTGGAAAATGAAAATGAATTGGAAGATGCCTTCCAAGAATTCTATTCAAAATCGAAAAAACCGAAAATACTGGAAGTCGCCACACCACGGGTTTTGAACAATAAAATTTTGCTTGGGTACTTCGATTTCATATCTTAGAAGCCTAGCTATAAATTCAATAAGAACACTAACACATTATGAGCAAAAGAGACGAACTAATAGAAAAGTACGCAGAGGACATCAAAAGCAAATTTGGAGAAACTCCGGATATGGACTTACTTACAAAAGTCGCTATTGGATTGGGCCCTGCAATCTACAATTTGGATGCATCCAAAGTTTCCGGATCTGATGAAAAAGAATTGGAAACGGTGAAAAATAATTTCTTGATAAAAAAATTGGGGTTAGCGGAAACACCGGCCTTAATGGAATCCATCAATAGCGTTATCGATGCATACGGAAAGTCTGAGAAGAATAAGCACCGTGCAGTGATCTACTATATGTTGACCAAGCACTTTGGAAAAGAATCGGTTTACAATTAAGATTACGATCATTTTAAGGAAGCTGTCCAAAATTGGGCAGCTTTTTTTATACCCATAATTTACAGCTACCTTTGACGAATGATAGAATTGGGAAACTATAATACCCTAAAAGTGCTAAGGAGCACCAGTATAGGTCTTTTTTTGGGCGACGATGAGGGCACGGAAATACTGTTGCCAAACAAATATGTACCCGAAGATTTTGAGATAGATCAAGAAATGGAGGTGTTCTGTTATCTCGATAATGCTGAGCGACCGATTTCCACCACCTTGAAACCTAAGATAATCCGTAACGGTTTTGCCTTTTTACAAGTAGTTGAAGTGGGTGCCTACGGTGCCTTTATGGACTGGGGCTTGGAAAAACACCTACTTGTTCCCTTCAGGGAACAATCCCAGAGAATGGAAGATGGGGGCAAATATATAGTGCATTGCTATATGGACGATGAAAGTATGCGTCTCACGGGTTCCAGCAGAATCGATAAGTTTTTGTCCAATGAAAACGTAGCCTATGAACAGAATGATCAGGTCGATCTTTTGGTGTACCGTAAAACTCCTTTAGGCTGGGAAGTAATTGTGGATAACCGTCATAAAGGGCTGATTTTTGATAGTGACATCTTTAAACCAGTTTCGGTCGGAGACCAATTAAAGGGATTTATCAAAAATGTAAGGGAAGACAAAAAAATTGACATCTCCTTACAGCCCATAGGTGCAAAAATGTTGGAACCCACTGCCAAGATGATTTTGGACAAACTTGTTGAAAATGGAGGTTTTTTGCCACTTCATGATAAGTCATCACCGGATGAAATAAAGAAAACCTTGCACTTGAGCAAAAAGGCTTTTAAAAAAGGTGTGGGTATTCTTTACAGGCAACGCAGAATCGATATCCAGGATGATGGCATTCGTATGAAGTGATGTTTTCCAAACCCTATGATCTAATTCTTTGAAGCTTTAGCACTGCAAAGTTTTTTTGTTACTGCAAAAATTCTATTTTTGTATGGATTCAGATTAACTTATTGGTTGTTATGTTTTTAGCATAACATATAATTATAACCCCCTTCACGATATGCCTTTTATCGAAGAAAACGATTTGTTGGACCTTCATAAGGATATAGACAAGGCCCAGATTATCAATGAAAGATTACTCGATCAGATAAAATATAAGAACAAGGACCTAAGTAAAATTAAGCTGCAAAGAAATATACTTTTAGGCTTTGTAGGACTTTTTGTTATTGGAACCTTGGCTATTACCTCTTTTACAGCAGGACTAAGCAGTAAACAATCTTTTGAGAATCAGAACAATGTTTTGGTGTCCATAGACAGTTTGGATGTCATAAAAGCAAGGATGGATAATCTAAGGTCACAAAACGAAGAACTTAGTTTGGTTAGGGAATTTTACTTGGCCAAGGAGTTTTTGAACAAAGAAAAGATTTATTCTGTACAGGTAAAATCTTTTGTAGAGAACAACGTCACTTTGGCATCGGAGGCATTAACCAACACGCTTTTTGTAAAGACCAATCCTTTTTACGCTTATTCTCTGGGTAATTTTGAAACCCTGGAAGAAGCACAAAAATTTAGAAAACAATTGGTTCAAATGGGTTTTGATGATGCATTCGTGGCTTCTTATATAGATGGTCAAAGAGTTAAAATTGAAGATCCTTACTAACTTTGGGAAACACAAAGGCTTGGATACAAGCTGCTAGACTTCGCACACTCCCTCTTTCTTTATCGGGAATTATTGTTGGAACCGCATTGGCCGTTTTGGATGGTCAATTTGAGCCTTCCATATTTGTTTTGGCCCTGTTGACCACAGTCGGTTTTCAGGTAACCTCGAATTTTGCCAACGATTATGGCGATGGGGTAAAGGGAACAGACAATGAAGATAGAATAGGTCCGGCAAGGGCCCTTCAGAGTGGTTCAATTACCAGGGCGTCGCTTAAAAAGGGAATTATTATTTCCGTCCTCATAAGTATGTTGATTGCCATGGCCCTTATTTATTCCGCTTTTGGTATGGAAAACTTTGCTTATGCGCTTGTATTTTTTGTACTGGGCCTATTGAGCATATGGGCTGCAATAAAGTATACGGTCGGTTCCAATGCATACGGATACAGAGGCATGGGAGACCTTTTTGTGTTTTTGTTCTTTGGTTTATTGGGGGTACTGGGAAGTATGTTTTTGTATACTGAATCGCTGGAGTGGAATTCGCTTTTACCAGCAGTGTCCATAGGTTTTTTATGTGTTGCCGTATTGAACTTGAACAACCTCAGAGATGTGGTGTCCGACAAAAAACATAATAAGATAACATTGGTGGTCAAAATTGGTTTTGACAATGGGAAGCGATACCATTTCTTCTTGATTATTACCGCCTTGATTTGTTTTACATTGTTTCTGTGGATAGAAAATTTTGATTGGAAACAATCATTTTTTATGCTTGCCTTTGTACCACTATTGATTCATTTGAGAAAGGTAATGGTTACCAGAACACCTGGGGATTTAGATACAGAATTGAAAAAAGTAGCGCTGAGTACCTTTTTGTTGGCCCTATTATTCTTAATTTCAGTTAAATTTTTTTTGTAAATTTGATTAACAACCAAATAAACTTTAAGGAACTTGGAACATCCGATAAAAATTTTAATCGTTGAGGATAATGTCATCATAGCTGATGACATGCAATCCATGCTTGAGGAAATCGGCTATGAAATTGTGGACAATGTAATTGTTTATGAACAGGCTGTTGATGTATTGAAAAATAACCATGTTGATCTTGTTTTGATCGACATTATTTTGGCTTCGGACAAAACAGGTATCGATCTTGGAAAGCATATCCGTGATACCTATAATATTCCATTCATCTTCGTTACCTCCAACTCCGATAGGGCAACCGTCGAAAATGCTAAAACTGTAAAGCCGGATGGTTATTTGGTAAAACCTTTTGAACAACAAGATCTTTACACATCCATAGAAATAGCACTTTCCAACTTCAACTATGCAAAAAAGGGAGTGGATAAAGTGGAAGATGAGGCGGCGGATGAGATTACATCAAATTCTGTACTCAAGGATTCCATCTTTGTTAAAAAACAACATTTATATTATCGGATTCAGTTTACCGACATTCAGTTTATAAAAGCCGATAACGTTTATTTGGAGGTAAATACAGCAGATAAAAAGTTTTTGGTGCGTTCCCCATTAAAGGATTATTTAGAGAAATTACCCAAGAACAAATTCTACAGAGCCCACAAATCTTATATAGTGAATGTGGACCACATCGATGCAATCAACTCTAAGGATATCATGATCAACAACAACTTGATTCCAATATCAAAAGATTTTAAAGAGTTTATTCTATCCTCGATGAACAGTTAATATAGTTCCCGAAATTAGATAATATGGAAAGTGCCCTTGCGGCACTTTTTTTATGCACAACACTTTTTGGAAGGGATAACCACAACTTTTGACAGGTTCACAACAATGTTTTTTTCAGGAGAACAAATGCAGGTACTTTAGCAGTGTTAATAATTCAGAAAGTAATTTTTTCATTTTCATATAGTGTTCTCGTAAAAGGGTCTTGTTGTAAAAAGCAGGGCCTTTTTCAATTTCAGATCGTTTGTGCTGAAGGTTAAACTCCATGAAAAGCACAAAACATCGATAAAATGCTAGTTGACATACATGTTTTATTGTTTCACAACAGAAAACAACACTTTCACAACAATTGTAGTCAACTCGTTCCTATTGGATTTAATTTTGTGACAAGACTAACGTTCTTTATATACCCCATACATTGAGATTCTGTTACAATTTTCCATTTTTTGAATTGAATTGTATATCGGGGCAATAAAGGAAAAAAGGGCACGATAATAATATAGGGCTTTAGGGACAATCCTTGGTCTCTGTATCAATTAAATTAATGGGACGTTACGTAAGATTTTTATTTACCTCGGTATACTTTGTTTTTCTTTTTACCTCGTCGGCTCAAACTATTGCCGTTGAAGAGGAAAGTGTTCTCAAGGAGTTTCAGGATACCGATCAGCCTACCCAACGGTTCGATGTCTTTTTCAATTCATTGGACAGGTACAATGTAAACTCTGCCTATGATTGGCTGGATACCATTAAAATTTATTTGTCCAACGCACAAAAAACCCAAGACACCACTGCAATCAATTTATATCAAATTATGCAGGCCCAAGTTTACAATGATTTGGGTGAGTATGATAAGAGTACCGCAATTGCCAAAGAACTTTATGGATTGAAGGATTCCTTGGACACAGATTCGCAAAAAATTGTTTTGGATGTATTGGACGATAATTATGCCAATCTCCAATTGTTCGATAAGCAGATTGAAATAAGAAAGCAAAAGCGCGAGCTTGGCATTACCGAAAATATTTCTTTCTACGATATTTACAGTAACCTAGGGTTGTACAGAAAGGCTCGAAACCAATACATTATGGAGGTGAAGCCTACTATTGCGGACAACGATTCCTATGGTTTGGCAAAATATCACAGCAAGGTGGGAAATTATTTGAGATTGGATGATTCTGCCCCAACTGCTTTGAGCGAACTAAAAAAAGCCAATTCCTATTTGGGAGTTTACATGAATGATATTTCCACTCAAAAAAGTGAGTCGGATATTTTCCAAAGTGAATTACTACAGGCCGAAATAGAAGGTAATATTGCTAAATGCCACGTGATGCTCGGAGAGTACGAAGAGGCCTTGCCACTCTTGGAAACCAGTATAGAAACCTTAAAGAAATCACCCAATAACAACGATCAGAGTGAGGTAGTTGAAAATACGCTCTACATGGCCGAGGCCAACTTACAAATGGACCGTTTTTCAGAAGCAAAAAAATATCTCGATGTTGAGTTTGAAAATATTACTGTACTACAGACCATAAAAAAGAACAGCTTGTTGGCTGCTTTTTATGATAAAGTTGAAAACTACAAGAATGCTTCCATCTATTATAAGCGAAATGAGCGAATCAAGGATTCATTAGCGAAAAAGCAGTCAGCACTTATAAAACAACAGTTGGTCACTATTGTTGCCAACGAGGACCTTGAGAACTCGCAGCGTTTGATAGATGAACAAAAGCGGATAAATGCATTAAACCGTAGTGAAATGAAAGCCAAGGATGAACGGATGAACTTGGTTTTTGTCTCTTTGATCTTTACCCTTTTAGGTTTTGCCGGTTTGGTATATGCATACCTTAAAAGTATCAAGAACCAGCGTTTGATCGCGGAACAAAAACATATCATTGAAAATTCGCTTGTTGAAAAGGACTCTCTTTTAAAAGAGATACACCACAGGGTAAAGAACAATCTTCAAATGGTATCCAGTTTGCTCAGCTTGCAAACAAAAAACACTCGAAGTAAAGCCGCCATTGAAGCGTTGGAAGAAGGAAAGAGTAGGGTTAAGGCCATGGCGTTGATTCACCAAAAATTATATCAGAACGATGACCTATCGGTAATAGAAATGCAAGGGTATATTGAAAGTTTGATCAACAGCGTACAATCCGTTTATAAAAAAGGTGGACACAATATTAGCATCACGATTGATGCAGAAGGTACGGAGCTCGATATTGACCGTGCCATTCCCTTTGGCTTGATTCTTAACGAATTGGTGTCCAATTCCTTTAAGTATGCCTTCCCGGAAAACGATGAAAATGGAAAAATTTATATCCATTTGCGTAAAAATGGGGACCAGGGCTATTTTGAATATACGGACAATGGGATAGGTCTTCCAGAAGACACGGATGAACGTGCGCATTCCTCTATGGGAATCCGTTTGATCAACCGATTGGTAAACCAGTTGCAATCCAAATTAAATATCGATAGGCAAGTGGAGGGTGTTCGTTTCTGGTTCAATTTCAGTTGATTTATCGTACTTGGCTTTTCAGGACCATTTTGTGCAGTAGTTTAGGGAAGAAACGTTTCAAATAGATTCCTTTCACTTCCTTACCGCCTACATAGACTTCAAACTTATCTTTCTCAATTGCAGTGATTATTTTTTTTGCCGCCAGTTCTGGACTTATACCGTTCTGTGTGGCAACATCATCATTTTGTTGTGGAGAGCCATCTCCCGTTAAAGCGTTTTTGGCCACATTGGTCTGTACAAACCCAGGGCACACCATTGTTACTTTTACACCATCTTTTTCGTGTTCCATCCGCATTACTTCAAAAAAGCCGTGCAGTGCATGCTTGGCACCGCAATAGCCCGACCGATAAGGAGAGCCGAACTTTCCCATTAAACTTGTCACCGTTACATAATGTCCGGATTTATTGGTAATAAAATGGGGTAGAATTGCTTTGGAAAGGGCAACAGTACCTAGATAATTTATGTCCATCAGTTGTTCATAGACCTCTAATTTTGTGTCCTTGATCAAGGAACGCTGGCTAATCCCTGCATTGTTCACCAAAATATCCACCTTCCCATAAAAGGAAACAGCCTTATGAACGAGCGGCTCCATGCGCTCATGGTCTTTGAGATCCAATGGCAAAATGGAAATTTTATCGGAGCCTCCACACAATTCTTTTACTTTGATAAGTTCTTCTTCCCTTCTGGATGAAAGAATCAAATTGCAGGAATGCGAACTTAGCGCCAAGGCTAAACTTTTACCAATTCCCGAGGATGCTCCGGTTACCCAAATGGTTTTTCCATTGATACTTGCCATAAGTACTGTTTTAGATTTAAAATATACTTAAATTTGGTCTACTTCATGAAAGCAAGTTATAAAAAGTATACCCTCGATTTTAAAGTTCCAAGTGGCACCTCACGCGGAGTTATGACCCAAAAAGAAACCTGGTACATCATCCTAAAAAATGATGATACCTTTGGGATAGGGGAGTGTGGGATACTCAGAGGTTTGAGCGTTGATGATGTCCCAGATTACGAGCATCGTCTTGCTTGGGCCTGTGACAACATCCATTTAGGAAAAGAAGTGTTGTTGAATCATTTACGTGAATATCCATCCATTCAATTCGGAGTTGAACAAGCCTTTTTGTCGTTGCAATCCAAAGACCCATTTGAACTGTTCCCTTCGGATTTTTCCCGACAGGAATCACCTATATCAATAAACGGACTTATTTGGATGGGGGATGAAGCTTATATGCTGAAACAGTTGGAACAAAAGTTGAAAGATGGTTTCAGGTGTATTAAAATGAAGATTGGAGCCATTGATTTTAAAAAGGAGATCTCCATTCTTAAATCCATCCGTAATAATTTTTCACCAGAAGAAATTGAACTTCGTGTGGATGCCAACGGGGCTTTTCTACCAGAAGAAGCAATGGGAAAGTTGGAGCGTTTGTCAGAGTTCAAAATACATTCCATTGAGCAACCCATAAAGGCAGGCCAGTGGGAGGAAATGGCCAAGCTCTGCGAAAAAACACCACTGCCCATTGCGTTGGATGAAGAATTAATCGGAATTTTTGATGTAACACAAAAGCAACAATTGCTACAAACCATACAACCGCAATACATTATATTGAAACCAAGTTTGGTAGGGGGAATCAGAGGTTGCAAAGAATGGATAGCTCTGGCGGAAAAGCAAAACTGTGGTTGGTGGATTACCAGTGCGTTGGAGAGTAATGTTGGATTGAATGCGATATCGCAGTTCACCTACGTTTTAAACACAACAATGCCACAAGGTTTGGGAACAGGAAGTTTGTTCACCAATAATATTGAAAGTCCGTTGGAAGTATCGGACGGCCAGCTTTTTTATAGACGATCAAAAGTTTGGGATATGGAATTAATACAGGAAGTATGTACATAGAGCAAGGATATAAGGGAAATGAAGGTTTATGGAAGTACTTGGTACTGCCCATAGGTTTTATTGGATTTATGGTGTGGAATTACATCATTACCATAAACTCAGGTGTTAATGTTGAAGATGCTATGCAACAAATAATAGACCAATTTGGGAGCAATCTCGTGCTGATTCTTTTATTGGCACCATTGGTCGTCGGGCTTTTTGTTGTTTTGGGTTGGACGTTATTGGTCCACCAACAATCCATTACGTCGTTGACCACTTCACGGAAAAAAATCGATTGGAAGCGAATTATATACTCCTTTGTACTATGGGGAGGAGTAACCATCTTACTTACGGGAATCGATATTTACTTTTCTCCGGACAAATACGAACTCAATTTTAACCTTTCAAAATTTATCCCATTGGCTATTATAGCCATCCTGTTGATCCCTTTGCAAACAAGTTTTGAAGAATATCTGTTTAGGGGCCATATGATGCAGGGAATTGGACTCATGGCGAAAAATAAATGGGTACCATTGGTAATTACATCCAGTTTATTTGGTTTAATGCACATAGCAAACCCGGAAGTGGAAAAACTTGGATTGGGTATCATGATTTACTATATAGGTACTGGATTCTTTTTGGGGATTTTGACACTTATGGATGAAGGCCTTGAACTGGCACTTGGTTTCCATGCGGCCAATAATTTGATAACGGCCTTGCTCGTAACCGCTGACTGGACTGCATTCCAGACCAATTCCATTTATAGGGATATTTCCGAACCGGTGTTGGGTTGGGACGTATTGATTCCCGTATTTGTAATTTATCCTATTTTACTGTTTGTTTTTTCCAAAAAATATGGGTGGAACAACTGGAAGGAGAAACTTTTTGGACGCGTATTGTCCAGAGAAGAATTTGTAGCGTTGACCGATGGAGAATCCGACTTGGCATAAAATTCACCTAGATTTTAAACTGAACAATGTTTCTTACTCCATTGCAGAACTTGGTAAGGAAGCTGATGCAATGTTGACAAGCGGAGCAACTTTTGAAAATACCATAGGGCAGTTTTTACTGGATTGGGTTTCGGACAGATCAACGGTAGAAGTACAAACATCTGGGTCTACGGGAAAACCGAAAACCATCACACTTAAAAAAGAGCATATGGTCAATTCCGCATTGGCCACTGGGTCCTACTTCGGATTACAGCCTGGGCAAAAAGCGCTTTTATGTTTGCCCTGTACTGGCATAGCAGGTAAAATGATGTTGGTTCGCGCTATGGTCCTCGGTCTGCATTTGGATTATGTGGAACCCTCATCATACCCATTGCCCAACAACAACAAAACCTATGACTTTGTAGCTATGGTGCCCCTACAGGTTCAACATTCGTTGGATAAAATGGGTAGGATAAAACGGCTTATTGTTGGAGGGGCACCCGTGGATTCAAGTTTACGGAGTCAGCTGGCTAAGCTACCTGTTAAAGCCTATGAAACTTATGGAATGACGGAAACCATCACCCATATTGCGGTAAAAAAGATTGACACCGAACGTTCAAGTTCTTTTGAAGTCTTGCCAAATGTTTCCATTTCACAAGATGATAGAGGATGTCTAGTGATTGATGCCCCCAACATTTCAAATGAGAAAATAATCACGAATGATTTGGTTGAATTGATTGGCGAAAATCAATTTAATTGGTTGGGAAGATATGATTCGATTATTAACTCGGGAGGAATTAAATTGGTTCCAGAGCAAATTGAAGAAAAGTTAGCCAGCCTGATTCAATCTCGTTTTTTTGTAGCTGGCATCCCCGATGAGACCTTAGGCCAAAAACTGGTGTTGATTCTCGAGGGAGAATCTGTGGACAAACAAGAATTGATAGATGCCATCAAGGAGCTAAAAACGATATCAAAATATGAGGTGCCCAAGGCAATTTACTTTGTAAAAACCTTTGAAGAGACTTCAACCAACAAAGTGGACCGTAAAAAAAACATGGAGCAAATTAGCTAAACTAACTCCAAATGGCCGTTTACTCATCACAGTCCTACTTAAACTAATTATCGGTTTTATTAAGACATCATTGATACTAGGTTAGCCATAAATCTAAAAACCGTATCAATTATGAAAAATCAAGTTTTACTTTTACTGCTAGCAATTTCTTTTCAGGTTGCTGCACAACAAAATACTGTAACTGGTGTGGTTACGGATTCAGATAACGCTCCACTTCCTGGGGTCAATGTTATCATAAAAGAAACCTCGAAGGGTACTCAAACCGATTTTGATGGACAATATAGCGTAGTGGCTTATCAGGGCCAGACCTTGGTTTTCTCCTATATAGGATTTAAAACCAAAGAGGTCAAAATAGGAGCGAACAAAACAATCAATGTGCAATTGGAGGAAGATGTACAAAGATTAGAGGAAGTTGTGACCATTGGATATTCTGCCCAAGAATATAGTACTAGGGCTCCTTCCGCTGCTCAAATCAAACGTAGAAAGCAGAAAGCCTACCATCAATCTATTTCCCAGGCATTGCAAGTCAGGGCAGCTGGGGTCCAAGTTGCGGAAGAGGTAAGTTTCATGAAAATAAGGGGTAATGCCTCAATTAAATCAGGGAAAGAACCACTTTATATTGTGGATGGCACACCGATACGAAAGCAAAATAATACGGTAATTGCCCAGTTAGACCCTTCCAAAATAGACAAAATCAATGTCTACAAGGGAGCCAAAGCAAGAAGTTTGTTTGGTTCCTCTGCTAAAAATGGCTGTATCGTAATCACTACCAAGCAAGGGAATTATCAAATCCAAAATGATGAAAAATATGCCGAAATCACTGAAAACCAATTCGAGCATGTCTCTTTGAGCCCGCTTTCCACTTTTTCCATAGATGTGGACAAAGCATCCTACAGTAATATTCGCAGAATGATCAACAACGGTAAACAAATACCTGTGGATGCCGTTAAAGTGGAAGAAATGATCAATTATTTCAATTATTCCTACCCTCAACCCACGGAACATCCATTCTCCATAAACACAGAAGTTGTTCAAACACCATGGAACAAGGATACTAAATTGGTACGCATTGGTTTACAAGGTAAAACTTATCAGAATGAAGAATTACCGGCGTCGAACCTTACTTTTTTGATAGATGTTTCAGGTTCCATGGGGAGTGCCGATAAATTGCCCTTGCTAAAATCCGCATTCAAACTATTGGTAAATCAATTACGTGAAAAGGACAAAGTTTCCATTGTGGTATATGCCGGTGCCGCAGGTGTGGTTCTGGAACCCACACAAGGGGATAAGAAAATGGAAATTACAAAGGCTTTGGAGAATTTGCATTCAGGAGGTTCCACAGCTGGAGGTGCAGGAATTGAACTGGCTTACAAACTGGCTAGCAAAAACTTCATTAAAAATGGGAACAACAGGGTTATTTTGGCTACTGACGGTGATTTTAATGTAGGGCCATCCAGTGACAAGGACATGGTAAAGCTTATCGAAGAAAAACGTAAGTCAGGAGTGTTCTTATCTGTTTTAGGTTTTGGCATGGGAAATTACAAAGATTCAAAAATGGAGAAATTAGCGGATAAAGGGAATGGAAACCATGCATATATCGATACCATGCAAGAAGCGCAAAAAGTATTCGGTCAAGAATTCGGAGGCACACTGTACACCATAGCCAAAGATGTTAAAATACAAGTGGAATTTAATCCTGCGGTTGTTGGAGCTTATCGTTTAATAGGATATGAAAACAGAATGCTGGCCGATGAAGATTTTATTGATGACACCAAGGATGCTGGAGAATTAGGTAGTGGGCATACGGTAGCCGCTCTTTACGAAATAGTTCTAAAAGGTACCGAAAGTCCATTTGTGAAACCCGTTCACGACTTAAAATATACTTCCAAAATGGTTGACGGTAGTACTAATGAACTATTGACCGTTAAGTTCAGGTATAAAAAACCAGATGGCGATACGAGTACAGAGATTACCAAAACAGTGAAAAATAAACTAGATCAAATTTCACCTGACTTTAGTTTTGCGGCTTCTGTTGCCTTATTTGGACTCCATTTAAGAAAATCACAGTTTACGAATAATAGCGAATTGGAAGATGTGGTACAAATGGCTAAGGCAGGCCTGGAAAATGATAATCAAGGCTATCGGGCAGAATTTATCCGACTCGTAAAGTCTCATGCCAACAGTTTATGAAAAAGTGCCTTCGGGCACTTTTTTTATATCTGCTAAAAGCTGTAATTTCAGCAAAAAATCAACCATGCAAAAAACTATAAAACTAGTACTGCTACTTCTACCCCTTATCGTATCCTCACAACAAATTCTCCCCGAGGTGGAACGAGCCAAGGTAGTAGATGAAATTCTTGAAGAACGATTTAATGTTTTGTTGCCCAAATTAATGGATGATGCCGGATTGGATATGTGGGTATTGATATCCCGCGAATATAATGAAGACCCCGTGCTCCGGACCATGTTGCCAGCAACTTGGTTGAATGCACGAAGAAGGACCATACTGCTTTTTTATAGGGACAAAGCAAAAAATACCATTGATAAATTGGCTGTGGCCCGCTACAACATAGGCAAGAGTATAACATCGGCTTGGGACAAGGAGAAAGAACCCGACCAATGGAAACGTTTAATGCAGTTGATTGCAGAACGTAATCCTGATAAAATAGGACTTAATTTTTCCAAGGATCATAATATTGCCGATGGATTGGACAAGACCGATTATGATGAATTTATGGCCAATCTTCCTAAAAAATATCAGTCTAAAGTAGTATCTGCCGAGCAGTTAGCGGTACGTTGGATAGAGACTCGTACACCAAGGGAAATGATCATTTTCAATCAGTTGACCGATATTACCCACGATATTATCGCTGAAGCCTTCTCCGAAAAAGTGATTACCCCTGGAGTTACCACAACAACTGAGGTAGAGTGGTGGATGCGTCAAAAAGTGACCGATCTAGGTTTGGAAACTTGGTTTCATCCCACTGTTGACGTGCAACGAACCAGTGAGGAATTAGTAGGCCATTTGTATTCCTTCTCGGGAAGACCAGATGACGAAGTAATCCAACGTGGTGATTTGTTGCACTGCGATTTTGGAATCACATACCTACGTTTGAATACCGACTGCCAAGAACTGGCCTATGTTTTAAAACCAGAAGAAACGGAAGCACCATCGTTTTTAGTAAACGCCTTGTATGATGGTAACCGTGTTCAGGATTTTTTAACCCAAAATATGGTTGAAGGCAGGGTAGGAAACGAGATTCTCGCCAAGGCCTTGCAGGATGCAAAGGACGCAGGACTTCGCCCAGCCATTTATACCCATCCACTGGGAACCTACGGTCATTCTGCAGGAACTACAATTGGGATGTGGGACTCCCAAGGTGGTGTGATGAAGGATGACGGCGAAAATTATCCCTTAAATCCAAATACGGCTTATGCCATTGAACTGAACGCAACCGTTAACATTCCTGAATGGAACAGGGATATCAGAATTATGTTGGAGGAGCCTGGTTTTTTTGGGGAAGATGGATTCCGTTACATTAATGGCAGACAAACAGAATTATTGCTGATTCCAAGACCAAAATCACATTTAGGGAACTGATTATTTTTTTCGTAAATTTAGTAATCATCTAATTTTCAAGTTGCTATGAGATTACTATTTTTTACAGGATTTTTCATTTTATTTACCGGACTCACCTATGGTCAAAAAACCATTGAAGGTCGTGTTTCCAATGGAGGTGATGTATTGTCAAATGTCCAAATTGCCAATCTATCCACAGGAGCAGAGACTACTTCGAACCAAGAAGGTAGATATCAAATTAAAGCTGAGCCCAAAGAAGAACTTCAATTCATTCATTCGGGAATGGACACGATTTCCATTATTGTGGAAGATGTGACCAGAATCTTAAATATTAAGATGAATCATGAGGTGGAAGAATTGGATGAAGTGACCGTTGCAGGAAAGAAAAGAAAAACACATCAAGAGAAATTACTGGAGTATAGTCAGAAAAAAACCATGATACGCACGGCATTTGGATTTCTGGATAAAGAAACAGCCAGTTACTCTTTACGGATCGCCGATGAGGACGATTTTGAAAATGCCCCTAACATAAATTCGGTGATCAGGGGAGCATTTGCAGGAGTCAATGCCCAATGCGACCCAATGTCAGGAAAACTCGGAGTCTCCATGCGGTCCGTTCAAAGTATAAATATGCCTACAGGTGCCAATTTTGATGTGGACGGACAACTATTGACAGAGGTTTATTGCAGTTGGTTATGGGGCAATGTAAAAAGAATGGCGTTTATCCCATCTTTGTCAGCAATGGCAAAATATGGCGAATTTGGTAGGGGAGGTATTGTGGTAATCAATACGATTTCGGGAAGTTTTACCCCAACGGAACAAGACGGAGGCATTTATGACCATGCCAAATTACGTAATAACGTTTATAAGCAAAATGCTCTTAACAATGAAGTTGTTGTTGAAAATGCCCCACAATATTTAAAAGAAATAAAAAGCTCAAAAAGTAAAAATGAAGCTTTTGAAGTGTATCAAAAGAATGCCCAAAAATACAGGTCTTCTTATCATTTTGCCTTAGAAAATTATCGTTATTTTTTTAATGAATGGAATGATGAAAGTACGGCGGACAAAATTTTGGAAGAGAATGCGCTAGCATTTAAAAACAATCCGGTGGCCTTAAAATCTTTGGCCTACGTTTATGAGGCCCAAGGAAGATATAAAAAGGCACACGATACCTATAAACAAATTTACATCCTTCGTCCAGATTATGCACAAAGTTTTATTGACATGGCCAAGAGCTACAGAAACTTGGGTGAAGCTAAATCGGCAACATCCCTTTTTGCCAGACATGCCTATTTGCAGGAAGAAGGACTATTGCCCAAAGACACAGTTGATCTTTCAAGAATAATGAAGAGGGAAGTCTATAATCTGTTCGCTCTGGACAATGGATCCCTTCAGATAAAAAGCAGAAAGTGGACAACCCGGAACCAGGAATACTCGACCCGATTGGTTTTTGAATGGAACGATTCCGAAGCGGAGTTCGACCTACAGTTTGTAAATCCCGGCAACCAATATTTTAATTGGAAACATACACTTGCGGAAATGCCCGAAAGAATCAGGTCAGAAAAGGAATTAGGGTATTCCATGGCTGACTTTTTAATGGATGATGAACTTCCCGGAACATGGAAAGTGAATGCTAGATATCACGGCAATAAACAATTAACCCCTTCTTACATTAAAGTTACTGTTTACCACAATTATGGAAGTAAACTACAGAGTAAGGATGTCAAAGTGTTCCGTTTGGGGATAAAAGGAGTCAACCAGCATTTGTTTGATTTTAATATTCCTTCAAGGATTGCAAAAAGTAAATAGGGCTCAGACTTGAAGCACACCCATATTAAACTTTTTCTCAATAGGCGCATGGTTAGCGGCCTCAATCCCCATGGAAATCCATTTACGAGTATCCAAAGGGTTTATGATAGCATCCGTCCATAACCTTGCAGCAGCATAATAGGGTGATATTTGATCATCGTAGCGCTGCTTGATTTTATCAAACAGCTCTTGTTCCTTTTCGGCATCCACAGGTTTACCACTTTTTTCCAAGCTGGCTTTTTCAATTTGTAAAAGCACTTTTGCAGCAGAATTTCCACTCATTACCGCTAGCTCGGCACTGGGCCAAGCCACAATTAATCTAGGGTCATACGCTTTTCCGCACATGGCATAGTTCCCAGCACCATAGCTGTTTCCAATAACAATCGTAAACTTGGGTACTACCGAATTACTTACTGCATTCACCATTTTAGCACCATCTTTTATGATTCCGCCATGCTCACTTTTACTGCCCACCATAAAACCGGTAACGTCTTGCAAGAACACTAGGGGTATTTTCTTTTGGTTGCAGTTGGCGATAAATCGGGTGGCCTTGTCCGCAGAATCAGAATAGATGACTCCACCAAATTGCATTTCCCCTTTTTTGGTTTTTACTACTTTACGTTGGTTGGCTACAATACCCACGGCCCAGCCGTCGATACGTGCGTAACCTGTTAAAATGGTCTGTCCATAGCCTTCCTTGTATTGTTCAAATTCAGAATCATCAACCAAACGTTTTATAATTTCCAACATGTCGTATTGGTCGCTTCGGGATGTGGGCAGTAGTCCAAAAATATCATCAGGATTCTCTGCTGGCTTTTTAGCCTCAACCCTGTTGAATCCAGCCTTGTCAAAATCGCCGATTTTGTCTACAATGTTTTTGATTTTATCCAAGGCATCTTTATCATCCTTGGCTTTGTAATCAGTAACCCCACTGATTTCCGAGTGTGTCGTAGCGCCACCCAATGTTTCATTGTCGATGGACTCCCCAATGGCAGCTTTTACGAGATAACTGCCTGCTAAAAATATGCTTCCCGTTTTGTCTACGATCAAAGCTTCGTCACTCATGATGGGCAAGTAAGCCCCTCCAGCAACGCAACTGCCCATTACAGCGGCAATTTGTGTAATTCCCATGCTGCTCATTACGGCATTGTTCCTGAAAATTCGGCCAAAATGCTCTTTGTCGGGGAATATTTCATCTTGCATGGGCAAATAAACCCCTGCACTGTCCACCAAATAAATAATGGGCAATCTGTTTTCAATGGAAATTTCCTGTGCGCGGAGATTTTTCTTTCCTGTGATAGGGAACCAAGCCCCTGCTTTTACGGTAGCGTCGTTGGCCACGACCACACATTGTTTACCTTTTACATAACCCACTTTTACCACTACGCCACCAGAAGGGCAACCTCCATGTTCCTCGTACATATCTTCACCGGCAAATGCTCCTATCTCAATGGATTGGGTGTCCTTGTCCAGCAAATAATCGATACGCTCTCTTGCGGTCATTTTACCTTTGGCATGGTGCTTTTCGATACGACTTTTTCCGCCACCGAGCTTTACCTTGGCCAGTCTACGCTTCAGGTCGGATAATTTTAACTTATTATGGTCTTCGTTCTTATTGAAGTTTATGTCCATTCTGCTTTAAATTCGTTTCGTTGGTTAAAGATAAGGAGTTATAATCATTACTTTTGAACTATATGGAAACCAAAATACGATGGGGCATAGTAGGCCCGGGAAAAATAGCCAGAAAATTTGTGTCCGATGTTTTGCTTGTGCCAGATGCTGAGGTTGCTGCAGTTGCATCAAGATCATTGGAGCGGGCCAAAGAATTTGCAAATGAATATGACGTAAAACACACCTTTGGAAGTTATGATGACCTGTTTCGGTCAGGAACAGTAGATGTCGTGTATATTGCCACACCCCATAATTTTCATAAGGATTTGTCCATAAAAGCCCTTGAAAACGGCATAGGTGTTTTGTGTGAAAAACCAATGGGTGTCAATAGGGCAGAAGTGGTCGAACAGGTAAATGCATCGAAGCAAAACAATGCTTTTTTGATGGAAGCCCTATGGTCTCGATTTAATCCATCTATCCAAAAAGTAAAGCAGCTTATTGATGATGGTGCTATCGGGGATTTAAAATACATTCACGCCGATTTTGCTTTCTATGGGTTGGACAAGGGGTTGGATTCTAGGTTATTGAATCCTAGTTTGGCCTCTGGGACGATTCTTGATATTGGGATTTATCCAATTTTCTTGTCCTATCTGTTGCTGGGAATGCCCTATGATATTATGGCAGTATCTAAATTCCACGAGAATGGCACGGAGCTTCAAACCAGTATGATTTTTGACTATCCCAATGCTCAAGCAATGCTTTACAGTGGTTTTACAAGCAATTCCAAAATGGAAGCAGAAATTTCAGGAACAATAGGGGAGGTATTCCTAAACCCAAGATGGCATGAAGCTGATGGCTTTACTTTAGTAAAGGGGGAGGAAACCGATAAAGTTGACCTGCCCCTAACAGGAATTGGTTACTACTATGAAATATTGGAGGTGCATAAATGCTTGAGAGAAAGTAAAATTGAAAGTGACCATTGGTCGCATCAGAACAGCTTGGATTTGTCAGAGTTATTGGACACCGTGAGGGAAAAATGCGGGGTTAGCTTTCCTTTTGAAACATAATCCTTAATAATAACTTTACATTAAACCGATTTTTACGATATTTGAAATTCTTCAGAAATTTATACAATGGGAATGAATAAGAACACGGTGCTGGCCTATGCCACATGGATTATGATTTTGGTTGGTTTGGGAATGATAGCACTTGGAGCTTTTAAATATGATGAAGTAGCAGGATGGGGCTTTGCTGCTGTTGGAATAGGATTTTTTGCGGTAGCCTGGGTATTCAATGCCCTTAAAGGAAGAGTTTAGCCTCTTTTTCATAAACAATTTAATTTACAGTAAATGTCAGACGATAAGAAAGTGATTTTTTCAATGTCTGGGGTAACCAAGACCTTTAAAACGGCCAATACCCCTGTACTCAAAAATATATACCTAAGCTTTTTCTACGGGGCCAAAATCGGAATTTTGGGTCTCAACGGTTCAGGTAAATCCACCTTGTTGAAAATAATCGCGGGTGTGGATAAAAACTATCAGGGTGATGTGGTTTTCTCACCGGGTTATTCAGTTGGTTATTTGGAACAGGAGCCACAGTTGGATGAGAACAAAACCGTTCTTGAAGTGGTTAAGGAAGGTGTTGCCGAAACCGTGGCCATTTTGGACGAGTACAATAAAATCAACGATATGTTCGGTCTGCCCGAAGTGTATGAGGATGCCGACAAGATGCAAAAGTTGATGGACAAACAAGCAGCGCTCCAAGATCAAATTGATGCGGCAAATGCTTGGGAACTGGATACGAAGCTGGAAATTGCGATGGATGCCCTTCGTACGCCAGAATCCGACAAAAAGATAAGCGTGCTTTCTGGTGGTGAAAGAAGGAGGGTGGCCTTGTGCCGTTTGCTATTGAAAGAACCGGATGTACTATTGTTGGATGAGCCCACCAACCACCTGGATGCCGAATCGGTACACTGGTTGGAGCATCATTTGGCACAATACAAAGGAACGGTGATTGCGGTAACGCACGACCGTTATTTCTTGGACAATGTAGCTGGCTGGATTTTGGAATTGGATAGAGGAGAGGGAATTCCTTGGAAAGGCAATTATTCCAGCTGGTTGGACCAAAAAGCAAAACGATTGGAGCAAGAGAGCAAGCAAGCTTCCAAGCGTCAAAAAACCTTGGAACGTGAGCTGGATTGGGTTCGTCAAGGTGCAAAAGGTAGGCAGGCCAAACAAAAGGCCCGTTTAAAGAATTATGACAAACTCCTCAGTCAAGATCAAAAACAGATGGAGGAGAAGTTGGAGATATATATCCCTAATGGACCACGTTTGGGAACCAATGTTATCGAAGCTAAAGGCGTAAGCAAAGCTTTTGGTGATAAATTGCTCTATGAAGACCTGAACTTTAAGTTGCCACAGGCTGGTATTGTCGGTATTATAGGTCCCAACGGTGCTGGTAAGACCACCATTTTTAAAATGATCATGGGAGAGGAGACTCCCGACAAAGGTGAATTTGAGGTTGGTGAGACTGCAAAGTTGGCTTATGTGGACCAATCACATTCCAATATTGACCCTGAGAAAACCATTTGGGAAAACTTTAGCGATAGCCAAGAATTGATCATAATGGGAGGGAAACAGGTAAATTCCCGTGCTTACCTAAGTCGATTCAATTTTTCCGGTAGTGAACAAAACAAAAAGGTGAATATGCTTTCCGGTGGTGAACGGAACCGTCTCCACTTGGCCATGACGCTAAAGGAAGAAGGTAACGTATTACTTTTGGATGAGCCTACCAACGATTTGGACGTGAACACGCTCCGTGCCTTGGAAGAAGGTTTGGAGAATTTTGCAGGTTGTGCAGTGATCATCTCCCACGACAGATGGTTCTTGGATAGGATCTGTACACACATCCTTGCGTTCGAAGGTGATTCTCAGGTATATTTCTTTGAAGGTTCTTTCTCTGATTACGAAGAGAACAAAAAGAAACGCTTGGGAACGGATATCATGCCCAAGCGTATCAAGTACAAAAAATTGATTCGTTAAAAAAAGGAGGAATTATTCTTCTCCACCGAGATTTTTGATTCCTTCCTCCAACAGTTTTTTCGCTTTTTCCAGATAAGCTTTTTGATGAGCAGCCAAACTGTTCGGGTCTTGGTTATTTCCAGAACTTGAACCAATGGAGTTGGAAAGTTCCACTAGTTGTTCAATGGCCTGCTCTGCGGATTGGAGTTTATCGTCGGCGTGTTTCTCGAAGACTTTGATCATCTCAAGCTCCATGGATGCTACGGAAGCGGTTTCGTTAACTTCAGTTTCAGGGTTTTCTTCATAGGAAACCTCCACTTCAACAGTCGCTTCATTGCTTGAAGTTCCAAGCGTACATTGATCTAAAATCGTAATCAATTCGTTGATTTCACCAATGGCCTTTTTTGTAAAGAACCTTCCGGCCTCCCAGTCAGCGGGCTCAATTGCCTTGTCCAAGGTTTCCATGGCATCCAAGGTTTTGTTCTTTGCTTTAACGCAAGTACAATCAGCCATGAATGTTTCACCTTTTTCAAGAGCGGTCAGGGCTCTTTCGGCGTAATACATTTGATGTTCAAAATTGGTTGCCTCCATGGCTTTTTTACCATGACTGAGGGCATAGGTTACCTTGGAGTAAAAATTATCACATTGATTGGAGTAGGTAGCTTGTATGGCAAAAAAGATTGCCAAGACTACTAAAACATGGGATTTGGGAGCCATATTAAAGTTTTTTTGGTTATTAAGTTTGTTGTTTTAACGAAGAAATTACGTTATTATTTCATTTCACTAATAATCCTCATTGGGGTACCAATCCAATTGAACGACTTCAATGTTGGAATCACCTTCGTTAACAAGGGTTTTGAATTTTTCCACATCACTAACTTCCGGTCTTCCCCTAAAATGATAGGGATACACTTGCTTGGGTTTAAATTCCAAGACAGCATCTGCAGCACTTTCCACGGTCATAGTATAAGGTAGGTTCATGCACACAAAAGCTTTGTCGATATTTTCCAAAGCACGCATTTCAGGAATATCCTCGGTATCCCCTGAGAAATATATACGTTCATCACCAAAGGTGAATACGTAGCCATTTCCTCTTCCTTTTACATGAAAGTCTTTGGCCTCTTCCCGCAAATTGTACATAGGAATGGCTTTTACAGAGAATCCAGAAATTTCTTTGGTTTCACCATTCTTTATAGTGGTTGTTTTGGAAGATAAGTTTTCCTCCATTTGCAATTTAACGGCATCCGGAGCAATAATTTGGACACCTTCCAAATCCAATTCATTCAACGTTTCTGGATTAAAATGGTCTCCATGTACATCTGTAATAAAAATCATATCAGGTGATGGTTGACCTTCAAAAGCTGCTATACCACCAACGGGATCCATATATATGGTATTGCCGTCCCATTCAATAATCGCGGTGGCATGTTCAATTGGGGTTATTTCTGCTGGGGAAGGAGCTTTAACTTCCATTTCTGTCTCTACCTTGGCAGTTTCCTCTTGTTTCTTTTCTTTTTCTTTACATGAAACCAAGATTATCAGTAAGACACTAGTAATTAAAAAAATATTTTTTTTCATAGCATTTTCTTTTTTTAAATCCCTTTAAAAATAAGGGATAAATGGTAGAATCATGATTTTTTGTAAAGAATATTTTGATTCAAATAATCCAAACTGAAATCCAGTGCGTATATAAACCGAACACGATTGATTAAAAACCTTAAACGAGAATCAATTAAAACAAAAAGTTATGACTGAAACAAAAAATAATAATAACGGATTAAAAGTAATTGCTGGTCTGTTGGGTGTTGTTCTTCTGGGAACCATTATTTACACGGTAAGTCTTTATCAAGATAAAAAACAAACCACGGAAGCTCTTACGCAAGAGAAAGAATTGGTTGTAGAAGATTTGAACAATTTGAAGTCCGAATACGACAAAGCTATTTTGGAAAGCAACGCAACTAACGAAGAATTGGTTGCTGCAAGAGATAACATTGCAAAATACATCGATTCTGTGAGCAGCATGAAAGCTGACATTGCCACACTTTCCCGTTACAGAAGACAAGTAAGCGTTCTTAAAGCTGAAAGAGAAGAACTATTGAAGCAAGTGGATTCCTTGACGCAATCCAACAGCTTGTTGGCCATGCAGAGAGATAGCACTTTTGCCGAGTTGGAGCAACAAACAGTATTCAACGACTCTTTGATCATCCAGAACACTCAATTGGCTGATGCTGTAGAAAAAGGTTCTGCTCTTAACCTAAGCACAATCAGTGTTGACGCTATTAAAGAAAGAAACAGTGGTAAATTGGTTTCTACAAGAAGAGCCAGAGCTACTGATAAGTTCAAAGTTTGTTTTACCATCGCTGATAACGTAATCGCTGAAGCTGGTGACAGAGAATTCTATATCGAAGTTCTTGGACCACAAGGTAATGTATTAGGTGAAGGTCTAACAAAAACCACAGAAGAAGGAAGTTCTCTTACTTACAGTAAAGGAACCAATTTCTACTATGAAAACGATGCTTTGGATGTATGTGATTACATAAACAAGCCAAGCGGTGATTTCCAAGACGGAAACTACATGGTAAATGTTTATGACGACAAATTGAAATTGTTGGGTACCTCCAGCTTCGAATTGAAGTAATAAACACACACTATCACTATAATTAAAAAGGCCCGTCCAATTTTGGACGGGCCTTTTTTATGCTTCAACTTTTGGTAGCTTATTTTAAACTGCCGACCATATCTTCAGGTTTTACCCACTCATCATATTCTTCGGGGGTCACATAACCTAAATTAACGGCTTCCTCTCTAAGTGTAGTGCCGTTTTTGTGCGCGGTATTGGCAATTTCGGCAGCCTTGTAATAACCAATTTTGGTATTCAATGCCGTTACCAACATCAAGGAGTTGTTCAATAAGGTTTTAATGGTTTCGTGATTTGGCTCAATACCAGAAGCACAGTTTACATCAAAACTTACACAAGCATCCCCTATCAATTGGGCCGATTGCAAAATATTGGCGGCCATAACAGGTTTGAATACATTCAGCTCGTAATGGCCTTGCGTTCCTCCGACTCCAATGGCTACGTCGTTGCCCATTACCTGTGCACAGACCATGGTCATTGCCTCACATTGGGTTGGGTTTACTTTACCGGGCATAATGGAACTTCCTGGTTCATTGGCAGGAATAATTATCTCTCCAATTCCAGAACGTGGACCAGAGGCCATCATTCGGATGTCGTTGGCAATTTTATTCAATGAAACCGCCAATTGTTTCAAGGCACCATGACTTTCCACAATGGCATCGTGGGCAGCTAGGGCTTCAAACTTGTTTTCGGCAGTAACAAATGGTTTGCCGGTAAATTCGGCAATGTACTTGGCGACAAGTACATCATATCCTTTAGGGGTGTTCAAACCTGTACCCACAGCCGTTCCGCCCAAAGCAAGTTCGCTCAAGTGAGGCAATGTGTTTTTCAGCGCTTTCAATCCATGGTTCAATTGGGAAACGTAGCCCGAGAATTCTTGACCCAAGGTTAGGGGAGTGGCGTCCATTAAGTGGGTTCTTCCAATCTTTACCACATCCTTGAACTCTTCGGCTTTCTTCTGCAATGTGTCCCGTAGCTGTTCTACGCCAGGAATGGTTACCTCCACAATTTTTTTATAAGCGGCAATATGCATTCCCGTAGGGAAAGTATCGTTGGAAGATTGACTCTTGTTCACATCATCATTGGGCTGAATGGTTTTTTCGCCCTCTCCAATTTTTTTGCCAGCGATTTCGTGCGCGCGATTGGCAATCACCTCGTTCACGTTCATGTTGCTCTGCGTACCGGAGCCAGTTTGCCAAATGACCAAAGGAAACTGATCATCGTGCTTACCATCCAGTATTTCATCGCAAACCTGTGCAATAAGGTCTCTTTTTTCTTGACTTAGCACCCCTAGTTCGTGGTTTGTGTAGGCCGCGGCCTTTTTTAAATAAGCAAACCCGTAAACCACATCCAAGGGCATGGATGCCGGAGCACCAATTTTAAAGTTGTTTCGGGAACGTTCGGTTTGGGCGCCCCAATATTTATCGGCGGGTACTTTTACCTCGCCCATGGTGTCTTTTTCAATCCTGAAACTCATAGTTTAAAATTTTGTCCTACAAAGGTAGGATATAGGGCATTTATTTGGTAGTTCAGCGAGATAAATACACTTTTTTTTGCCCATCTATTTGTTTTTTTTGATAAGAAGAAAGTATCTTTGTTAAAACAAAAGGAGTAAAGATGTTCGAATTTGACCAATATTTAGGTTTTTTAGCTTTTCTAACAATTTTGACAATCGGTTTTTGGTTGATGATATTCCTGTTGACCTTTGTGGTGCCTTATTGGTTAATTGGCAACCTTAGGGAAATGATGAAAGAAAGAAAAGAGGCCAAACGGGCCCAACTAGAAGAATAAGATAAAAAAAAGAAGCCTAATTGGCTTCTTTTTTGTTTTATCCCTGTTTGTAGGATGGATTGGTCTTCATTGATTTAAGGACTATTTTTTTTACCCAACAATTCACTATATACCATAAAAAAAGCAGCCATTTGGCTGCTTTCCTATTTAAGTTTCGGGGAAACCTTTTTATTTCTTATTAAAATTGCCCTTCTTCATAGTCATCCTGTCTTTCAGGTCGTCCACGTTTTTTCTGTTCGTTGATACGATAAATAAATGAAACTCTTATCTGTCGCTGTCTCCATTGAAATTCACTGTTCTGATCATAAAAATCCGTAGTAGTGAATGAACTTCTTTTTCTAGAGTTCAAAAGATCTTGGACGTTTAAGGAAATGGTGGCATTATCATTTAAAAGATCTTTACTAAAGGCTAGGTTAATTGATAAAATACCGTCTGAACGTCCTTGGACTTCATCGGATGCACCGCGGTAGAATGCATTGGTTTGCCAATCAATTTTCCAAGGCAAGGTGACTTTGGAACTAAAACGCCCAAACCAACTGTTATTGGATTGACTGTAGTCCACCCCGTTGAATTGACCATCAAGGCTGAATCTGAAAAAATTTAGACTTCCATTTATACGTAGCCATTTAAAAGGATTGTAGAGCAAGCCCAATTCTGCACCGGTTCTATCATTTGTGGCCAAATTAAAAGGAATGTTTCGTACCACCTCTACTTGGGAACCACCTGGTCCCGTGATGAATACCTGTTCCTGGACTCTTTGAAATGCATCGGTCTCTCTTTGATAATAAACAGATGACGTCAGGGTCATTTTCCCCCATCTCTTTAAGTATCCTAGATCAAATGCATTCGAGAAGGCTGGTTGTAAATTGGGATTACCCTGAAAAATGTTCGTTCTACTGCTTCTGGAAGGAAACGGGTTCAAAAACCATCCCCTTGGTCGATTGATTCTTCTGTTGTACCCCAAAGAAACATTCTCTCTTTCGTTAAACTCATAAATTAGGTTCACTGTAGGAAAGAGACCGGTATAGGTATTATCGAAATCAGTATCTATCGGGAATGAAAATTCCTCTTGCAGTTCTTCTTCGGTAAGTTCGGATTCTATTTTACCTTTTAACTGAGTGCTTTCCATTCGAAGTCCCAAAAGAAAGTTGAAAGCACCGAACTTTGATCCATATTGTGTATACAGCGCGTGTACATTCTGGGTATAGTCAAAAATATTCGTTTGATTCACATTGAGTTCAAGAATGCCACTTGCATTTTCTTGAAGGAGGCGGTAATCGGTAACTTCATTTTCAAAATTTCCTCGATATCCTGCTTCAAATTGTGAGTCCTCACCAAACGGTAAAACATAATCACTTTGTATTAAATATTCCGTTTGATCTTGCGTTTCTGAAGTTTCTTCCCTTGGAATATTGATATCCGTGTTATCGGTGTTATTGTAGCGAACAGGTTCCGATATAAAACCATTTTGATCTTCAGAATCTACGGCATATTGAAAGTCAGCTGTCAGTACCTGTCCATCCTCATCAAATCGATTGATATAGTTGAGCGATATTTGGTGGGTCTTATCTTTTTCGGTTTCCAGCTCACTTCTTGTTGTACCTACCTGGGGATTATTGTTCAATAAATAATCATTGGCGTTGGTAGTAAGATCTTCGTCACTTCCACCTCTAAAAAAATACGAAGCTGTAATGGAAGATTGTTCATTAAAGAAATACTCCATTCCAAAGTTGGCATTGATGCCGCGATTTATTCGGTCATAATTACGATCTTCTATATTCCTATCATAAGCAATACTGTCCAAGAAAGCATCCTGTCTAGGGTCAAAATATCTGGTGTCAAAAAAACCGTTACCAGGCCCTTCCCTATATCGGTACCCTATTGTGGTGAAAAAATTAAACTTGTCGGTTCTGAGGTTGGCATTGACGGTTACACCTCCATTGGTTGGATGACCACCGTACATATTTATGGAACCATTAAACCCAAGTGTCTTTTCTCTCTTTAGAACAATGTTCAATATACCAGCTGTACCTTCGGCATCATACCGAGCTGAGGGACTGGTAATTACCTCGACTTTTTCTATGGCATCTGCAGGCAATTGTTGGAGTGCTTCTGTGGATCCAAAACCTGCAAGTGCAGAAGGTTTGCCATTAATAAGTATGCGAACGTTTTCGTTTCCACGAAGGCTGATAGCGCCATCAATGTCAACATTTACGGAAGGTACATTGCTCAAGGCATCACTTATGGTTGCCCCACTTGTGGTAAGGTCTTTACCTATATTGTAAATTTTCTTGTCCAAACGTACCTCAACAGTCGTTTTTTCTCCAACGACTTCAACTTCAGCTAATTGTGCAACATCTGGAGACAACGAAATGGGACCTAAATCTGTATCGGAATTATAGGTTTGGCCTTGAAGTGAATATGTTTTGTAAGATATAAATTCAACGCTGATATTATAAGTACCGGAAGTTGCCTCTACCTCAAAATTTCCATCAAGGTCGGTAATTCCTCCTGTAACTTGATCTGGGTTTTCTGCATTCTGAAGTACAAATGTGGCATATTCCAGAGGCTGTCCAGAATCTGAATCTACTACTTTTCCCGAAATTTTAATGGGTTTTTGTCTTTGTTGGGCAATACCTTGAAAAGTGGTCAAGGTCAATAGTAATAACGGGATAATTATCCTTCGCATAGTTTGATTTTTACTATGCAAAAATTGGATGAAAAAAAGAGGGCAAGAAATATTTACCCCTCAACAACATATTTGATCCTGCGAATGACCTTAAAGAATTGTTAATCCTTGTTCTTTTTCTTCTTTTTCCTCTTCTTGACCTTTTTGGTATTGAACCGGTTCTCCTGAAGCTCCATAAAGGCTTCGTATTTATCCGCTGGAAGCCCCGCCTTTAATTCCGCATCTTGTCGAAGTCTTATTTTTTCGATTTCCTCCTTCATTTTAAGTGGCTCCAACTCTAAAATTTGAAGCTCGATTCTTTGTTGTACCGATTGTACAAGTGAAGTCCGGACCACAGCTTCTTCAAAGGGATCCAATTCCAAAGCCTCTGTAATGGAAGGCATCTGTTCATCCACAATTTCTTCTGCGGTCAGGGGAGTTTCCTCTTTTTGCGATTCTACTGGACCAGCTTGGGGAACAGTGCTTTGTCTTCTCCCATAGCGATTGCCATAAGGTGACCCATAACCATATTGTGCTGAAATGTCATTTATGGCAAATACACCTATTATTAGGGTAATATAGAATAGTGTTTGAGTACTTTTCATGGGGTAAAGATAATTATTAGGTTTTTTATTCTTTGCTATCCTATGTTAAAAATATCTGGTTATCAGAATTATAGCAAACTCGAAATATTCTCTGGAGGTCTTCCCACAACTGCCTTTTTACCATTTACCACAATGGGTCGCTCAATCAATTTCGGGTTTTCGGCCATGGCTGATATTACCTGATCATCGGTCAAAGTTTTTCCTTTGAATTTTTCTTTCCAGATAGCTTCGGTCTTCCGGACCAAATCAATTGGGGCAATTCCCAAATACTCTATCAAAGTCTTAAGTTCCTCTTTACTGGGCACCTCATCCAAGTATTTTACCACTTCGAATTCTTTTCCCGATTTTTCCAAAATGGCCAATCCTTCCCTGGATTTTCTACATCTTGGATTATGATAAATTTTAATCATGATTAAAGTTTTATTCTTGTTCTTCTTTCTGCCCCATCATCATCAAATAGGCTTTTAAAAATGCGTCCAGATCTCCATCCATGACGGCGTCTACATTCCCAGTTTCCTCACCAGTACGAACATCCTTGACCAATTTATAGGGATGCATCACATAATTACGGATTTGTGACCCCCATTCAATCTTCATTTTGGAAGATTCAATTTCGGCACGCGCCTCCTGTTTTTTCCGAAGTTCTATTTCGTATAATTGCGACTTCAACATTTTCATGGCCGTGGCCCTGTTGTCATGCTGTGAGCGAGAATCTGAACAGGATATTTGGATTCCGGTGGGTTTGTGTACCAATTGCACTTTGGTTTCCACTTTGTTCACATTCTGTCCACCAGCTCCACTGGATCGCGCTGTAGTGATTTCAATATCCGACGGATTCACCTCGATTTCGATACTATCGTCCACTAATGGATACACATAAACGGAAGCAAAGGATGTATGCCTTTTGGCATTACTGTCAAAAGGGGAGATGCGAACCAATCGGTGCACCCCATTTTCACCCTTTAACCACCCAAATGCATATTCCCCCTCGATTTCCAAGGTTACCGTTTTTATACCTGCTACGTCACCTTCTTGATAGTTGAGTTCCTTTATCTTGTAACCGTTTTTCTCTGCCCACATCATGTACATGCGCATGAGCATGGACGCCCAATCGCAGCTTTCTGTACCGCCGGCACCTGCAGTTATCTGTAGAACAGCGGTAAGTTCATCACCTTCATCAGACAACATATTGCGGAACTCCAATTTTTCAATGGCTGTTTGGGCCTTTTCAAACTGTTTGGTGACTTCCTCTTCCGAAACCTCACCAGCTTGCTGAAACTCCATAAGCACTTCAAGGTCGCCGATCAATGTTTTGGCTTCCTCAAAATCTTCTACCCATTTCTTTTTGGATTTGATGGATTGCATTTGTTTTTGGGCTTCCTGTGGATTGTCCCAAAAACCAGGAGCAAGGGTTTTTTCTTCCTCGTTCTCTATTTCAATAAGTTTGGCATCAATGTCAAAGATACCTCCTTAACGCACCAAGGCGCTCAATAAGATCTTTTTGCTGATCTGTAGTTACCATGTAATGTATTTTGGGTAAAAATAAGTTTCTTTCTGCAGAATACCTTAGCTATTTTATTGTTGTTGGGCTGCTTTTACAGACACTGAATATTCCGTTTCGTTTTTGCCCAGGGTATATACCACCCCTTTTAGAGGGGCACAATCAGTGTAGTCCTTTCCGTGACAGACTTTTATGTGATTATGATTGGCCAAAACGTTATTCGTGGGGTCAAATCCTATCCAACCTACGTTGGGAACAAACGCTTCGGCCCAAGCGTGCATTTGTGAGTCGCCGAAAAAACCGTGTCCTTGATGTAAATAACCGGATACATATCTTGCTGGAACCCCATGGTGTTTGGCTATGGCACAGAACAAATGGGTAAAATCCTGGCAGACACCATGTCGGTTTTCGATGATTTCATCCAACGAAGTGTTGACATCGGTAACTCCGGTTTTAAAATACAAATGGTTATATGCCCAATGGTTGAGCTCCGTTAAGTTTTCAAAAATTGACTTTTTTTTATCAAATAAGTAAATGGACGTATGCTCCTCTAGTAATTGTGTGAATTTCGTCTTTCTGAGATATGGTTCGTGATCCACCCTGAAATCCAAGCTGTCCACTAGTTTTCGCTCTTCATCAATGTCCAAAGGCAAGTCAAAGTCGAACGGATTTATTTCTTTTTTGGTAAGCTTAAAATGTGCATTGAACTTTATATGGTCCAATTCTTTTTTGGAACGTACTTGTACGGTTTTAAAACCCAGTCCGTTTTCGGAAACGCTGTTTTTTTCGTCGAGGTCGTTTTCAAAATGCCAATAGGTGAGTTCTTGGGTATCGTTCTCTTCCGGAATGACCAAAAACTGCCAAAATGCCTCGTTAAGCCCCATTTCATAGGAGTTTCGAGTATCATAATCTATTTCATATTCATACAGCATTCGAGTGAATTTCAATCTGGCCAAGTTACTCAAAAAAGCATCAGTAGTTGAAGAATTCTTTCTCCATACTCTCACTAATTTTGAACATTTTATTAAGGATCATATTCAAGTTACCTTGGATATCCTCCAATATTTCTTCTATCTGTTTAAATTGAAATTCAGCCTTTACTTTTCCAACCAAAAAGGCCGTGGAACTTTGGGAATATTCCACCTTTTTATCGATTTCCAAAATATGTTTGTGTACCTGATTGATGCAGTTCATGAAAGAACGTGGACATTTACCGTTCAACAGCAAAAACTCGAGGGTAGAGGTGCCATTTGGCGTTTTCTTATAAAGCCTTCGCATCATATCATAGGATTCTGCACATTTTAACAAGGTGGTCCACTCGTAGCTATTCCCAATTGGGTCCGTGTAACCTCCTTTTGCAGATAGGGCATCGTTGTATTTGGTATTGATGATTCTCGTGATCTGAATGGCCCTTTCGATATTAACGCCCATCATAATAATGGCATAGACTTCATCATGCAATAGTGTGCCTCTTATTTTACCCCGTAACACCGCGGTAATTTCGGTTATGTTGACAGTAAAGTCATAAAGGTTTGTTTTTTTATAGGTCTCCGTAGGGTAGTTCATCACAAAATGATAGAACTTGTTCAAACTTTCGTACAGCTCGGTGGATATCAAATCGCGGGAGCTGTTCGCGTTTTCCCGGGCCACTTTTATGCTACTGATAATGGAATAGGGTTTTTCCGGATTCAGTCCCAAATCATAAAGTACTTCTTCCTCGTTGAGTTCTTTGTTGACATCGGAAACAGGGTCTCCTACCATGAACAACATGGATTGCAAAACAAAATTCCGCGATTGTGAAAGTTGATTGGGCGCATCCAACGATGCAAAATAATTTACGTTCATAAAACGGGCAATGTGTTCTGCACGTTCTATATATCTACCCATCCAAAATAGGTTGTTGGCAACTCTTGCAAGCATATAGTTATGGTTTTAGAACCCACGTATCTTTGGAACCGCCACCTTGGGAGGAGTTCACGATTAAATTTCCTTCTTTTAGGGCTACGCGGGTAAGCCCTCCTTTTAATACAAATTGTTCGTCTTTGCCCAGCACTGTGAATGTTCTTAGATCCACATGACGTTGTTCAAAGGATTCTTTCTGATCTATATAAGTTGGGTGAACAGAAAGCGACATAATCGGTTGGGCCACATATTTACGTGGATTGGCCTTGACTTCGGACTTCACCCGTTCAATTTCATCCTTGGTCAATCTGTTTCCAATGGAAATACCATAACCTCCTGCCTCATCAACTGGCTTTATGACCAAATCCTTAATGTTGTCCAAAACATATTGCAATTCCTGTGGACGACTACAATGGTAGGTATGAACGTTTTTAAGAATGGGTTCCTCGTCCAAATAGTACTTGATTATTTCCGGCATATAGGTGTAGATGGCCTTGTCGTCGGCAACCCCGGTTCCAGGAGCGTTGGCAAGGGTAACATTGCCCTTGCGATAGGCCGCAAAAATTCCAGGAACCCCCAAAGCTGAGTCGGGACTAAATTCCATGGGGTCTAGAAAAAGGTCGTCAATTCTTCGGTATACTACATCCACACGAACCGGACCCTGTGTGGTTTTCATATACACAAAATCGTTTTCCACAAAAAGATCTCGCCCTTCTACCAGTTCTACCCCCATGGCTTTGGCCAAATAGGAGTGCTCGTAATAGGCGGAGTTGAACATGCCAGGGGTAATCACAACAGTTACGGGCATATCGACTCCATGTGGCTTTGCGGTTTCCAACAAATGCAAAAGGTTTTCTGCATAATTGGTCACAGAGTGTGTTTGGTAATGGTTAAAAACTCCGAACAATGCTCTTTTTAAAGCTGTTCTGTTACAAATAACATAGCTCACGCCCGATGGGCACCGGATGTTATCTTCGAGTACGTAATAATTGCCATCCGAATGTTTTATTATATCTGTTCCCGAAATGTGATTATAGATTTTGTTCGGGGGATCAACATTCATCATTTGATGCAAATAATTCGGCGAGGAACTCAGTAGCTCAATAGGAACCACTTTATCCTTAATGATTTTCTTGTCGTGATAAACATCCCATAAAAAATGATTGAGTGCTATATTCCGTTGAATCGCTCCTTTTTCTATGGTTTCCCATTCTTCGGTGGAAATTATTCTAGGAAAAAGATCAAATGGGAAGATTTTCTCTTGGCTCTGTTTATCCCCATAAACTTGAAAAGTAATTCCTTGATTAAAAAAGGATGATTTTGCCTTGTTGTTGAGTTCCACGTAATCATCAATGGTCCTTGTTCCATAAAGATCCAATAGCTTTTTATATACGGACTTGACTTCTCCTTTTTTGTCAAATACTTCATCGAACAAACCATCTTTTTTAACGTAGCTGGAAAAAATTGATTTTTCTTCGGCTGTGCCCATTTTGTTTTTCTTTTAAGATATGTATTTTCTCTTGCTTTAATGGTTAACAATATTTAAAAATCAACAGGTTAAAATCCTAAAACCATAAAAATCAGTATTGAATTTTAGGAATTCATGTTTTGGTCAAGTGACTTCTTTTTAGGGGACTTATTTAAAATGATTTCCATATTTTTAAGGCAATATTTCAACCAGATTATGAAGAACACGACTACACTCATCGCATTATTTTCTTTTGTGTGCTCCTTCTTGGGTGCCCAAACTTTTGAAAAGGCCAAGGATTTTCAAAAATTCAATGGCTTTTTTAATTTTTATTATGATGACTCCAATGATAAAATCTACCTCGAGGTAGATGACCTGGAAAAGGACTTTTTATATGTGTATGCGCTGAGCAGTGGCATAGGTAGCAACGATATAGGACTGGATCGTGGCCAATTGGGAAATGAACAGGTGGTATTTTTTCGCAAGGCGGGAAAGAAACTCCTTTTGGTTCAACCAAACTTGGAATTTAGGGCGATCACCAACAACGACTTGGAGCGAAAATCTGTGGAACAGGCTTTTGCCAAATCCATTTTGCACGGTTTTGAAATCGTGGAAGAGTCCAAAGGTAGTTACCTTATAGATTTCACAGACTTTTTAATGCGCGATGCCCATGGTGTTTCCAACCGATTAAAACGAGCGAAACAAGGCTCTTACAGTTTGGATAAATCCAAGAGTGCATGGGCTTTTGACCGTACCAAGGCCTTCCCGAAAAATGTTGAATTTGATGTTACCCTTACTTTTAAGGGCGATCCACAGGGTGGTTGGATTCGTTCGGTAACCCCAACACCGAGTTTGGTGACGGTGGCACAACACCATTCATTAATTGAATTGCCGGATGATAACTTCGAGAAACGACTTTTTGACCCTCGCAGTGGAGGATACCCTTTTTCTTATTACGATTATGCTACACCAGTGCAGGAATCTTTGGTGAAGCGATTTATTAGAAGACACCGATTAAAAAAGAAAGATCCAAATGCTGAAGTAAGTGAAGCCGTTGAACCAATAATATATTATTTGGATAATGGAACACCGGAACCAGTGCGTTCAGCCTTGTTGGAAGGTGGAAAATGGTGGAACCAAGCTTTTGAAGCAGCAGGTTACAAGGATGCATTTCAGATGAAAATACTTCCGGATGATGCGGACCCATTGGATATACGTTACAATGTAGTGCAATGGGTGCACCGTTCTACAAGAGGATGGAGTTACGGAGCAAGTGTGGTGGATCCACGAACTGGTGAAATTTTAAAAGGTCATGTCAGTTTGGGGAGTTTACGCATCCGTCAAGATTTTATGATCGCACAAGCTTTAATGAACAAGCCATTCGAGGAAAGGGACGATAACTATCAGCCTATGTTGGAATTGGCCTTGGCGCGAATCCGTCAGCTTTCCGCACACGAAATAGGGCATACGCTTGGATTTGCCCATAATTTTGCGGCAAGTACCAATAACAGAGCCTCTGTAATGGATTACCCACACCCACAATTTGAGTTGGAAGGTGGTGAAATCAGTTTTGACAATGCCTATGATAGAGGAATTGGCGAATGGGATAAAGTAACCGTGGCCTATGCCTATTCCGATTTTCCAAGCGGTACCAATGAAGAAGATGCATTGAATGCTATTTTAAAGAAAGCACAGGATGATGGGTTAAGATATATTTCCGATCAGGATGCTCGACCAAAAGGTGGAGCCCATGTTTTGGCCCATTTATGGGACAACGGGCAAAGTGCTAGTCAAGAATTGGACGATATGTTGGAAATTAGGGAAAAAGCCATTGAAAACTTCTCCATAGATAATATTAAGACTGGGGAGGCTTATTCTGTTTTGGAAGATGTCTTTGTCCCAATCTATTTCTTCCACAGATACCAGACCGAAGCCGTTTCCAAAATTATTGGCGGTTTGGATTATAATTATGCAGTTAAAGATGGGGGGCAAATTCCAGTGGCACCTGTAGATGAAGCTGTACAAGAAGCAGCGATGGAATCCATATTAAAAACTTTGGACGCCGAGGTCATAGCCATTCCAAAGAATAAGCTAGAACTTTTCCCGCCACGGGCAATGGGTTTTGGACGTTCCAGGGAATCCTTTAAAGGAAAAACAGGGGTGAGTTTTGATGCCCTTTCGGTGGCAGAAACAGCTGCAGATATGACCTTGGAACTTTTGCTTCATCCAGAGCGTGCTTCAAGATTGATACAGCAAAAAAGCTTGGATAAAAACCAAATGGGATTAAAAGAAGTGCTGGATGAGACCATCAAAGGTACTTTTGACCTTTCCCACAGAGATGATTATGAAGCAGAAGTACAGAATACCATCAATTTTAGGGTATTGTACCACATTATGAATTTGGCAGCCCACAATGATGTGCATCCACAGGTAAATGCTGTTGCCAATGAAGCATTGAACAATCTCAAAGCACAGCTCTTAAGCAATGGGAAAAATGCCATTGCTGCTGAAATGGTGAAGAGAATCGATGCGTTTATGAAGGAACCTTCTGAATTTAAATTGATACCTGTTGAAAAAATCCCTGACGGCTCTCCCATTGGAATGGATTGCATGGACTAAAATATTTTATGGAGATAAACTTGATAAGTGACACTGTCACTAGACCTTCAGCCGGAATGTTGGAGGCTATGATGAATGCGAAAGTAGGTGACGATGTATTTAAAAATGACCCTACGGTAAATGAATTGGAGGCCAAAGTGGCCGAATATTTTGGTATGGAAGCCGCCCTGTTTTTTCCCAGTGGTACCATGACGAACCAAACGGCGATAAAAATACACACCCAGCCAGGAGACCAGTTGATTTGCGATAAATATGCCCATGTGTACAATTACGAAGGGGGAGGGGTTAGCTTCAATAGTGGAGTATCCTGTAAACTAGTTGATGGTGACCGTGGTATGATGACCGCTGAACAGGTAGAAGCATCCATTAACCCACCCGATTTTTACCATAGTCCTTTGACGACTTTGGTGTGCATAGAAAACACTACGAACAAAGGAGGTGGTGCTTGTTGGGATTTTGAGGAATTGAAGAAGATTCGAAAAGTCTGTGATGAGCATAATTTAAAGTATCATTTGGATGGTGCCCGACTTTGGAATGCCTTGGTGAAAAAAGGCGAGAATCCAAAAGCATACGGAAAGTTATTCGATACCATTAGTGTATGTTTGAGTAAAGGCATGGGCTGTCCGGTAGGATCTGTTTTGGTCGGAAGCAAAACACATATTGACAAGGCCTTGCGCATCCGTAAGGTTTTTGGTGGAGGAATGCGTCAATCAGGATATCTGGCCGCTGCGGGCATTTATGCTTTGAACAACAATATTAACCGACTGGCCGAAGACCATAAAAAAGCTGCGGAAATAGGAGGGGTGCTTGAATCGTTGGATTTCATCAAAAAAGTGGAACCTATCGAAACAAATATCATCATATTTGAAATAAATGAGGATAAAATGTCTTCCGAAGCATTTCTGGATCAATTGAACAAACATCAAGTGTCCATAATCGGAATGGGACAGGGAAAACTTCGAATTGTCACCCATTTGGACTACACCGATGCCATGCACCAGCATTTCATAAAAGTTTTGAAAAGTATAGGGTGATAGCATATAGTTCTGGATACGCTCGCTTTGCACTCGAACTGACAAAATATAGCTGGAATGTCACTTCGAGTAGTTTTGGCAGGGCCAAAATTGTATCGAGAAGTGTGTTATAGTATATATTGCCATAATTATAGTCTAAGAGTTCTCGATACGTTTCCTTTGGAAACACTCGAACTGACATGATTTATTTGAACTGCCAATTTGAGTAACTTTGATGAAACCCAAATTGCGACAATAAATCAATCAATGAGCAATTCCTATGAGAACCTACTTTGTTTATATCTTAAAATGCTCGGATAATACTTATTACACTGGAATAACTTCCAATTTAATAGAAAGATTTGAATCGCATCAAAATGGTAAACATAGAAATAGTTATACGTATTCACGAAGACCTTTACAGTTAGTATATCATTGTGAATTTACAGACCCAAACAAAGCTATTTTGACCGAGAAGCAGATAAAAAAATGGTCCAAAAATAAAAAGCAAGCTTTGATAGCAGGCGAATTTGACAAACTTCCCAACTTATCTAAGAAAAATTTTGAAGGCAATTAGTTCTCGATACGCTTCGCACTCGAACTGACAAAATATAACTGAAACGTCACTTCGAGCGCAGTCGAGAAGTCTAAAAAGGTCTCGACTGCGCTCGACCTGACATACTACTTCATAAAAGCATCCATGCCAGGAATATTCGGCATACCTTCTTTGGCCACGGCCGCCAATTCAGCCTCGTTTACCTTGGTGGCTTTTTCAATGGCTTTATTTAGCGTGAGTACCAAATAATCTTCCAATTGCTCCTTGTCTTCCAGCAGGGAATCATCAATAGCAATGGATTTTATCTCACGATTGGCCGTTAAGGTGACTTTGAGGAGTCCATCCGAGGACGCTTCATCAATCATTACGGTATTCAGTCGTTCCTTGGTGGCTTCAACTTTCTTTTGGGTTTCTTTTATTTTACCCATCATTCCCATTAAATCTCCAAACATATCTTCAAATTTTGGGCTTGTCGGACCAGGGTCGAAACAAGCAATGCAATAATATTTACCAAATGTAAGGTCAAAAGTAGTAAATTGGCTAAAACACTTTCCAATGAAACAAACGAATTCAAGAATTTCTATTCTGGTTTTATGCCTTATTTTTGCGACCGCTTGCAAAACCAACAAAGACGAATCCATGAATATAACTCCCCCTGTGGCACCTAAGCATCCAACGCAACTTGAGAAGCATGGCGATGTTAGAATCGATGATTATTACTGGATGAACAATAGGGAAGACCAACAGGTACTCGACTATCTGAACGCTGAGAACGAGTATTTTCAAAAAATGACCGCCCATACCGAGAAGTTTCAGGAAGAACTTTTCAAAGAAATGAAGGGTAGGATCAAAGAAGATGATTCTTCTGTACCCTACAAATTGGATGGCTATTGGTACATTACCCGATACGAAGAAGGCAAGGAGTATCCGATTTATTCCAGAAAAAAGGAAAGTTTGGAGGCAGCCGAAGAATTGTTGTTCGATTGTAACCAAATGGCAGAAGGGCATGAGTTTTTCAATTTGAGGGGTGTTTCCATAAGCCCGGACAATACTATGGCTTCCTTTGGAACGGATACCATTTCCAGAAGACAGTACAACATTCAGGTAAAAAACCTTAAATCAGGAGAAATCTATCCTGATATCATTGAAAATACAACAGGTAGCTCTGTTTGGGCGAACGACAACAAAACGTTGTTCTACACTAAGAAGGACCCTGTTACGCTACGTTCAGATAGAATTTTTAAGCATGTTTTGGGAACCTCTTCCGATGATGACGAGCTGGTTTACCATGAAAAGGATTCCACCTATAACACTTTTGTGTATAAGACCAAATCCAGAAAATATATTGTAATCGGTTCCAGTAGTACGCTTACATCCGAATATCGAATTTTGGACGCAGATGATGCGGAGGGAGAGTTCAAGGTGTTCTCCCCGAGGGAAAAAGGAGTGGAATATTCCATTTCTCATTTTGAAGGCGATTTTTATGTGCTGACCAACAAAGACGGCGCCACCAACTTTAAGTTGATGAAAACCAATGAAAAAGATACATCATCAGAGCATTGGGAAGAATTTATACCACACCAAGAGGATGTTTTGTTGGAGGATGTTGAGATTTTCCGGGATTATTATGTGGTGACCGAGCGTAACAATGGCCTCAACCAAATGAAAATAGCCAAATGGGACGGTTCCGACAGTTATTACCTACCTTTTGATAGTGAGACCTATGTTGCTGGGCCTTCCGTTAACTTGGATTTTGATACCAAAGTCCTTCGTTATTACTACAACGAGATGGGGGAGCCTTATGCCATTATCGATTTTGACATGGATACCCAAACCAAAACGGTGATGAAGCAGCAAGAAGTTTTGGGTGGTAAGTTCGATAAGAACAATTACAAAACCGAGCGCTTGTGGGCTACGGCCAGGGATGGTAAAAAAGTGCCTATCTCTGTAATCTATCATAAAAGCACTCCTTTGGATGGTACCAGTCCGTTGTTGCAGTACGGTTATGGGTCCTATGGAGCAACGATCGACCCTTATTTTTCATCCATTCGATTGAGTTTGTTGGATAGAGGGTTCATTTACGCCATTGCACATGTTCGTGGTGGTGAGTATTTGGGTAGACCTTGGTACGAGGATGGTAAATTGTTGCACAAAAAGAACACTTTTACAGATTTTGTCGATGTTTCCAAATATCTGATAGATAGTAATTATACAAGTTCGGAACATTTGTATGCCATGGGCGGTTCCGCTGGTGGACTGTTAATGGGAGCCATTGTAAATATGGAGCCGACATTATATCATGGGATAATAGCAGCTGTACCTTTCGTGGATGTTGCAACAACCATGCTGGACGATACCATTCCCTTAACTACTGGGGAATACGACGAATGGGGGAATCCCAACGAAAAGGAATACTACGATTACATTAAATCGTATTCACCATATGACAATGTAGAAGCTAAGGCCTACCCGCATATGTATGTTTCCACAGGCTTGCACGATTCTCAAGTACAGTATTGGGAACCGGCTAAATGGGTCGCCAAGTTGAGGGAATATAAAACCGATGATAACCTTTTATTTTTGGATACCAATATGGATGCAGGCCATGGTGGGGCATCGGGTAGATTTGAAGCTTTAAAGGAAACGGCAAAGGAGTATGCCTTTATTTTAGACCTTGAAGGAAAAGCCCTTTAAAAATAAAATGTTACATTTGCACGGAACATTTTTCTTCTTGCTAGAAAAAAGTTCTCTACCTAATACCAGTTATGAAGACACAGATAAATGCGTACAGCAATATCCTAGACCTAATTGGAAGTACCCCCTTAGTTAAGCTAAACAGAATTACCGCCCCTCTTACAGGAAATTTCTATGCTAAACTGGAATGCTTTAACCCTGGACATTCTGCAAAAGATAGAATTGCGATTCATATTATTGAGGAAGCCGAGCGTAAAGGTATTCTTAAGCCGGGTAGCACCATTATTGAGACCACATCGGGCAATACAGGCTTTAGCCTTGCCATGGTGAGCATTGTAAAGGGATACAAATGTATTTTGGCCGTGAGTTCAAAATCGTCCCCAGACAAGATTGATATGTTACGTTCCATGGGAGCAAACGTATATGTTTGTCCAGCCCATGTCAGTGCAGATGATCCGCGTTCGTATTACGAAGTGGCCAAACGTTTGCATAGTGAAACACCGAATTCCATTTACATCAACCAATATTTTAACGAGTTGAACATTGATGCCCACTATTCCAGTACAGGACCGGAAATTTGGGAGCAGACCAATGGTCAGATTACTCATTTGGTAGCATGTAGCGGAACAGGGGGAACTATTTCAGGTATAGCTCGTTATCTTAAGGAGCAGAACCCAAAAATCAAAGTTTTGGGTGTTGATGCTTATGGTTCTGTATTGAAAAAGTACCACGAAACAGGAGAGTTTGACCATAATGAAGTTTACCCATACCGAATTGAAGGACTGGGTAAAAACTTGATTCCGGCAGCAACAGACTTTAATAGCATAGACAGATATATTAAGGTAACTGATGGCGAAAGTGCCCATATGGCCCGTAAATTGGCCCATACCGAAGGTATTTTTGCAGGATATACCAGTGGTGCCGCGACTCAGGCACTGTACCAATTGAATACGGAAGGTGAATTCACCGAGGACAGCAATGTAGTAGTTGTATTCCCAGATCATGGTTCAAGGTATATGAGCAAGGTATACAGTAATGAATGGATGGAAAATCAAGGCTTCTTTGATATCCAAGATGCTGAAGTACCAGAAGAAATCAAGTATATTAAATAAAACCAGTACCCTATAATACCTCAATTACGGCAATGATTTTCATTGCCGTTTTTTTATGTGCCAATTTCGTTATGCAAGGTTCATAAAAATCTATATTTTTGCATTTGAATTAATAATAAGGTAGATGAGAGATTTATTCGATAGAATCATTGAGAACAAAGGACCTTTGGGTAAATGGGCTTCGCAGGCTGAAGGCTATTTTGTTTTTCCAAAATTGGAAGGCCCCATTTCCAACAGAATGAAATTTCAAGGAAAAGACGTAATAACCTGGAGTATCAATGACTATCTAGGCCTCGCCAACCTACCTGAAATTAAAAAGGTGGATGGAGAAGCTGCTCTGGAACACGGTGCTGCTTATCCTATGGGAGCGCGAATGATGAGCGGTCACACGGATTACCACGAACAATTACAGAACGAATTGGCGGAATTTGTACATAAAGATGCCGCTTACCTATTGAATTTCGGTTACCAAGGCTTTATGTCGGTGATTGACGCTTTGGTTTCCAAGGATGATATTATTGTGTATGATGTGGATTGCCACGCCTGTATCATAGATGGTGTTCGTTTGCATATGGGCAAGCGTTTTACCTTTAAGCACAACGACCCGGAAAGTTTGGAGAAAAACTTGGAACGTGCCACTAAATTGGCCAATGAGACCGGAGGAGGAATCTTGGTAATTTCAGAAGGTGTTTTTGGAATGCGAGGCGAACAAGGAATCCTGAAAGAAATCGTAGACCTTAAGAAAAAGTTCCAATTTAGACTGTTGGTAGATGATGCCCACGGATTTGGAACCCTTGGTAAAACAGGTGCCGGAGCAGGAGAGGAGCAAGGCGTGCAAGACGAAATTGATGTGTATTTGGCCACTTTTGCCAAGTCTATGGCAGGTATCGGGGCTTTTGTTGCTGCAGATAAAGAAATTATCGAGTACTTGAAATATAACCTTCGTTCTCAAATGTTCGCCAAATCCTTGCCCATGGTGTATGTGAAAGGAGCATTGAAAAGACTGGACATGTTGCGTACCATGCCGGAACTTAAAGCAAAGCTTTGGGAGAACGTGAACGCGCTTCAGAACGGATTGAAAGAAAGAGGATTCGATATCGGAACCACAACGAGTTGTGTAACCCCTGTTTATTTGAACGGTAGTATTCCGGAAGCCATGGCATTGGTGAAGGACTTACGTGAAAACCACGGGATTTTCTGTTCTATTGTAGTATATCCCGTTATTCCAAAAGGTTTGATTTTACTTCGTTTGATTCCAACAGCAACCCACACGATGAAAGACATCGAAGAAACACTTGATGCCTTTTCAGCAATCAGGGAACGTTTGCAAAACGGAACATACAAAAGACTTTCAGCTGCTGTAGCTGCAGCAATGGGTGAATAAAAACCCCTATTATCTAAAAATATCTAGTTGCAGCGAACTTTGTTCCGCTGCAATGCATATTGGGTGTTGCCTCGTCGCCATCTCCCTTGTCGCACTTCATTCTCGTTAAAGGTGTTTACACTGGTCTCTCCATTGTAGTATTGCAGGTATACGGCAGGTTGACCTTGGTACGAAATCAATTGCCAAGTTCCAGAATTACTGCCATAGGAAGCTCCTTGTGCGTTACCACCATAATAACCTTCCACACTGAAGGAACCATCCGTATTCATGCTAAAGGTTCCGTCCGGACAGAAATTCACGTAGGTTATGGAACTGGCCATACTATCGTTTACGTAAGAAGTTCTTTGATAAAAGACCAATTGACTCCCAGCGACTATGTTTAGCAACCCCTGGTTGTTCAATTCAGGATAACCACTTGTATTATTGTTCTGAGGTGGCGGCGGACTCGTTCTTTGGGTATTGATATCTGTTCCAGCTACCCCACTATTGTCCTTCATATAGGGTGTCAAGTCAAAATTACCCAAGTTGTGTAAATCCGAATACTTATAAAAAGGTTCATTGTATCCTGTGGCACGAACCGTCATATTGGTTCCGCTTAAAGTTGCTTCAAAGTCCACGGGGCCATCCAAGCCATAGATTTCGCCTGATATATTATTGAAAGACCCTGTCGCCCGAATCGCAAAACTAGCGCCGACAGCGGCAAGCATTCCATGATACTCATCACCCACACGTTTAAATTGAATGGAAATACTATTGGAACCATTCACAAAGGTCCCGACAAAGTCAGAGGTTTGACCAAATGAACTAAATACGGTACATAAAATGACTATCAGGGACAAGGCAATCTTTTTCATAGCTAATGGTTAATTCAATAAAGCTATCAAAAAGAAGGCTAGGTCGCAATAAAATTAGATGTCCAGTACTAAAAATAGCAGTAAACTACTATTCATTGAGGCGTTCGACAATTAGTGATGCAAAAAGATTTACACCTGTTTTAATACAATTCTCATCTACATTAAAAATTGGTGAATGTGTTTGTGCGATGATGCCCTTTTCATAATTGGAGCCTCCCAAAAAATAATAGACACTAGGAACTTTAGGCTGAAAAAAGGCAAAATCGTCACTTCGTCCGTCGGCCACAACACCATGCAATCGAAGAACGCTATCTTTTCCATAGATATTGGATAATTCTTCCAGGTTTTCATTTACCAAACGCTCGTTATTGTCCAAGGTTGGAAAAACATTCACCAGTTCTGCTTTTAAAAAAGCACTATCGTAAATGGAATTTGAAATCTGCTCCCTAAGTAAGGGAATGGCCGAGTCGCGCTGTTTCTTATCACTAAAGCTAAGATATCCGCTTATTTGAATACCTTCTTCTGTTTCTTTGATAGAGAAATTATTTTTATCCACCGTTGTATAATCCTTGTAGATGGATTTTGGACCGGCAATGCCTATTTCAGGGTCTCCCATATTCTGCATGTTCCAGAACTTGCTATCAGGTGCAACATTTTCTAGGGATAAAATGGCCTGCTTTGCAAATTGGAACAAAGCATCACGCTTAGTTGTTTTCTTAAAAAGAAGGTCAACTCTCTTGTAATCTGAAAACATTTCTTCTGGCTTTACGGCTATTGTACCAGCAGGGAAGGGGGTAACGTGCATGGCATACATTTCTTCCGGTTCAATAATATCGAACAATCCATCATCCATCATGGCCAGTGCCCCCTTTATGTTTTCTTCCGATGGTTGAAACACAAAGTAGACCGTACCTGCTAATTTTTCCTTTTGTTTGGCCAATACATTGGCTATTCCCAACGCAACAGCGGCATGCAAGTCGTGACCGCAAATATGTCGCACTCCTTCATGTTTTGATTTAAAGTCCACCATATCGGGAGCTTCGGAGGGCATGGCATCAATATCGGCCCTCCATGCTATTTTTTTACCAGGCTTAGTACCTTTAAGAATGCCAACCACTCCGTAACCTCCAATTCCTGTTTTTACCTCCAAACCAAGGCGGGTTAAATATTGGGCAATTTTTGTAGATGTTCTTTCTTCACTTCCACCCACTTCCGGGTACATGTGAAAATCCCTTCGAATAGTAACCAAACTATCAAAGATTTCCTCGGTGCGTTGTTGAATGTCCGTATGTATGCTTTTGGTGCTTTTTTGGCTGAAAGCGGCAATGGTTACAAAAAGGAAAAAGAATATAGCTAATGTGTTGGATAGGTTTCTGGGCATCATTTTTATGTTTTGTTTGATGCAACAAAGATGCATTTGATAATCGGGTACTACCTGACACATATGTGACAAAGTTATTTTTTGGCAATTTTACTTCGGATTCTACTTAAGGATTGTCTTTCAATACCGAGGTAGGAGGACAAATGGGTCAGACTTATCCGATTTATCAAACCAGGGTTATCCTTAATAAAATTCAGGTAGCGTTCTTCTGCAGTTTCAAAAAGAAAGCTTTCGACCCTATCGGTCTGGATGGTCAGTACTTTTTCGGCAATTAACCTGCCATACCTTTCGTTGCTTTTAAAATTATTGTACCCTTCCTGAATGTCCTCATAGGCCAATTCAATTATTGTGCACGGCTCCAAACACTCCATATGGTATTTACTCGGGCGCTGTTGAATAAAGGCAGGGTAGTCGGTTGCGTATTCGTTTTCCTTTACAAACCCTGTGGTTATGGATTTACCTTTTTCGTTGTTGTAATAGCGCCTTAACAGTCCTTTGCAGACATAACCCATTTTTTTCTGGACCTCACCATTCTTAAAAAAGAAGTCTTTCACCATATATTCTTTTAAAGTAAGCTGTGAGCGGAAAAGGGCCAGCTCTTCCACTGATAAATGGGAAAATTGTTGCAGGTAGGTTTCTAGATATTTTTGATGTTCTTGTGCCAAGTTCAACTATACATTATTTGTGATATACATCACTTTCATCGACCACAAGGGTTGTCAATTCCACTGTATGACCATCTGGGTCTTTGGTGTACATAGAATGGAAATAATGATGATCTTGAATTTTATACTCCAAGCCTAGACTGGTGTAATGGTTTTTAGCTTTTTCAAAATTTTCGTTGGTCACATTAAATGCGAAGTGGTCTATTTTTACATTTTTTGATTCAGGGTCCAGTTCTGTATCATCTAAATGGGCAGGAAACAAGGCAATTCCAGTTTTACCACTGAACATGAAAACCGGGTAGGCTCCCCACTTGGGAAGCTGGTGCTTTTTTAGGCCCAGCACTTTTTCGTACCATACAATGGAGGCTTCCATATCCTTTACCCGAATAGCTACATGGTCTAAAAATTCGATAGTTATTTTATTGTCCAATGGTTGCTTTTTTAAGCTGATAAAAGAAATCAGTCTTTTTCCAAATAATCAATTAGCGACATAATTGTCTGTTCATTGGCGGGGATAAAATAATTCATCAATTCGAGATATTTTGGTGTGTTTTTATATCCGATACCATAAGACTCAACCTTGGTATACCCATCGCCCATGTCATTAAAATAAATAACATTATAGAAGTCTTCTGCTTCTTTTTTCATGAAATCAGGGAAGTTATCGGTAATCTCGGCCTGAAGTGTTATCAGTTTTTTTGGAGCATAGTTGATAATATGTGTTACTATGGTAGTGCTGTCCCCAATGGCCCCGTCTTTATTATAGTTGGTTTTAATGGTTCCGCCCACTTTAAGGTCCACTTCGGCAAGCGGAACGGCCCAATTCTCCCACCCTTGTTTTGTAGTGTAAGCGTCCCAAACCTTATTTAAGGGAGCTTTTACGGTGATTTCTTGAATCAATACCAGTTCAGGGGAATTGGTGGAATCAATTGTCGAGGTCACCCTTTTTTTCTGCTGTCCGGTAACAATGGATATTAGAAAGATTGAAAAGAGTGTGGTCAGTGTTTTTTTCATTTGAATAGCATGGTTTTTGGTCAATGGCTTTCTTCTCTCAATGTGTCTTCCACAGAATGGGCATTGCCTTAATTGATGTCACTAAGTTAAGATGTAATTCATTAAAAAAAGAAATCAATTAGTAAGTATTGTATTTTTTACTTAAAGTAAAGTATATTTGTCATTATGATTATTATGTTTTACATTTAGTAACTTTTAAATACTCATTTTTATGAAGACGAATTATCTTTTCCCCAACAAGTACAAGAAAATAGGGTGGATTGTGCTGTTCCCATCCGCAATCCTTGGACTGATTACTTTAATTCTTGATTATGAACCCAGTTTTTTGGATTTGAATGTTCCTGGAATTTTCATTGACCAGATATTCGGCGATAAACGTTTTGTAGGACTGGTCGAGAATAATGTTTTAAATGAAATTTTAGGTGTCTTTTTGATTATTAGCTTATTACTGGTTGCTTTTTCTAAAGAAAAAGAAGAGGACGAGTATATTTCCAAAATACGCTTGGAGTCTTTGGTTTGGGCTGTTTATGTGAATTACGCTATTCTTTTGATTTCGTTTCTGTTTATTTTTGACTTGTCCTTTTTATGGGTTATGATATTTAACATGTTCACGATTTTACTGTTTTTTATCATAAGGTTCAATTGGCAAATTTCTAAGCTGTAAAAATGGAATAACCATGAAGAATAGTATTAAAGTAGAAAGAGCAAAGAAGAATATAACCCAAGCCGATTTGGCCAAACTCGCAAAAGTGAGTAGACAAACAATTAACGCCATGGAATTGGGCAAGTACGTTCCATCTACGGTTTTAGCTTTAAGGTTGGCCAAAATTTTTGATGTAGAGGTAAGTCAGATTTTTACATTGGAGGATTCCGATTGGGGATAGGTGATATTATTTACAACCGCGAACAATGGAAAATCTTAAAATAGAAGGTTTTTTTACTTCTTTCTTTTATCAAACTTTGAAATGAGCTTTGTTTCTGTTTTGTAGATACTGAAAAATGCCCATAAAACACTGCTTGCCGCAACTATGCCAATACTCCAACCGATGTGTTTCTCATCAATGAAAAACCCGAGTACTGAGGTCAAAAATGGGATTACTGAAAACTTGATCATATTTTTAGCCCCCAACTTTTGTGCAAAGTCCCATTGTTCTTGATTTTTCATTGACCTTTTGGTCCGATATCCATACCACCAATTAATCTTTTTCGGTAAATTGTTTTTAAAGACAAGTCCTGCAATAAGAGCCAAACAGCCAGAAACGATACTGGATAAAACAATTATACTATTGAATATCATTTGTTGGTATTTGTGTTTGATGGACGTTTTTTATAAAAATCTATGGCCCTAACATAATTCTGGGCACCTTTCATACTTAGGTCATTCACAAAGCCATCCAGCTCGGGATGGTGTTGTTTAACCCAATTGACCAAAGAATCCCGTTCTTGCTGCCAAACTCCCCAATTGGCATCCTTGCAATTCAGATTTTCAATTTTGGCTATTTTCCCAGAACTAAAATAAAAGCGATGTTCACAGGTCAATGGATTGTTTTTCAAAAATTTGAATCGGATTGATTCCACTGCAACCATTGCTGTAAAATCCCCCTTGTGGTTTTTTATTGTAACTATTTTATAATTGGGTCGAAAAACAGAATCCCATTTAAACTGCTCATAATAGCTTTCCCGATCAAAGTTCATCACATAATCACCTTCGGTAATGGTAAGACTGTCAGCTATTACCTCCTTGATCTTATTGAAATCTGAATTTTTGAATCCTTCATAATACTTTTTTATTTGCTCGGCCTTATCCAAGTTTTCACCAGAACAACTGGCTATCACGTATAGAATGGAAAGGAAGAAGAGCTTTTTCATGTAAAATTTTTGTTGACAGTTGACCACAAAGTTGTATTTCGGGATTCAATTATTTTGCAAGGTTTCAAAAACTATTTTCCATGAACCATTCTCCTGCTTTCTTCAAGTAACCAATTCTGAGTTCTTTTGATTCCTTTCCCAATCTTGGTTTGTTTTCACATCCAAGAATGCAAAATGGTCCATAAACAAGCGTCAAAAATTTCTGGTTGCAACATTCTTATTGATTGGACAAAGTTCTTTGCCAAACCTTTGCATTGATTACCGAATATAAGCTTTTTAGACGTTAAGTATAGGTGCTATGTTAACCTGGTTTTGGTAGATGGATTAACTTATTGCTTGGTAAACATATATATATCTGCGACACCACTTTGCTCCAGTCCAAGCTGGTTTTTCTGAGGTTCGAATATAAAATTTGCCCCGACCTCCTCGTTAGTGAATGTATGATTTCCCTTGTACACCAGTGGATCATTTGGACCATCGTTTAATTGTGAATATAAAGTGTTGTCCTTGAGGGTTATTTTAAATTTCCCCGGGCCTTTTCCAGTGTAAACGCCTACGTACTTTTCCAATTCGCTCGATGTTATTTCAATGCTTTCAAAAACAGGAAGTTCCACAGGCTCATTGTAATAACATTTTAAAACATCCATTAGTAAATTATTGATATTATAATTTATGGCATTGGACGTTATCGCTACAGCCAATTTTTCTTGAGGAAAATAAATGGAAATCGAATGGAAGGCATCGATATGGCCGCCATGTCCAAATCCCTTTTTGTCTTTATATGAAAAAGGGTAAATACCCATACCTAGGTTGTCTTTCATTGTGGTCATTAGTTCAAGAGATTCTTTTGTGATTATCTTTTCAGTAAAAAGAGCCTCCATAAACTTGTTCAGGTCGCTAGGATTCGAGACAATAGAGCCGCTTCCTAGAGCAACGGATAAGTTGGTTTCGGGAAATTCAGTCCATTTGTCGGAGAAACTATATGAATAGGACTCATTGTTGTTTATTGATATTTTTCCTCCAGAATACGTGTTTTCCAATACCAATGGCATGGTTATCTTCTCTTGTAAAAGGTCTTGATATGGTAAATCATATATTTTTTCCAGAATTTGAGATAGTAAAAAGTAGTTTGAGTTGCTGTATTCATTTCTGCTAGCGGGTTCGAATTTGCTTTTGTAGTCAGTAACAATCTTTAGCATGTCTTCCCGGGATTTGTGTTCGGTACGATAGTCAAAAAATGTTTCATCCTTAGTGAAACTGGGTATACCACTTCTATGGTTTAATAAATTGCCCACTGTTATTTTATTGGCATTTTCAATTGCTGGAAAATAGTTGTCCATAGTTTCATCTAGGCTCAACTTATTTTCTTCCATTGCTTTAAAAATCAATGTTGCTGTAAACATTTTGGTAATGGAGCCAACTCTATATTTTGTGTCGCTATTTGCTTTAACGTCGTTCTCTAGATCACTGGCACCGATAACCCTGGAATATACTTGCTTCCCATTTTTAGTTAGGGAAACGCTGCCCATGAATTTTTGGTTTGTTTCAAGTTGTTTTAAGAAGCTATCAATTTTGACCTGATAATTAACAGGGTTTTGTTCTGAAAGTTGAGCTGATTTTTTCTTTTGTGAACAGGAAAGCAGTAATGTAACCATCACCGCTAGGAGTGTAATTTGATTTTTCATTTTGTTTTTGATTGATGATTGAAGGTGCAATATTAAAACATAGAACTATGTTATGCAAGGTACTGGACTAAAAATTATCTTAAATTTTAATCTATCCACTAATAAGCCTGCTCCTTTAATCGGATGTATTGTTGAATGATTTTCTTTACTGTGAACCTTGCTTTTTTGCTTTTAACAGTGGCAAAAGTCCATCCCATTTCCAAATCAAGAAAGTCACAAATAGGAAAAATCCATTGGTAAGAATGAGCATGATAAAGAATGGGGTCCAGGTATCGAAGTCTGTAGAATTGGATATAAATAATAGACTGTTCTCCGAACTTTCGCTGGAATTTAAATGTCTTGTCGCCCAATTATTGTATTTCAGTCATTCTGATTTAGATATTTAAGCCCTTCGTACATAGCGATCAATGGAATGGACCGATGGTTTTCCTTATCAAAATATTCTACTTTAACGTTGATTTCTGTACCAAATTTCCTCGTGAGCATAGCATAAAGTAAATCATGTCTTTTCTTATTTCTCTTATAATTCGCTTTTCCTTGGTTGGCTGTGGCGATATATAACTTTTTATGTAATGATTCCGGGGAAATGGAGTCAACTTTATTTTTCATGATTTCCCCGTCCCACCAAATACTTGGGTCCATGGAAATGTACGAATTGAAGTTACTGTTTTTGTCCATATAAGCATTTAGTGCAAGAAGTCCTCCTAAAGAGTGTCCTATGAGTGTTCTGAATTGTGTTGTTCTGTAGTTTTTATCAAGAAAGGGCACTAATTCTTTTTGAATGAACTCCAAAAATTTTCTTCCCCCGCCCATTGTGTTGGGGCGTTTGGTCTTTAGTTTTGTAACGGTAAAATCCCGTTCACGATCAATATTTTCGATAGCCACGATAATACTCTCGGGCATTAAATGATTTCTGTTTCTATCCGAACTCATAAAATGAACTACTCCAATAGAAGTTTTAAAAAAAGTAGATCCATCCAATAGTATTATAACTGGATATCTTTTATCCATTTTAGATGAATCATTGTACGAATCGGGAAGACTTATAAGACATGTTCGCTCTTCATTTAAAATATTGGATTCAATGATCAACTGATTTTCTGTTATACGATTATCCAACTGCTGACTGAATATAGTTTGAATACCTCCTAAAAAGATATACAGGAAAGCAATTATTAAGTTTTTCATGTGGTTATATGTTTGGTAAGGGTCTCGGCTATTATTTCTTTGTGGATGGCGGCTTTTAAGAATGGAACAGGTCAATTGGATTTTCCTGTAATCTAAGACTGTTCCTAATTCCATTCATCAAACCATTCGCTTCCAGGAATTTTAGCAACGACAACAAGTTTGTTTCTATAAACCCAACTCCAAATCTCTGGAACACCTTGGATCTTAATTCTCCACTCGGTTTGATTAAAGTTTGGCCGCCCAAAAAGAAAAGTTGCCGCCTTTTTAGCTTGTTCTTGGTTTTGATAATTTATGATCATCTCATAAAGTGGTTTATTATGTTCATTGTCGAAATAATAGACAATAGACGATATTTCCGTTAGATTGGTTTTCTGTGAGTAAACAAGCCTAAAATCAGTATTACTTTTACTTTCCAGTTGGAGGTTGCTCCCAATTACATTCTTGAAATCAGCTAAGTTCATTCCAAAGTATATTTCAGAATTTATTCCGGATGGCAATAGACTACAAGCCTGACTGGTATTGTATTGAGCTTCGCCTGAAATATTGCATAAGAACAACGAGATGAATAAAAGACATGTTGTTAGGGTAGTTTTTTTTCTCATTTTAGGGAGGTTAAAATTAAAATCTAGCGTAATTGCAAAAAACGGGCATAGTATACCACCTTCGGCGGGTCAAAGTGAGCCACCCGCGGCGGACCAAAGTGAGCATAGTGGGGCGGATGAAAGTGAGCCACTAAAAAGATCGATTCTATTTGAGTGTTGC
>NZ_CAMYIC010000055.1 GCF_947258355.1 uncultured Allomuricauda sp.
AGAAGTGTATCACATATAGGATGCCGAGCAAGTTATATTAAAAAGAAAAAAGTGGTTTAAGGTAAAAGGAAAATATTATTTAACTTTAGAGAACTGGACTAGGGCTTTTCATAGGAGCCATTGTTGTAGCCAGTTTTTTATATTCCAATTAAAGTTTCAACTTGAAATGAATTTTGTTGCATTGTATTACCTCCAATATTTAATGCATTTTCATCTCCGAAAATATTATAACCAAGAGTCCTTAAGTCAAGTTTTGTGACTGAAGGCGTACCCTCTAAATTCTCTATTTGAAGAATAATATGTTTATCTCCTTGATTATCCAAAATAACATCAATTTGGCTATCATTTGAATAATCATTAAGCTCAATAACATTTATAAGTGGTCGACTCTTATCAATTAATTGAATTACACCATCTTTGGTTTTTGCATTAAGCCATATCAATGGTCTTTTGGTTTTTTTATTTTCTCCAATCAGGATAGGAATAAAACCTTTATCATCTACTATCTTTTTTACATTGATTAGTCTATTACCACATAAAACTATTTCTTCATATGGCGTATATTCTGTAGGTATTTGAGTTTTATTCTCCATCAAAGTACTTTTTAATTTTCTTCATTAATTTTTTTCTATCACTATTTCCCAGCTTTGTTAAGCTTAATAAGAACAATATTAGGGATAAACCTAATCCAATTGCTAAATAAATAAGTTCCCAATTCTCAATGTCAATTTTAAGTTCTTGTTTTTGTACATCATCCGCTTTCTTAAATTGGTACAAAAACCATATTAATTTGCTTAAAGAAGTCAGTCCAAGTCCAATGGAAATCAATAAAAATCTTTTGGACCATTCCATAAGTTTAGAATCAGATTCAGTCAAAACTTTATGGTCTAATGGCGTTAGTCCATATCTTTTTTCTTTGTCAAAGAAGCCTTCAATGGGAACTCCCATTCCGGAAGCATCAATAGTTTTATCAATTATTTCATTATTTTTTGCCATTACTTATTATTTCGTAAATCTTTTTTCAAATTGGCTACAACGGTCTCGTGTATGAGTAGTAGCGGATTTCTACTCACAAACTTTTCAGTTTAGCACTGACCTTTGTTTTATATTTTAACTTTCGTTTTATCACTTAAACCGCTATTACTTATACACATTGTTGTGTTTTCGTACTTTTTTTCCGTTCTGTTTGTAGCGTTGGCAAAGACATACTCTTTTGCAATTTTTGGCGTAGCGTTGGCTTTAGCGAATTGCAAATGTGTGTGGCTTTAAGCGTTGGCTTCTTCTATTATTTTTATTTCATCTTCTGTTATTCCATATAATTCAAAAACTATTTTGTCAATCTCTTTTATTAGCTCAAGTTTTGTTGAATTATCAGGTTCATCTTTGAGTGACAGCAATTCTTTCACTTTATTATTCAAGTCAACATTATTTGTGTCAGCTAAAGGTGAGTTTCTTAAATATATTGGCTTGATTTCATAATCAAAATACCTTTTCGAGTAAAGCCAATTGAATAGTTTAGAATTTAGAATTCCTAATAATCCTTCTAAACTTGATTCTGGCGAAGCTATTATATTCGATATTCTATTTAAATTATATTTTTTCTCATAATCTATTGTTGCAACTATTCTTTCTTTAATTGAAATATTTCTCGTTCTGACTACAAGGATTTTAGGTTCGGTAAAGAATTTTTCATCTGGTAATGTTCTACCAAGTTTACCTTTACTTTTAACAAAATCTTTGTCATACATTATGTAACCGTCAGTCTTTACATTTCCATATTTTGAAACTCCTGTTCCTGGAACCATTGGGTGGTATCTTCCGTCAACTCTTGAGTCAGAAGTCAATTCTGATTTTATATAACCTGTGTTAATACCAACTCCAAATTCAAATTCAGTTTCTATTTTAGGAAATTCAATAATTAATCGATTTACAATTTCATATTCTTTGTCATTCAGTAAATAGTCAAAAACTAAAAATTCGTTAGCTTTAAATCTTTCTGAATTTATATAATAAGGCTCTGTTTCGTTTATTTCTATTGGTTGACTTGGTACTACAATTTTTGTTTGTACTTGCTCATCACTCTTTTTAACTGTATAAATTGCTGAATCAACTGTTGCCTCGTCAAAAACATTACCACCTAAAGGAATTAAAGTTTCGATTGCAGAATTATTAACAAGAAACTCTCTCGTTTTTTCAAATGAAGTTTGTAATAGAAAAGAAGAGTTTGTTATTAGAGAACTGAAACCATTTACCTTGTTGAGCCTTATTCCTAATTCAATAAAGAATTTGTATAAATCAAAATTGCCTGAAGTATTAAAGTAATTTGCTCTGTAATAATCTTTTTGATTTGCAATTTCTGCATTTCTATAAACGTAAGGTGGATTACCAATTATTGAATCAAATCCAACAAAGTCTCCATTATCATCTAAAACCTCTGGAAATTCAAATCGCCATTCAAAAGCCTCTTCGAAGATTTTGTTATTTTTAATTTCCTCAATAATTGCCTCTAATTTTTTCGAATCTTCTGTGAGTTTTTTTAGCTTTTTATTCCAAGCCGTTTTTTCTCTTTTGGTCAATTCAAACATTTGAGTTTGATTGGTCATTCCAAAAATTTCTCCTTGTATTTTCTTTAATCGTTTAACTTTTGGGTCATTAAGTGAAATTTCACTTCTAAAATCGTTCTTAATATCATCTATCAGTTTTTCCATTTCTCGCTTTTGCTCTTTGTTTTGAGCATTGCGATAGGTGTCAACTGCTAGTTTATAACTATCAATAGTCCATTTACTACTTTTTAAGGCTTTTTTAAGGTCAGCATCTAACTCAAAGCGATTAATAAGAGAATTACCGCATTTGATATTTATGTCAATGTTTGGAAGCGTTTCTAGTTCACTTTCGTTTTTGTAGTATGCGTTTTTCAGTAACTCAATCCAAAGACGTAATCGACAAATTTTCACAGAATTTGGGTTAATATCTACACCAAATAAACAGTTTTCAATAATGGTTTGCTTTTCGTGGAATAGAGCTTCTTGTATACGTTGGCTTTCTTTATTTGTTGGATTGTATTCAAACAATTCTCCATCTTCGTCAGTTACAATCAATTCATCATTAACAACTTCAAATTCGTATTCTTTCAGTCTTTTACCATCTCTATCTTGTAAAACTTTAAGGTCGTTTTTAATGGCAATCATTTCATTAAGTGCAGAAACTAAAAAGTGTCCTGAACCAACTGCTGGGTCGCAAATTTTAAGACTGTTTATAATATCATTTGCTACTTGTCTATCTTCAATTTTATCGTAAAGGGAATCAATGTCTTTACAGTTCCAATCTTTAATTTCGTTGAATTTTTGGATAACCGCTTTTCTAATTGTTTCACGACACATATACATTGTGATAAAACCTGGTGTGAAAAACGAACCATCTTTATAACCATTTATTTTCTCGAAAATTAAACCAAGAACAGAAGCATTTATTAGGGTTTTATTGTCTTCTTGAATTTCTTCTTTTCCTTCACTACTAAAATCGTAAGCATTTAGAAATTCAAATAGATATTCAAGAGCATTTAAATTACCTGTTCGTTTTTTTCCACTCTCGTTTTTTAAAACGGTTGAAGAATAAATAGGAATTGTTTTATCGTCACGTAAATTGCTAATGAATAAGGTTCCGTGTTCAATTCCTGTTGGTTCAAAAAGCGAACTATTTAAGTAAGGAACTTTTGCAAAAAGTTCTGTTACATCTTCATTTCTTTCTGATTGTTGTTTGGCTAAAACCTGAAAGAATAGACTGTTTAAATCATCATAGTTTTGAATTTTATCAAAACTTAAAAACTCATAGGATTTGTCTCCTTTATGATAGGTTTTAAGTTGAGCTTCTAAAAGCTTAAGAAACAAAATTCTATTAATCCAAGTAATGCTTAATTCAAGTCCAACATTAAATAAACGTTCTTCTTGAGTTGTTCCAAAATGACTTGGATTGTCAAGTCTATTTATTTTATCTAAACTGTCAAGTTGTATTATTGCGTTTTCAAGAAACGAGCCTGTGTTTCTTTCGCCTTTTTTGTTTCGTTCAATTAGTCTTTTGCTTCCATTTTTCGTTTCTGAAAGTCCAATAATATGTAATAATTCTCCATAAAATCTTTTGTCAAGACTGTTGCTGTCATTGGCAAAAGGTAGTTTTAGTAAATGCTCTGGTGAGAGTAATTTATATAGCGAAATAAGTTTGTTATCGTCTTTTGGATTGTTATTGCGAAGTGGTTTTTCGTATTCTCGTATATCGAAAAATGTGAATTCAATATCGTTTTTTAATCCATTAACAAAAGGTTCTGCAATTTCTTTGTAGAAAAAATCAGTTGTTTTCCCTGCTAATCTTCCATTTTCAAAATCGTTGAATTGTTTAACCAATCCTTTATTTTGAGCAAACTGCTTTTCAAATACGTTGGAATCAAAAATGAACCATTCGTTAATGTTTGTAGCAACTAAATATTTTATTTCGAGGTTTTTTTGAGTAATTCGCTCTCTCAAATAGTAGAGAACCAATTCTTGAAATGCTTTGACATTGATTTTTTCTTTTGTCAGCATTTCCGCTTTGTTGGTTGGCTTTTTTGCCTCAATGATTACTCCAACTGTACTTTTTGCTTTATTTCCGTTATGGATTACAAGGTCATTTCTTCCTTTTGTGTTTATGAAATGGTTGTTCTTATAATAAGTGTCTTTTAGAAAGTCAGAAACTAGGTTTTTGTGAAATTCTTCTGATTCAGTATCATTTGTTCGGTCGAGCAGTTCAATCAAATTCGTCTTGAAACTTTCAATTTCCGTTCTGTTCGGTTTTATTTTTAAAAAGGCTTTGTTTATTGCCTTTCGTGGTTTCAAGATTTTTATTTCCATATAATGTATTCTCTCTGTCAGTTTTTAAATTTAATTCATTCTTCTCAATATCATTCTAGCGTTGGCAAAAAACAGCTCTTTTGGTTTTTCAGCGTTGGCTTATGTGTCGGCAAAAACCAAATGTGCTGTTTGTGCGGCTGGCTTTTTTCGGTATGAAACACAACGGTTTGTGTAACACATCGTAGCCATCACAGACCAAAGAAAAAGAACTAAATTATAAACCTGCACATACGCTGATAAAAGGCTGACAGGCTATGTGTGTTACATTTTGTTAGCCACCGTTTTATTATGAAAATTACAACAACAGAAAACAACGACATTCAATTAGAAGAAGTGTTTAACGGCATTATTCTAAAAACAGCAGATGGTGAAGAAATGGCAATTTGTATGCGAGATAGTGGCTTTGAGTTTAAATACCAAGGTGAAATGTATTTTGCAAAAGAAGGGCAAGTAATGCCATTTCATAAATCTGTAAGAGGAAATTATTTAGTTGACCAAACTCCACAATGTGATAGCGATAATGCTGTTTCAAATGGTGGCTAACGTTGTTGTATAAGGTTTGTTGCGTGGTTTAAGCACTAATGTTACTAAATAATTACAGACGAAGAAAGTCCGAGAGGACTTTCGTAAGTGAGCAAAAAGCCAGCAATAAATTTTATACGTTGTTGGCACGTCGTTTTTATTTTTCAATATATTCAAGTTTTTTATCTATAACCCATTCAGAATTTGCAATAAATTCAATTTGAATAAGTTCGTCTTTTTCAGATTCCGAAAAATTGCTTAAAGAGTTATCTTTCATAAATGCAATTTCAAAATTTTCTGTGACTTTCTTTGATTCCCAAGTCCAACCGCCATTTCAAAGCTCAATTTTACAATCTTTTCCATTTTTTATTTTTCCTTTAAAATGAAACCAGCCTCCATAATAATGAAGTCCATTTTCAAGTCGAACTTGATGGTAAATTTCAGATTCCTTTTTGTAATCAATTCCTAATTCACAAAATAATTCTTTAATTTCCTTTGGATATATTTTATCTCTATTTTGAGAAAAATTCAAACATTCATTACAGCCACAACTTTCAGGACTTCCAGTTTCTAAGAGTGAATAGATTTCTTTTGTCCGTGAAAATTCAACTTCAAAAACCCAATCTTTATATTTTACTTCTTTCTTCATTTTTGGTAATGCGTGCCAACTTGTTTATATACTGAACTTTTTTGGGTATACACAAACAAAATGGTGGGCTATGCCCAAGTTTTGTGATTTCCCCTTCAGTATATCCAGTATGTTTTATTTTCTTACAATGCAATATAAACATATTTACAAGTCATCGAATGGATTGCTGATGTTTTTAATGCTGTTCTCCGTAACATGCGTGTAGATCATTGTGGTTTTTGGACTACTATGCCCTAAAAGTTCCTGTATATACCTAATATCCGTCCCATTCTCCAATAAATGTGTGGCAAAACTATGCCGAAGCGTGTGTAAGGTCACTTTTTTTCGAATCCCAGATTTTGCAACCGCGTTTTTTAGTACCCATTGCGCACTACTTGCGCTGTACGTTGGGGATTTTTGCCCTTCGAACAAATAATCCTTGGGCTTATACTGCTTATAATAGCTCCGGAGAGTTTCCAAAAAACTGTGCGACAAAAGGGTATACCTGTCCTTTTTTCCTTTTGCGCTCTTAACATGTATCAACATTCGTTTACTATCAATATCATCAACCTTTAGGTTGATGGCCTCCCCAATACGCAAACCGCCCGAATACACCAGGCTCAATAGTGTTTTGTGCTTTAGGTTAAGGGTTTCATCTATGAGCAACCGTATCTCTTCCTTGCTCAAAACCACCGGAAGCTTTTTCTCCTTCTTGGGCCTGATCAAATCCAACATACCAATGTCCAGGTTCTTGAACAGAAAGTATTTCTTAATACCATTGATGCATTGGTTTTGATAAGAGATCGATTTGCCCTCGCTTACAATGAACTCATAATTAAAGGATTCTACCAAGCGCCTTGTATATTCTTTCGATTTCTTGCTAATACAGTATCTAACAAAAAAACGGGTTACCTCCACATAGGTGTTAACCGTATGGGTACTCAATCTTTTTTCTTCCAACCACCGGCGGTAGCGCATGAGCTCTTTTTCGTGATACATGTCGATCGGGGGCAAAACAAGGCGTTTTTTCCTTACAGGAGGGTCAAACGACCTTTGTACCACATCCGAATAGTCCACATAATAGTTGAGTTTTCGCAAATGATGGAATACACGACTTAAATTAACAGAGGAGTTTGTTATAAATAATCTGTCATCGGAGCTGTTTCCTTTTATGCCCGGCAAGGCAATAAGATGACGTTTCACCAAGGGGTCGGAATCAAATAGGATTTCGATGATTTCTTCCCCGTTCTGTGCTCCCAGCACCAATTTTACGGATTTCATTCCAAGATGTTTTAATCGTTGCGGGGATGCTGCGGTATGTCAATATCGAAAGGAACCGATTCTTGAGGTCAAATTACAAAAACCAATTATATTTCCCAGATGCTTTTTGGAAACGGACTATAGATCCTTTACGTAAGTGCGCCTACGTTTGATCACCTTGGGGTCGAAGTGCTTCCACATTTGTTGTATGGCAAGGTTATCTTCCAGTTCTGGCGTTCTAATGCAATTTACCACACCCCGTTTTTTAAAGGTATCGTGGAACTCGTTGAAAATAATGGCGGTAACTCCCTTGTTTTGGTAATTGGGATGTATGCCAATAAGGTAAAAAATAGCATCCTTGCTATGTTTACGCGCATGGAGCAAATGGAAAATACCAAAGGGGAACAATTTGCCCTTTGCTTTTTGCAAGGCTTCCGAAAAAGAGGGCATAACAATGGCAAAAGCCACTAAATTGTCGTCGGAGTCCACTACAAACTTTATGTATTCTGGGTTTATAAAGCCGATGTACTTTTTCTTAAAGTATTCCTTTTGGATATCGGTGATTTTTACAAAGGAAGAAAGCTTGGCGTATGTTTCGTTGAAAAGGTCGAACATCTTATCCACCCAGGGCATAATATCGGCACTCTTTTCAAAGTTCATCTCGCGGAGGCCATAGCGCTTTTTGATCAACAAGTTGGCCTTGGCAAACAATTTTGGGTCGGCATTGGCGGCCAAAAACTTGCTTTCGCGATATTCCTTTTCCTTGCTAAAACCATGTTTTTCATAATGCGATTGGTAATAGGGATGGTTGTACCAGGTCACCATGGTTCCAATATGGTCAAAACCCTCCGTAAGCACACCTACCTTGTCCAAATTGGAAAAGCCTACGGGACCTTCCATGTATTCGAGCTGGTTTTCCTTTCCTATTTCCCGGACTTTGTCCAACAAGGCTTTGGACACCTCTAGATCGTCCACAAAATCGAACCAACCGAACCGCATTTTTTTAAGGCCTTGTTCCTTTACTTCCAACCAGTTGATGATGGCCGCTACGCGCCCAACGATTTTACCGTTTTTATAGGCCAAAAAGAATTTGGCTTCCGCAGTTTTAAAAACAGGGTTTTTATCCTTGTCGAACGATTCCATTTCGTCCTTGATAATAGGGGGCACCCAATACGGGGAACCCTTGTACAGCGAAAAAGGAAATTTTACAAAACGCTTTAAGTCCGATTTGGATTGAACCTGCTTAACGGTAACCATAGTTGCAAATTAATGCCCAATATTATGAATATTACTTGCAGTAGAAAAATCAAGTTGATGCAAAACTTAAAAATCTATGGTTCCGCCCCTATTTTTCTTGCGTCTTTTGGATTTGCGCTTGTTGGCGTTCTTCTTGATTTTACCGTTCATGCCCGACTGCTGCTCGTTTATGGGGATGAGTTCATCTTTATGGAAATCCAAGCGGTAAGAAAATCCGAGCACCACAAATATTCTTGATGGGTCGTTTTTAAAGCCGGACCCCAAATGAAAGTCCGCCTGAAAATTAGGATTGATCAAACGGGCCACACCCGTTCTCAAGATAATATCTGAATAACGGTCTCCGGAAATACCTTGTCCCTCAAAAAAAACGCTCCATCGAGGATCACGAAATGCATGTGTTACCGAGAGGGCATAGCGCCATTCGGGAAAATCAGTGGTGATGCGATCGTACGCAATGTTGGAAATCAACACAAATCTAGGGGAAAGTCTGCTCTGTGTCTGAATGCCCCCACGATAGGAAACTGTGGGTTCACCCGGGTAAAATGGATTGTCCCCCACAACAAAGTTGGCGCCCCCATATACGGATACGGCGGGAATCAAATTCTTCCATTGGAATAGGTTATTGGCTCTCCAACTGTATAAATTGGGCTTGCTACGTTCGGGATCTTTATATGGGTCAAAAACCAAATATTTTAAACCCACTCGGTTTCGTGAAAAATTGGTCAAGTTGCCCTCTATCCCCAAATCGGGGTAGGTGATATTTTGTGTGATGAAAGATCCTTCGGCAATCACTTCCAATTCCTCAAAAAGCAATCCGTACCTAAAGGCATAATCGGCCCCAAAAATATTGGAGTCGGAATTTAGGTCCACATTGTCCTGTTGTTCATAGAGCATTCCCACTTCGGCCTGGATCACGTTTTTACCCACCGCATATGCACTGGCCGCACGTCCTGGTCGGTTGGAATTGATCACATCGGTATATTGTGCAAAAATGAAGGTTGGGAATAGAACGAAAAGAAAAAATGACTTTTTGATCATGGAAATGTCCATATAACTGGGTTTTTAATACTATTTTAAGATACGTTTGATGGGTTTACGCTACTAACAGTGTAACTTTGATTCGATAACTTAAGGTTATATGGTTTTATTACAAACGATTTTAATCGTCATATTAGTATACTACGGGCTTAAATTCCTATTAAAATGGCTGGCCCCAAAACTCTTGAATTATGCTGTGAAAAAGACGAACGAACGTTTTTCTCAGCAGTTCGGGAACCCCCAAGATTTTGGCAATGAACGCCATAGGGAAGGGGAGACCACCATTTCCAAAAAACCGCCCCGCAAATCCAATCCCTCAAAAAAAGTTGGAGAATACATAGATTTTGAGGAAATTGATTAATATTTGCCGAATCAAAACCTATCCATGAATCTTTCTCCAAAAGCCATTATCACCCATATTTGTGTTATTGCTTTATTCATTCTTGCCTCACTGGTCTACTTTTATCCGGTTTTGCAGGGAAAAGCCATTTTTCAGTCGGACATTGCCCAATACAAGGGTATGGCCCAAGAACGTGATGCCTACAAGGATGTTACCGGCGAGGAATCCTATTGGACCAATAGCGCATTTGGCGGTATGCCCACCTATCAATTGGGGGCGAATTATCCGCATAACTACGTAAAGGAATTGGACCGTTTGATACGGTTTTTACCAAGACCTGCCGATTATCTTTTTCTGTATTTGATAGGGTTTTACATACTGCTTTTATGCTTAAAGGTTGATTTTAGATTAGCGGCTCTGGGAGCGGTTGCTTTTGGTTTTTCTACCTATATGATCATTATTCTCGGTGTGGGCCACAATGCCAAGGCACACGCTTTGGGGTACATCCCCATGGTTTTGGGGGGAATTGTACTCGTTTTTCGAAAAAAATATATTCTCGGATTCATACTGACCGCATTGGCCATGGCATTGGAAATCAGTGCCAATCACTACCAAATGACGTATTATTTTATGCTTTTGGTACTGGTGATGGGATTGGTGTACTTGATTTATGCCATAAAAGAAAAGGAATTGAAACACTTTTTTGCTTCCGTCGGTATTTTGGTTTTGGCCGTAGTGCTGTCCATCTTCACGAATGCCACAAGTCTTATGGCCACCAAGGAATATGCCGATTGGAGTACTCGGGGAACATCGGAATTAACAATCAACCCGGATGGAAGTGAGAAAGGGATTTCCACAGGTTTGGACAAAGAATACATTACGCAATACAGCTACGGAATTGCAGAATCGTTGAACCTGTTTGCACCCCGATTGTTCGGAGGTTCCGGAGGTGAGGATTTGGGCAAGGATTCCAAAGCTTATGAGTATTTGACCAATCAAGGACTATCGCCCACCAAGGCCATTGAATTTTCGAGCAGTTTGCCATTATACTGGGGAGACCAACCCATTGTGGCCGCACCTGCCTACGTGGGGGCCATTGTGTTCTTTCTGTTCATGTTGGGTGTGTTTCTGGTGGATGGCAAAAAGAAGTGGTGGTTGTTATCCGGCGCCATTTTATCTTTAATGCTCTCTTGGGGAAAAAATTTCCCCTTGCTCACCAATTTTATGATTGATTACTTCCCGTTGTACAACAAGTTCAGGGCAGTTTCTTCCATTCAAGTGGTGTTGGAGCTGTGCCTGCCCATATTGGGAATTCTGGGAATTCGGGAACTGTTAAAATCATTGGTTGACCAAAAGGAAAAACTAAAAGCCTTAAAATTGAGTTTCTTTGTTTCCGTAGGACTTGGCATTTTGATTTTCTTATTGAAAGGTTTCTTTGATTTTGAAGGTATCCGCGACGAAATGTACCGCGGCTACTTTGGCGATGAATTGATGACCATGATCCAGCGAGATCGTGAAGCCGTTTATGTTAGCGATACCATCCGTTCCCTGATCTATGTGGCCTTGGCCGCTGCTGCACTTTGGTTCTTTATCAAAGATAAAATCAACAAAAATATATTGGTATTCGCTTTGGGTGCCCTTATCCTTTTTGATTTGGTGGGTGTGGACCTCAGATATGTCAATGAGGACGATTTTGTACGTCAGCGCCAGGTAAATCAGCCTTTCCAAGCCAGTCAGTTAGATCAAATGATTCAGCAAGATGATTCCATTTATCGTGTTTTTGATCCCGAGGAAGGAATCAACGGGGCACGGACGTCCTATTTTCATAAATCCATTGGAGGGTATCACGCCGCAAAGCCTAGAGCGCTACAAAATTTGTTTGAATACCATTTGTACCAGAACAATCTTCAGGTGTTGAACATGTTGAACGTAAAATACATCATTCAACAAGATGAAGAAGGGAACAGCTATCCGGCCGTAAATCCCGATGCCAATGGCAATGCTTGGTTTGTTGACCAGCTTTTGCCAGTGTCGTCCACCAATGAGGAAATTCTGAAGTTGAAAGATTTTAACTCGAAAACACAGGCGGTGGTGAACACAAAGGAATATCCCGAACTGACCAAACTTAGGTATACAGTGGATTCCTTGGCACGAATTGATTTGGTGGAGTATCGCCCCGATTATTTAAAATACAGTTCCAACAATGCCAACGATGGTTTTGCCGTGTTCTCCGAAATGCATTATCCTTCGGGTTGGAACGCTTTTATTGATGGGGAACCACAGGAACATTACAAGGTGGATTATGCCCTACGTGGCATGAAGGTGCCTGCCGGGCAGCACGAAATCGAGTTCAAATTTGAGCCCGAAGTAGTGGAAACGGGAAGCCAGATTACCTTGGCTTCCAATATTCTCTTGGGACTGTTCATTGTCGGTGGATTGGGCTTTACCTTGTTCCGTAGAAAAAAGGAAGTATCCAATGCGTAAAATCTTGGTCATAGCGTACTATTGGCCTCCTGCTGGGGGACCAGGGGTACAACGTTGGCTCAAGTTCACGAAATACCTGCCGGAGTTTGGTTTGGAACCCATCGTTTATGTTCCAGAAAACCCAAGCTATCCCTTGGTGGACGAAAAATTGGTAGCGGAAGTTCCAGCATCCATCAAAATAGTGAAGCAACCCATAAAAGAGCCATATGCCTGGGCTTCCCTGCTCTCCAAAAAAAAGACCAAGACCATTAGTTCGGGAATTATTAAGGAGAAAGACCCTTCTTTAATAGAAAAGGTGTTGCTTTGGATTCGGGGCAATCTTTTTATCCCAGATGCGCGGAAACGTTGGGTAAGACCATCAATTCCTTATTTGGCCAAGGTTATTGCAGATGAGGGCATTGAAACCATTATTACCACAGGACCGCCACATAGTTTGCACTTGATAGGTCTGGGCCTAAAAAAGAAATATAACATCAAATGGATTGCCGATTTTCGCGATCCTTGGACCTCCATAGGTTATCACAAGAAATTACGGTTGACGGAATATGCCAGGTTAAAGCACAAAGCTTTGGAAAAAGGCGTGCTGTTGAAGGCTGACAAAATTGTGGTGACCAGCAACACGACCAAAACTGAATTCGAGGCAATCACTCCAAAACCCATAAAGGTGATCACCAATGGTTTTGATGATGAATTAACTCCAACAGAACTGGATGCTAAATTTACAATTTCGCATATAGGCTCCTTGTTAACGGGAAGAAACCCTTTAGGGTTTTGGCAAGCAATACAAGAATTAATTGCAGAAAACGAAGCATTTGGAAAAGCGCTAAAAATACAATTGGCGGGCGTAGTGGGAGAGGAAGTGTTGCAATCCATTCAAGATTATGGACTGGATAATTATGTGGAGCAATTGGGCTATCTTTCCCATGATAGCGTTTTGGAGACACAGCAAAAATCACAGTTGCTTTTATTGTTGGAGATTGATTCCGAGGAAACCAAAGGTATTATTCCTGGAAAACTGTTTGAATATTTGAACGCGAAGCGGCCCATATTAGCGATAGGCCCACAGGGGTGGGAGGCAGGAGCCATGGTAGAGCAGCACAAAGCCGGAAATACCTGTCTGCATGATGATGTTACAGCATTAAAAAATGTACTTTTAAATGCGTTTCAACAATATGAAAATGGTACTCTGAGCTGTAACTCAGAAGGGGTAGAGCAGTACCATAGAAAGGCATTAACTGAATCTTTGGCTAAATTTATCTAATGGGCGTTGTTTTAAAACAATCCATACAGAATACCGTGGTAACGTACTTGGGGTTCTTCTTTGGGGCCATCAATACCTTGTTTCTTTATACCAAGATTCTTCCCGATGAGTATTATGGGCTGGTCACGTTTATTTTGGCATCGGGTGCCATCCTTATGCCTTTGATGGCTTTTGGTGTGCACAACACCATGGTAAAATACTATAGCAACCATCAGGAAGTGGAAAAAGACGGTTTCTTTACGTTGATGCTATTGATTCCCTTGTTGGGGATATTGCCGGTAGCCTTGGTCGGCTTGATTTGGTACAATCCCATTGGTGACTGGGTATCGCAAGTAAATCCTATGGTAAAGGACTACTTATGGTATGTTTTTTTTGTGGGATTGGCCATGGCCTATTTCGAAGTGTTTTATTCCTGGACCAAGGTGCATTTAAAATCGGTTTTTGGCAATTTCATGAAGGAGGTGTTCGCCAGGGTAGGGGTATCCATTCTACTGATCCTTTTTTACTTTGATATGATTTCGTTGGACATTTTCTTTAAATGTCTGGTGGGGCTGTATGTGCTTCGGACCGTTATCATCAAAATTTATGCATTCACCTTGCGAATGCCCAAATTGGATTTTAAGTTTCCGCCCTTTACCAGGGAAATGCTGTCCTATTCCTTTTTGATTATTTTGGGTGGTTCTGCTGCCCTGATCTTATTGGAAATCGATAAGGTGATGCTGAACCAGTTCATCAGTATTGAGAATGTGGCCTATTATGGGGTATCGGTTTACATTGCTACGGTAATTATTGTTCCCTCCCGGGCCATGCACCAAATTACCTATCCGTTAACAGCTGAACTTTTGAATACCCAAAATGATGTGGGACTGGACAAACTGTACAAAAAGACCTCGCTGACTTTATTTATTGCCTCGGGTATCCTGTTTGTATTGATTATCCTAAACCTGAACGACTTGTATTTGATGCTGCCAGAGAATTATAGAAATGGGTTTACCATTGTATTCTTGATCGGATTGGCCAAAGTGATGGATTCGCTGTTGGGTAACATTAATTCTATTTTGTACAACTCCCGATATTATAAAACGGTACTGGTTTTTGGGGTGTGTTTGGCCGCTTTGACCATTCTCCTGAATTATTTGTTGATTCCGAGGTTTGGTCTTGAGGGTGCTGCTTTCGCCAGTTTTGTTTCCATTTTCATCTTTAATCTGGTGAAGCTTATTTTTGTGAAAGTGAAGTTTGGTATTTTGCCGTTTACGTCAGCCACTTTCAAGGTATTTGCCACCCTGGTACTTTTGGCTGTATTGTTTGATTTGTTGCAATTCCAGTTTCATCCCATTGTCAATATTGGTTTAAAGTCATTGCTCATCGTTGTCATGTACGTGGGTATTCTGTATCGTTTCAATATTTCTGAAGATGTTACGGGCTTTCTATCCAAATGGCTTAAAAAAAATACCCCGTAGCGAATAAATTCAACTACGGGGTAAACAACTAACCAACCTAAAAAACTATTTAATTATTTCTTCTGGAAGAACCTCTTGAGCTTCTTGAGGTTCTAGCGCTACTTTTTCTAGCACTTGAACTTCTGCTCACACTTGGTCTGGAGCTACTCTTTCTACTCACAGAACTTTTCCTGACACTTGGTCTAGAGCTTCTGGAAACAGCTTTCCTTGAAGAGGAGTTCCCCTTGCTCACCGTAGACCTACTGGATGTTCTCGATGTGGTCTTCGGCTTTCTATACGTACTTTTCGCAGAACGGTTCACGGTCCTATTATTTGTACGTGGGGCCACTTTTCTTACATTGGAACTTCTATTGTTCGAAGTCCGTCTAGCATCATTATTGGAAGCCGTTGTTCTTCCAGACCTCTTTACATTATTTGACTTTCTATAGGTATTGCTCCTAGAATCCCTGGAAGCGACTTTTTGCCTTTTTACGGTGTTGCTGGAACGGTTGGCCACAGCTCTTCCATTTCTAGAGGAACTATTTGCAACTCTTGCATTGCTTCTGCCATAGTCCGCTCTTCTGGTTCTATTCTCTCTTACAGAAACCCTTCTGTCGTTTCTATAGATGTTGTCTCTTCTATATCTGTTATCATTTCTGTAAACTCTACCCAATCTGGCATAAGAACGTCTTGTATTATGTCTATATGGCGCATAATAGGTATATCTTATAGGTCTATAATATCTTCTATAGGGTCTTGCGTATACATTACAGAATCCAATGGCAGGTCTTGCAAAATACCTGTGAAAAGGTCTGTAAACATATCTTCTGTTATAAATATTGATGAATCCTGTATAGTGACTAAAAACACCTCCGTTGTAGTAAACGTGTAATCCTCCGATTCTACGAACCCTACCATTGTTATACCATATATCTACATTTCCTATTTGTGAAACACGTCCGTAATAGTCATAGAAAATAGGGGTATTCTCAACTTGGATTACAGCTCCATAATCATCATACTGAACGTAAGGATTATAGTTATATCCAGAGTTAAAGGTGATTCCGACATTACCAATTCTGGCTCCAACACCTACATTAACCCTGTTGTTCATGTAGAAATCGAACTCACCATCTGGATAAACTGAAAATGTTACTCCATCTTCAACAAAGATGAAAGAACTTCCATATCGGTAATTTATGGCGGTGGCCACTGTATTGGTCGTTTCTGCTTGGATACTCGGTATTCCAAAAACAACCGCTGCTATAATGAGTATTAACTTTTTCATACTACAAGGTTTTAAGTTCCAGATGCAACTATTTACACCCACCCTTGTAAATGCAATCAGCGTGCCAAAAAATGTAAAACGCTGATTATCAGTATAAAAAATCAAATAAAACTACTTATTTAATGATAAACATCGATCTTCGGTTCAGTTGATGTGATTCTTCTGAACAATTTACACCATTGGAACAATTATTAATGAGTTGCGATTCTCCATACCCTTTGGAGGATAGCCTGTTTCTATCAATACCTTTTTCAACCAACCATTCTAGCGTGGAATTGGCCCTTCTCTCCGACAATTGCATATTGTAGGCATCGTTTCCTCTGGAATCGGTATGGGATTCAATATGAATGTTCAATTGTGGGTATTGTTTCATAGCCTGCAATATTTTGGCCAGTTCCACTTCAGCGTCCGGTCTAATATTATGCTTGTCGAAATCAAAATAAATGGGTTGTAGGTCTAATCGGCACCCTAAATCGTCTACAGGACAGTCGGGCGGAGTTAGGGCAATATCAACCTGCAACATCATAGATCCTACGGGGGTCATTACCAATTGTTCTTGTGGTTGGTATTCTTTTTCGTCGTTTGACGCCCGGACTACATAATGTTTTTCACATTCAATATTCTGGTCAAACTTATAATTACCATTAGATTCTGTAACCAATTGTGAAATAACCTTATTGTCTTCGTCCAATAGGTATACCATTGAGCCAGGGAGAGGTTCGCCTGTATTTGCATCGGTTATCGCTCCATATATGATTGGCATGCAATTCTCTGATATGGCATAGATATCATCGGAACTACTACCACCGTTTCCATGTCTGTTTGAAGAAAAGTACCCCAATTTTTCATTTTCTTTTATGATAATTCCAAAATCATCTTGATTGGAGTTAATGGGTTGTCCCAAATTCACTATACCTCCGGAATCGAAGTCGTTACCACTGGACACCTTGTAAATGTCCAATCCTCCAAGTCCAACATGCCCATCACTGGAAAAGAAAAGTATGTTGCGGTCACTTATAAATGGGAATGTCTCTCGCTGTTCGGTGTTGATATTGGGACCTAGGTTCACAGGCTTACCATATTCATTGGCGTTAAGAATATCCACATACCAAATATCGGATTCTCCTATGGTCCCTGGTCGGTTGGAGGAAAAGTACAATCGGGTTTCTTCGATGTTCAAGGCAGGGTGGGCAGTAGAGTAGGAGTCATCATTAAAAGGAAGTTCTTGTACATTGCCCCAAGTTCCATCATCATTTTTTGTGGCTTTATAGATTTTTAAGCTCACCAATCGTTTTTTGCCCCTTTTCTTTTTACCGTCCATAAAATTATTTCGGGTAAAGTATACCGTTTTTCCATCTTTGGTAAATACGGCAGAGGATTCGTGGTAAGGTGAATTGATGTCCCCTCTCAATGATTTAACATTGGTTAGTTTTCCATATTCATTGATTTCCGCTTCAAAAAGATCTAGATAGGGAAGACCGTTCCAATCATGCACTTTGCTCCCTTCCGTATTGATTGATGAGGATGCAAAGACAATTTTATCTCCATAAAATGAAGGTCCAAAGTCTGATCCTGTCAAATTGGTGGTGATGTTGGTCACCTTAAACTTTTTGTTTTGATGTTCCGTAAGCTCTTCAAAAGTCTTCCAATTATCCAGTTGGCCATTCGCCATATCGGAAGGTGAGGTTTCCAAGAACTTTTCCATCATCACTTTGGATTTATCATATTCCCCAACACTTTTGAGCGTTTGTGCTGTGCGGTAATAGTATTCGGGCTTAATGTTATTTGGGTATTTTTCCATGAGTTTACCGTACCATTGGTTGGCCTCGGCATAGTCACTATTGAAGTAGTAGGTGTCTCCCAATTTTTCGAATACTTGTGCGGATTCATAACCATCCTCCACCACGCTTAAGTATATTTTTCGGGCATCTATGAAGTCGTAATTATCGAACTCTTCATTGGCTTTCTTAATCTTGGTCTCTTGTGCGAATGTACTCCCAACCAATAAAAAGATGGAAAACACATGTATTAGAATACTTCTTTTCATGGTGATTGTATTAAAAGAATCTTGGGGTTACAATTCGGTCTGACTTTTTGAAAATGTCGAAACGAAGAAATACTTCGTACGACCCATCGCTGTACATCTCAATATCGGTAGTTTGATAATCGTAGGCTATTCCTGCGAAGAAATTCGGTGATATTTGGAATCCTGCCAACGCACTTAACGAGGCACTCCAACGATAAGAAGCCCCCAGGGTAAACTTTTCATTGATCAGAAAATTTGCGGATACATCCCATTGCAAGGGAGAACCACTTACATACTTGACTAATGTTGCAGGTTTAAATTTTAAGTTTTCATTCAAATCAAACACATAACCGGTGATGAAGAAATAGTGCAAGCGTTCGATAGCTATGTCATTAGTGTCGGCATTTTCCAATGCACTTTCATCATAGTGTCGGGAATTCAAAAAATTGGGAACGGATAACCCAGCGTAGAATTTATCGGTATTTAAATATAGACCAGCACCGATTTGGGGTCTCAGTTCATTATCCACATTTGTCTGAAAGTAAGCATCATTGGGATTGAAAATGTTCAATTTACTATAGTCCACATCCAACATATCCAACCCTGCTTTTACTCCGAATGCTAATTTTGTGTCATACGATAGGTTTATGGAGTAAGAGTAGTCCACTACCACATTGGATTCCATTGCAGGACCTATTCGATCATAAACAATGGATAGTCCAAGTCCCATATTGTCGTACAGCCCTATAGGAGAGTTCACTGTGAATGTTCCGGTTTCTGGAGATCCTGCCAAACTTACCCATTGTGTTCTGCCCAAAAGACCAAAGCTCAATACTTCCCTGTTTCCTGCATATGCCGGATTTACTGCTTGGGTATTGTACATATATTGTGTGTACTGTGGATCCTGCTGGGCCTTAGTTGTCGCTATTGCGGATAGAAACAGTAGTGCCAATAGCCCAAAGTTTCCATAATTTTTAAGATGTCTCATCCTCTTGGTAAATTCTTGATTTGTGATTGTTTTATTGGTTGGCTGTATTAATTCCTGTTGATATATAGGTAGCCGGAATAGCTTTCTTCTCCAGGATTATCCTCACCTGTAAATGTTAGAATGTAGAAATAGGTTCCGCTTGGCAGCTCTCTATCTTGCTGAAGTGTTGCTCTTCCTTCCGAGATTCCGTAGAATAGGTTGTTCCCTTGTCCATAACCATTGATTTCATAGACTTGAACACCCCAACGATTAAATATTTTCACATTATTGTCTGGATAGTTTTCAATGCCCAGTATTTGGAAGTAATCATTGATACCGTCTCCATTTGGGGTTATTCCATTGAAAATTTCAAATTCGGAATCATCTCCAGAGTATTCGCAGAAGCCAGTTACATTAATTGAAGTGATGTCGTTTTCTTCATAACTGTTATCGTCCGAATTATCAAAAACTGAATCCGTGGTATCAACTATATCGGCGGTTACCACAGCTTGATTATCCACTAAAAGGCCATCGATATCCTCTTGCGTTACATTGTAAGTAGCGGTATAGGTCCATTCTTCACCTGCTTGAAGTATGCCATCTTCTGTTTCAGGTGTAACGACCAATCCATTTAATGTACCCCCCAAAAGGTCGTCGTTTAAAACAATGTTTTCAAGCTCAACCGTTCCCGAGTTAATAACTGTAAATGTATAATTGATACTATCATCGCAACCATCAAAATCAGTGTCGATTCCGTCGCCTGTTTTTATAAGAGCAATTCCAAACAATGGAGTTCCATCACTATCTCCCGGGCATGCATCGTTAGGGACCAATGTTCTAGTCGGGTTGTTTTCAAAATTGCTGTCATCATCAGACAAATCGGCAATTTGGACATCTGAACCCACGGGTTCAGCGAATACTGTTGCCTGGTTAATAACAGAACCATTTATAATATCCTGTTCGGTAATGGGGTAAAGTGCTGAATAAGTCCAAACTTCCCCAACCTGTAGAATGTTATTTTCCTCTATACTTTCAGACGCCGGACCAGGAATATTTCCTCCCAGTAGTTCGTCTTCAACAAGCACCTGATCTAAGTTGAAATCACCTAGATTTGTAACGGTCAGTGTGTATCGGATACTCTCTATACAACCGTCTTGATCTATATCCACAGCCAAGCCATTTTTGATTAAACCAATACTTGCAGAACCTTCTGTACATGCATCATCGGGAACCGGAGTCCTTGTGGGTTCGTTCTCAAGCAAACTATCGTTATCGGAGAGGTCAAAAATCTGATCATCCAAACCTATTGGTTCGGCGCTAACTGTGGCTTGGTTTATTACAGATTGGTTGTCGATATCCTGTTGTGTTATAGCATAAATGGCCTGATATGTCCAAGTTTCGCCAACGGATAGGATACCATCGTTCCCCGTATCGGTTCCGTCCACCGGTCCGGGCACTTCTCCGTCCAACAAATCATCCTCCAAGGTCACCTCGTCCAGGTCGACATCCCCGTTGTTTGTCACGGTGAAGGTATAGAGGATACTTTCCAAACAACCGTCGTCATCAATATCCACTACAAAGCCTTCCTTTATAAGACCGATGCTTGCCGACCCATCGGTACAGGAATCGTCCGGAACAGGAGTCCGGGTAGGTTCGTTCTCAAAGAAACTATCGTTGTCGGAGAGATCAAAAACCTGATCATCCAAACCAATTGGTTCCGCGCTTACAGTGGCTTGGTTTATTACGGATTGGTTGTCGATATCCTGTTGTGTTATTGCGTAAATAGCCTGATATGTCCAGGTTTCTCCAACGGATAGGATACCATCATCCCCTATATCGGTTCCATCCACCGGTCCGGGTACCTCACCTCCCAACAAATCGTCCTCCAAGGTCACTTCTTCCAGGTCGATATCCCCGTTGTTCGTCACAGTAAAGGTGTAGAGTATACTGTCCAAACACCCATCGGCATCGATATCCACTACAACACCTTCTTTTATAAGTCCGATGCTAGCAGACCCATCGGTACAGGAATCGTCAGGTACCGCAGTCCTTGTTGGTTCGTCATCCAAAAAACTATCATCATCCGATAAATCAGAAATAGGTATTTCCGTGTCTATGATTTCGCTGGTAACGATTGCCTGATTTACCACTGCTGCATTGTCTATATCCTGCTGTGTTATGGCGTACACGGCCACGTAGGTCCAAGTTTCTCCAACGGATAGAATGCCATCGTTTCCTATATCCGTTCCATCCACTGGTCCAGGGACCTCACCACCCAACAAATCGTCCTCCAAGGTTACCTCGTCCAAATCCACATCACCGTTGTTGGTTACGGTAAAGGTGTAGAGTATACTGTCCAAACACCCGTCTGCATCGATATCCACTACGGTACCTTCTTTTATAAGTCCGATGCTAGCAGACCCATCGGTACAGGAATCATCCGGAACAGGTGTACGAGTGGGTTCGTCTTCCAATAGGCTATTGTCATCGGATAGGTCAGATACAGGGAAATCCGCTAATGTTAGAGCTGTTACGGTAGCTTGATTCACCACCGAACCGTTATCAATATCCTGCTGTGTAATGGCATAAATGGCCTGATAGATCCAAGTTTCATCAACGGAGAGGATACCATCGTTTCCATCATCCGTACCATTCATTGGACCAGGGATTTCTCCACCGAACAACGGATCTTCAACCAGTACTTCGACCAAATCAACATCCCCGACATTGGTAACGGTGAACGTATAGAGAATACTTTCAATACAACCATCGCCATCTGCGTCGAACAATGTTCCCTCCTTTACCATTGCTATATCTGGGTTTGCACAAGTTGATATATCAATAATTGTTGGGTCATCCTCAAGAGTACTATCATCATCGGACAGGTCTTGAACCGTTTCACCTGGTTGCCCCTGTACATCGGCAATTGCAGTTGCTTGGTTCACCACTTCGCCATTATTGATATCGTTAATGGTAATATTGTAGTTGGCGGTATAGGTCCATGCTTCACCTGGATCTAGGAATGTATTATTGTTTATATCCCCAGCATCTGGCCCTGCAATATCACCGCCCAATAAAGGATCATTTAGAATTACATTTTCCAATACGAACAGCAAACTTTCATTCGCTACTTCAAATGTGTATTGTATAACATCACAGCTAGGTTGCCCTGTTGCATCAATGGCCAATGCGCCTGTTTTAATTACCGATATATTCGGTTGGCACTGGATTAACCTGGTAGTTGTTATGTCGTCTTCAAGTACACTGTCATTATCTGAGAGATCGGAAACCGTAACACCGGGCTGACCTTGCACATCAGCATTTACAGTCGCTTGATTTTCAACAATGCCCAGATCGATATCGGCTTGTGTTATAACATATTGGGCGGTATAAATCCATATTTCCCCTGGGTCTAAAAAAGTATTGTTGTTATCATCTCCAGAATCTGGCCCTGCAATTGGACCTCCCATTAGAGGATCATCCAGAACCACATTTTCCAAGGTGGCCAAAACACTTTCGTTGGATACTTGAAAGGTATATTGAATTAAATCACATCCACTACCTCCTGTTGCATCAATTGCTTCTCCAGTTTTGATCACGGCGACATTGGGTTGGCAATGTATAAGACTGATTATAGTATCATCATCTTCGTTCGGGCTGTCATTATCCGAAACATCTTGAACGGTTGTACCAGGTTGTCCCTGCACATCCGCATCAACGTTAGCTTGGCCATTTACAAATCCAGTATTGATGTCTGCCTGTGTGATGACGTACCCTGCTTCGTAGACCCATGTTTCTCCTGGATCTAGAAACGTATTGTTGTTTAAATCCCCAGAAATCGGTCCAGCAATAATACCACCCAGCAATGGGTCGGTCAATACCACATTTTCCAAGATCTCCCCATTGGTACTTTCATTGGTTACCAAAAAGGTGAATAAGATTGAGTCGCACCCGGTTCCTGGAGTACCCGTTGCATCTACGGTAACACCGGTCTTAATAAGTGATATTCCGGGCACAAAAAGTTCATTTTCGAAAGAATTTATCGTGAATGAATTCTCCATATGACCTACATCCCAATTTTTGATTGGGAAAGAGGAATTGGCATTTGAAAAGCCTACAAAGAAAAGTGCACAACAAAGAAAGAAGGATTTCCCAATTCTTGCGAAATTAAATGGTAAGTACATGGCTGGAGTATTAGGTTTTCAATAGTTACAATTGTCTGATAATGAGTAAATGCTGATTTCGCTTCGGAGAAAACTTTCAAAGGTTTTAAGAAGCAAATTCAGTTGAGTTAATTTTCAGATATGAAAGTTTATAATGATTTGGCCGCAAATATCCGGGAAGACAATGACGAATTATGGGTAGACTTCTTGAAACTACCTTTTCAATTGATGAATGCAGCGTATGATCTGACGTAGAATGTCGGGATTGATCATGAAAAAATGTAATTGTAGGATTACACCCACTCGACAGGTGCAGATTCATGTAAAAATTGGTGCGCTACCCTGTAGGGGAAGAAAGCTTTGTTTTGGGTTCAAATTGTGAAAACAATCATTTGATCTTATCGTAGAGGTATTTTGCCGTGTATGATTGTTTGGCTTTAACAAGCTCTTCCGGTGTTCCTTCTGCGACTAAATTGCCACCTTTTTCACCACCTTCAGGACCAAGGTCTATGATGTAATCAGCACATTTTACAAGTTCCATATTATGTTCGATTACAATTACGGAGTGTCCTTTATCGATAAGTTCATCAAAGGATTTCAATAGTTTTTTAATGTCATGGAAATGTAGTCCCGTAGTGGGTTCGTCGAAGATGAACAAGGCCTTTTCCTTGGTATGTCCTTTAACCAGGAACGAGGCCAATTTTATACGTTGTGCCTCACCACCGGAAAGGGTAGAGGAGGACTGTCCCAAGGCCACATATCCCAAACCAACATCTTGCAATGGTTTTAACTTTGTTACTATTTTGTCCTGTTTATAGGTTGAAAAGTGTTCAATGGCATCATCAATGGTCATATTTAAGACGTCATCAATGTTTTTTCCCTCAAACTGAACCTCCAAAATCTCTTTTTTGAACCGTTTGCCCCCACAGGCATCACATTCCAAATGGACATCGGCCATAAATTGCATCTCCACCGTGATTTCTCCTTCACCCTTACATTTTTCGCAACGACCACCATCTACGTTAAACGAAAAGTGCTTGGCCTTGTACCCTCGGAGTTTGCTCAATTTTTGAGAAGCAAAAAGACTCCGGATGTCATCATAGGCTTTTATATAGGTTACCGGATTGGAACGTGAGGATCGACCAATTGGATTTTGGTCCACAAATTCCACATGTTTAATGTGGGCATATTTACCTTCCATACTAGAGAACTGACCTGCTTTTTCACCGTATCCTCCTGTCTCTTTTAATATGGATGGGTACAATATTTCCCTGATCAAGGTGCTTTTTCCACTTCCCGACACTCCGGTGACAACGGTGAGCATATTCAATGGAAATGTCACATCTATATTTTTAAGATTGTTTTCCCGAGCCCCTTTAATTTGAATATAGTGTTTTGAAATTCTGCGTTCCTTGGGAACAGGAATCTGCATTGTTCCATTAAGGTAGGAAGCTGTCAGGGAATCGGATTGGAGTATGGTTTCCCAATTGCCAGAGGCAACGACTTCACCACCTAAAGTTCCCGCTTCCGGACCAATATCGATAATTTCGTCCGCCGCTTGCATAATGTCCTCATCATGTTCCACAACAATAACGGTATTGCCAAGGTCACGAAGGGATTTTAGAACTTCTATCAAATTCTCCGTATCTCTGGGGTGCAAACCTATACTGGGTTCATCCAAAATATACATGGAACCTACCAAGCTACTTCCCAGGGAAGTCGCCAAGTTAATACGTTGACTTTCCCCACCTGACAGTGTGTTGGATTTTCTGTTTAAGGTGAGGTAGCTGAGACCAACTTTGTCCAAAAAATCCAGGCGAGTAACAATTTCCTTGAGTAATCTTTTGGAAATAGCCGTGTCGTGCTCAGATAACTGCAGCTCTTCAAAAAAAGGCATCAATTGATTGATGGGCAGTTCAATCAAATCCGAAATGGATTTACCACCCACCTTCACATAATCCGCTTCTTTTCGCAGCCGTTTTCCTTTACATACGGAGCATCTTGTTTTGCCACGATAACGAGAAAGCATCACTCTGTTCTGGATCTTATAGCTTTTTTCTTCCAGTTGCTCAAAAAACTTGTGTATTCCAATAAAATGATCATTCCCGTCCCAGACCAATTGCTTTTGTTCTTCGGAAAGTTCAAACCAAGGTTTGTGGATTGGAAAATCAAATTTGTAAGCAGAATTCACCAATTGATCACGGTACCACCCCATACTTTCGCCCCGCCACGGAAAAACAGCGTTTTCGTAGACAGACAACGCTGTATTGGGAATTACCAAATCCTCATCAATACCTATAACATCTCCGTATCCTTCGCACTTGGGGCAGGCTCCGTAAGGATTATTAAAACTGAAGAGGTGGACATTGGGCTCCAAAAACTTCATCCCATCCAGCTCAAACTGGTTGCTGAATATTTTAACATCACCTGTTTGAAGGTTTTCGATGGCACATTGGCCCTTCCCTTCAAAAAAGGCATTATCGACCGCATTGGCCAAGCGGTTGTAGAAGTCTTCATCATCTTTTACAATGATTCTATCCACAACCAAATCAAACTCTCTTCCGATATCTTCAGGGACTTGATCAATCCGGATAACCTCCCCTTTATATTTTATACGGGCATAACCTTGTTTGGAAAAAAGTTCCAACGATTTTAATGGTTCGCGTTCTTCCGAGATTGTGATGGGGGCCAGTAATAATAGTTTGTCCCTTTCGTTCAACTCCTTTATATAATTAATGACATCGGTAACGGTATGCTTTTTTACTTCTTTACCCGAGACAGGGGATAGGGTCTTCCCGATTCTCGCATATAACAACTTTAGGTAATCATATATTTCCGTCGTAGTCCCTACGGTAGATCTTGGATTAGTGGAATTTACTTTTTGTTCAATGGCAATCGCGGGGGCTATACCTTTAATATAGTCCACTTTTGGTTTGTCCAGTTTTCCCAAAAACTGTCTGGCGTAGGAGGAAAGACTCTCCACATACCTACGCTGGCCTTCGGCATAAAGCGTATCAAAAGCTAAGCTGGACTTTCCAGAGCCCGATAAACCTGTGATTACCAATAATTTATTTCTTGGGATAACAACATCTATGTTTTTAAGGTTGTGCAGTTTGGCACCTTTTATGATAATATTCTGCTTGGGATCTACGTTGATATCGATTGCCATTTGTTAAAATTAGGGTATCAAAGATACGATACACCACACTTAATACGTATATTGTAGCAGTTAACATATAAAAATCGTCAACTCACAACATAGATTTTAGGTCGCCTGCCTAATTATCTATATTCGAAGTGTAATTAAAATCCTGATAGGCCTATACAGAATAATTACTTTTTTAAAGATTAAAAACTGAATAACTATAGTCTTTCCTGACCAAGGGGAGGACTGTGATTTTAACCCAAAAAAAGTAATTTGTATGGAACAACTACAGATTAAAGACTCGATTTTAGTAAAGAATTATATTGACGGAGACGAAAAGGCTCTTGAAATCCTGATCAACAGGCACAACCAAAGAATCACCAGCTTTATATACAGCAAAGTTTTGGACAGAGATGTTGCAGAGGACATCTTCCAAGACACTTTTATCAAGGTGATCAAAACTCTTAAAAAAGGAAAATATAGCGAAGAAGGTAAATTTTTACCTTGGGTAATGCGTATTGCTCACAATTTGGTGATAGACCACTTCCGAAAAAACAAAAGGATGCCCAAATTCGAGGGTAGCGACGATTTCAACATTTTCTCCGTGATCAAGGATGAAAAGTTGAATGCTGAAAAGCAAATCATCAAAGATCAAATTGAAAGTGACCTTACCCATTTGATAGATGAATTGCCGGACGACCAAAGAGAGGTATTGATTATGCGTATTTACAAGGACATGAGCTTTAAGGAGATATCCGAAAACACCAATGTGAGCATCAATACAGCTTTAGGTAGAATGCGATATGCCCTTATCAACCTTAGAAAAATCGTAGAGCGGAAGAATATCGTTTTAACGAATTAATCGGCATTACGTCGAAGGCTGCAATATTTCCAATCTAGCGCCGTTATATAATGGAAACAATTACTTACGCTAGAATATGGAAAACATTTACTCTGAAGAACAAAAATCCGTAAAAACGGTAAAAGCGAGTCAGAAAACAGTAGATTTCTTGCTTAGCTTTTCAAAATCGATTCATGTAGTTGACTACAAAAAACACCAGTTTGAAGTAACATTGAATTAATTTAAGGATCAAACTGACGAAAAGAGCCGCAATTAGCGGCTCTTTTTGTTTTTATAGTATTCGTTGATCACCGATTTGCGCCCAATAGTCTTGGTTATAATATCCTTTTCCAAGTCCCAGCCCCTGGCAGGGGAATATTCCCGGCCGTACCAAATAATTTGAAGATGCAAACGATTCCAAATATCCTCGGGGAACAATCGTTTGGCATCACGTTCTGTTTGCACCACGTTTTTACCACTGCTGAACCCCCAGCGGTACATCAACCGATGAATATGTGTATCCACCGGAAAAGCCGGAATTCCAAAAGCTTGGGAAACCACCACACTGGCCGTTTTATGTCCTACGGCAGGGAGCTCCTCTAGTAAAGCTATGTCCCGAGGGACTTTACCGTTATACTTTTCAATCAATATTTTGGAGAGGCCATAAATTCCTTTGGATTTCATGGGAGAGAGTCCCACTGGTTTTATGATTTCCCGAATCTCATCCTCCGATAGTTTGACCATATCATAGGGATTGTCCGCTTTTTCAAACAATAACGGTGTAATCTGATTGACCCTAACATCGGTACTTTGAGCCGATAACAGTACTGCAATCAATAAGGTATAGGGGTCTTTATGGTCTAAAGGAATCGGAATTGTTGGATAGAGTTCGTCCAAGGTTTTGATGGCAAAATCAACCTTTTCTTGTTTGGTCATATTTGTTTAACTTTGTTAATATGATTATTAAACAATAAATTCAAGAGCAACGCAAATGAATATGTTAAAAGTAGGAGATAAAGTACCTGATTTTTCAGCAAAAGACCAAGACGGAAACACAATTAATCTTAGTGATTACCAAGGCAAGAAATTGGTGGTTTTTTTCTATCCAAAGGCAAATACACCAGGCTGTACAGCCGAGGCATGTAATTTACGTGACAATTATAAGGAATTACAAGACCAAGGTTTTGAACTCTTGGGCGTAAGCGCTGATTCAGAAAAGAAACAATCCAATTTTAGAAACAAATACGAATTTCCATTTCCATTATTGGCAGATGAGGACCATATAGTAATCAATACCTTTGGTGTTTGGGGGCCCAAGAAATTCATGGGCAAGGAATATGATGGTATTCATAGGACCACATTCGTTATTGATGGGGATGGCGTTGTGGAAAATGTTATCGAAAAAGTAAAGACTAAGGATCACGCAGCCCAAATATTGGCATAAAAAGAAAAAGGCGCTGATTAAGCGCCTTTTTTATTTCTATTCTTTCTCTTCGAGAACCTTTCGTGTAAACAAGTTTTTCTCCTTTATAATTTCTGCAATACCCTCAGGCAATTCTTTCTCCCATCCATCATCTTTCTTGATGATTTTCTTAAGTACATCCCTTGAGAAAATATGGAGTACATCGGGATCATAATCAATAATGTCCATCACCTTACCATTGTATTTAAAGAATTTGTACAATTCCTTCATTCTAGGGTGGACCTTAACATTGTTGCTGGTAAGCACCTGACCTGTTTCCGGGTCTTTCATGGGGTAGAGGTAAACTTTCAAATCCTTAAAGAACAATTTACCGAATGCCTCCAAAATACCACCGCTTAAATGACGGTAGTACTTCTCATCAAATACATCCACTAAGTTGTTGACACCCATGGTCAATCCAATTTTGGCCTTGGTATAGTTATTAAAGTATTCCACCAGTTTGTAATATTCCTGGAATTTGGAAATCAATACGGTATGGCCCAGGGAACAAAGCAATTCCGCTCGATCCATAAAGTCTTGCTCGTCAATTTCCCCAGCTGCTTTAAGGTTGGAAAGGGTTATTTCAAATACAACTATCGCATTTTCCATGTCAACCGTCTGCTCCCTAATAAAAATGTCATAGGATTTCTGGAACATATCCATATTTACCTTGGTAACCGGTCTAAAACTACCGCGAAGGGCAAGGATGTTTTTCTTGTAAAGCACTGCAGCCGGAAGCAAGTTGTTACCATCAGGGCCAAACATTACGGCATCCGTCATATCGTTCTTTATAAGTTGGAGGCTCATTAAACGGTTATCGACATCGGCAAAGTTAGGTCCCGTAAAATTGATCATATCAATCTCCAAAGTATCATGATCTATATGATCGTACAGATATTTTAATAGCTTTTTGGGCTTATGGAATTTAAAGAATGCACCATAAATCAAGTTCACACCCAAAATACCAAGGGTTTCTTGCTGTAATCTTGCTTCATTCTGTTTAAAACGGATATGAAGAATGATCTCATCATATTCCTTCTGGTCCGGATCTAATTGAAAACGAAGACCGACCCATCCATGCCCTTTATATCTTTTGGAAAAGTCTATGGTGGCCACTGTATTGGCATAACTGAAAAACAAATAGTCTGGATTACTTTCCCTACTGATACGTTCTTCTACCAAACGCATTTCATGGTCCAACATCCTTTTTAATCGGGACTGGGTCACATAACGCCCATCTTCCTCAATACCATAAATGGCATCACTAAAAGATTTATCATAAGCACTCATTGCCTTTGCAATGGTCCCAGAAGCACCGCCCGCTCTAAAAAAGTGTCTGGCAGTTTCCTGTCCGGCCCCAATTTCGGCAAAGGTTCCGTAAATATCTTGATTCAAGTTGATCCTAAGCGTTTTCGCCTTTATGGAAGGAATGTTTTCAAAAGCATTTTCTTTGCTTGGTATGCTCGGCATGTCCGTTTTTTTAATGTACAGCAAAGTTACACTCTTCAGTCAATCTATTAAATAAATAAGTTATAATTTTGATTTTAATGGATGATAAGATGACCATTACATTTTTGGGCACAGGGACTTCGCAGGGAATACCGGTAATCGGAAGCAGTCACCCTGTTTGCCTAAGCTCGGACCCCAAGGATAAAAGACTTCGTGTATCCGTATTGATTTCATGGAAAAACCATAACTACGTAATTGATTGCGGCCCTGATTTTAGGCAGCAAATGCTTTCCAATCCCATAGATAAATTGGATGGAATTTTGTTCACCCATGAGCATGCGGACCATACCGCAGGGATGGACGATATCCGTCCATTTTTTTTTAGACAGGGGGATATTCCCATTTATGCCCACGCAAGAGTAATTGAATCCCTAAAAAGGCGGTTTGACTATATTTTTGCTGATGAAGACCGTTACCCAGGTGCACCAGCAGTTCAAGTCCACGAAGTTTCGAAAAATGAAAATATCCCTTTGGGTGATTTGGATGTGGTTCCCATTGAGGCTTTTCACAACAGGTTACAAGTTTTTGGATATCGTTTTGGTGAATTTATCTACATGACGGATGTAAAACGGGTAGAGGAAGAAGAATTAAAAAAAATGAAAGGTGCCAAGGTTCTAGTAGTTAATGCATTGCGACTCGAGCCCCACCATTCCCATTTTAATTTGAAAGAAGCTTTGGAGTTTGCCGAGAAAGTAGGGGCGGACCAAACCTATTTTACCCACATTAGCGCATTACTTGGATTTCACGAAGAAGTGGAAAAAAGTCTTCCTAAAAACATACATTTGGCCTACGATAACCTACAGATTAAAATTTAGATTTGATGAAAAAAAATATTTTTCTATACCTATTCGTCTTTGCTGCTTTGCTGGCCCTCTTCCAGTTTGTGACTGGAAACAATATGCAAAAGGCATTGACCTCTGATGTAAAACAACTTGAAGAAGAAGTGGTGAAACTGGAAGATTCATTACAGACCATGCACCTAAAGGTGTTGGACATGCAATACTTTACCTTGGAAAACAACGATGATGCTTTGGCGTACTACGATCATTTGAATTTGGAGAATCCATCATTGTATATTCAGGATAAGCTGTTGGAAACCAATGAACAAAAAGGAGACAATCCATTGATTCCGTATGAAGGAATGGAAAGTGACTTTAAGATCAACAAGATCAAAGTGCTTAACCATAAATGGATTTTGGCCGATTTCTCCGATGGAAAATATTGGGGCGACTTAATTATAAAATATGAGCTTAAAGATGATTTAAGCGTGGATTTTACATTGGCCGAACATTTGCTCTACGCTCCACAGGACTACTAAATATGTTCTTCTTCTGAAAATGTTTAGGGTTACCGTCTCACATTATGGATGGGATTCCGTGTCCAGCACAGAATTGCCATCAAGATTTAAATGTGTGCCTCTAACCACTTTTTAAAGGAAAAGAAATTCTGCTGGGAAACCCCATGCCCCACAGGAAACTCCTCGTAAGTTGTTGGGATATTTAAGTTTTTGAGGAATTCCGGGGAATTTTGTGCCCATTCCAAAGGAATAACTTGGTCCACTTGACCGTGGGACACATAAAAACTTAGACCATTATGGTCTTTATCCGCATAGTTGTCCACCAAAATATTTTTGTTGATGTATCCGCTCAGAGCTATTACATTTTTCAATTTCTCTGGATACGATAATGCAACGGCATAACTTAAAACAGTTCCTTGACTAAATCCTAAGAGGGTTATATTATCCTTGTCCAAGCTGTACGCATCAATCGCCTCATCAATAAAATTCACGATTTTATCCCTGGATTCTTTGGCCTGTTCATCATTGCTCCATTTCCCTTGTTCCGCATCAAAATTTATGGCATACCAAGCATGGCCGAAAGGTTCTAGATCATAGGGAGCTTTTAGTGAAAAAATCATTAACTCCTCAGGTAATTCAGATGCAAATGAAAATAGGTCCTCTTCATTGCTACCGTAACCATGGAACATAAAAAGTGCAGGGATTTTTCCAGATTTTATTGAAGATGGTCGGAGTAAATATGTTAAGGATAAAGGTTTTAGGGACATGGTTTTAATTTATGATATGAATGTGAACCATTTTTGAAAATAGCTGCCCAATACAGGCAATGGCTTGGTTGTTTCATTTAAAACTTGGAGAAATCCAAAAACCCAAATAATAAGGTAGAATATATATATTGGAACAGATAAATAAACAAAACCGGTATAGGTTAATATAATGGCCAAAGCATGAAAAAGCACATGAATTCCAAAGGCTTGCCGAATATGAAACCGCGCAAAAGCATTTTTTGGTTCAATATTCATGGTAATGGCTATCAAGCAGCCTATTATGGTGATATAGGCTACAATGGCAGTGGTTTTTCCGGGGTTGGAATTACTCATTTTAATGTACTTTGGTCATTGTTGATGATTCCGTAAACTTTTCCTTTTAAGGTTGTACCTAGGTACATGCTATTTTTTGAGGTTGAAAGGATGTCTTTCGTATCAAAAGTATACTCTCCATTGGGATTGAACAGGGTAAGACAAGCTTTGCTGCCTTCTTCCAGTTTGGAAGCGTCGATTTGAAATCGGTCTCGTCCTTTTGTCAATATTCTAATGGTTTCATCCAGTTCAAAAATGGTATTCAAGCTGCCAAAGGCGGACTCCAGCCCAAGGCTGCCACTTTTTGCATTATCGAACTCCACGCGCTTATGCTCAATATCCATGGGAATGTGGTCGGAGGTCACAAAATCTATGGTTCCGTTTTTCACTCCTTTTATAAGGGCCTTACAGTCTGCTTTTGTTCTTAGGGGAGGGGATACTTTAAAGTGGGTATCAAAACCTACCAAAGTCTCATCCGAATAGAAGAGATTGTGAACTGCAACACTACAGGTCACATCCAACCCTTTTTTCTTGGCTTCGGCAATCAGTTTCACCGAGCCTGCAGAAGAAATGGTAGGAATATGAAGCTTTCCACCTGTATATTCCAACACGAACAAATCCCTTGTAATCTGAAGTTCTTCAGCCAAAGCTGGTATTCCTTTAAGTCCCAGTTTTGTGGATACTTCGCCTTCATGCACCACACCTTTCCCTTTAATGTCGCCATCCTGTGGAAAGGAATATACCAACCCATCAAAATTTTGGGCATACAGTAATGCTATTTTAAGCAGATTGGGATTGGAAATCTGTTTTTTGAAATCATAAAAGGCAACTGCACCAGCATTTTTCATATCAAAAAGTTCTGCCAGGGCATTTCCTTCAGAATTTCTGGTCAAACTACCTAAGGGATAAACCCTAGTGGCCTTTCCTTGTCCACGTTCCTTTAAAAACACTACGTCGGAACTGGTATCTGGTACCGGATTTGTATTGGGGTTGAGCACAATATCGGTAAAACCGCTTTTGCCCGCCGTAAAAAGTCCATTGCCTATGGTCTCGCGTTCCTCAAATCCTGGTTCGCCAAAACTTACACCACTATCGAACCATCCCAAAGAAACGTGCAGGTTGTCTTTTTCCACGACCTTAATATTGCCGGTAGCTTTCACAGAGGCGCCTATCTTTTCGATTATCCCTTTTTTGATAAGGATATCACGCTTTTTCAAGTGAAGTTCCTTGTTCTCCGGGCATACAATTTTTGCAGACTTCAGCAGAATGTTCATGTAACGAATTTTTGAATGAGTACCTCAATAAGCGCCAGAAGCAACGCTAAAATAACAAACCATTTCCAATATGCTGTAATGTTGTTCTCCGCTTCCAGGAATTCGAACAGTACTGGAATCGAATCCATGGTGTTTACATTATCCAATGTTCCTAAATCCAGATATTTAAGTTGGCTTTCCGTTCTTGGATAATTGAAACTTATGTTTTGAATTGTTCGATCGTCCCTCAGAATTGAATAAATGCCGTCTTCGGTCGGGCTTTGGTCAAAAGTGAGACGGACCCTACTTGGAAAAGTCTGCTGAAGTGGAATAAACCGATACTCTGCTTTGGATACTTCCAAAATATCATCATTTCCGATTTCTGCAGGTATGTCTACAGAAGTTACTTTACCAAGTGTTTGATAGGGTTTGGGCACCTGTAAACTCGACTGTGCCATATTATAAAAAGTAGGTACAATCAATGGTGAATTGATAAAATTGGAATTTTCCAATGTCAAGGGAACCGTAAACACATACAATCCATCATCGCCCACCAAAAAGGAATCACCACCATCCATGGACAACGCTTTAGGAAGACCGGTGCGTATGCCAAAATATTCTTTTACTGATGGATATTGAAAATTGCTTACTTCCTCTTCAAAAACATTACGGTATAACGGATGATCAAAGGTGATGGTGGTCACTTGTTGATCGGAAACCACTTTTTCTGAAAATTGAGTGGCAGAAAAGCCAGATAATAAGCTATTGTAAGATGATATATCGCTATCCTTTGCTGGAACCACAATCAAAGTACTACCCTCTGATTTAAATGTTCTGAGGATATTTTGAAGACTACTTGGAATTACCTTTAAGTTATCCAAAACCACAACATTTTGGTCATCTAAATTGCTGTAATCCAGTTGACTCAAGGCATATTTTCGAAAATCGAATTCATCACCTCGAAATAAGCGGTTTAAATAATCACTATCCGAATCACTTATGGCCAAAACCTTTATCTTTTGTTTGGTATTGATGTTGAAGTAAAATCGATTGTCATATCCCAAGGCATTATCGATGATACTCAATCGTCCATTCAACGCTTCGTTTACGGAAATGGTAAATTCGACCTCTGCATCCCTGTTTGATTTAAACTTAGCGGCTGTTTTAGCAATCAACTCATTTGCATTATAAAGAGATATGGGCAAGGGCTCATCCTGATTTCCACCAGATAGGAACACATGAAGTGTGGCTTGTTCATTTAATACATCATCCACAAAAACAGAATCTATGGACACATTTTGAAGTTCCTTTGGTTGCATGGGAACAAAATGAGTGGTGAAACTGGAATCCAAACTCTTATTCCCATCCGATATTCTTTCTTGAAAGTCGGAAATCAAAATCAGGTTTTTTACACTGCCGGTATTTTGGGAAAATAAGCTATTGGCTTTTAAGCCAATTTCATTCAAGCTCAATTGCCTATAGGAATAGGGAAGGGAAAGCAATAAATTTTGAATATCCGCTATTCGAACATTGCTGAATGTTTTTTCGTTGGTAAACAGACTGAATTCGGATTCCCCATCAATGTTCTTGATTAAATCCTGTGTCGCTTTTTCCAAAAGTGAAATGCCATTGCTTTTGGCCTGCATGCTAAACGAATCGTCCAAATATACCACAGTCTCCTTTTCCTGAAGAGCAGTGCTAGCTGAAATAAAGGGTTGCGCAAAAGCCATGATAAGGGCGGCCAGCAACAATAAACGTGTCAACAATAGCAACCATTTTTTAAGGGTATTACTTTTTCTGGATTCAGAAACCACTTTTTGTAGCATTGCCACATTGGTAAATGGGGTTTTTGTAAAACGTCTTAATTGGAATAAATGAATTAGAATGGGTATGACTAGAAGAAAAAGTGCCCAAAGAATTTCTGGATGTTTAAACTGCATTCCCAACATTGCTTGGTCAAAGATAGGCATTATAACATTCTGATTTTAATCTTCGCTAATCAATGCCCGATTAAGAATTAAAAATTAACTGTCATTTCGAGCGCAGTCGAGAAATCTATTTTAAAGAAGGGTTGAATCAACAAAAAAAGAAGTAATCCTGCATTGAGGATTGGCCCATTTCAGAAAAATAGCTTCGGATTTCTTTTTGTGCATCATCATTGGCCACGGTAATGATGCTCTGAGGATTTTTCAATTCTTGTAATGACTCAAAATGAACCAGTTCCTTACCGTAGATTTTTTTGCCGATTTTTTTTGGATTGTCGCATAACCAAACAAAATCCAAACCTTGTTTTTTTAATTCTTTCGCAATCTTTTTTCCTTTAAATCCAGCACCCCAAACTACCAATGGTCGGTTATTATCATGATTTAACTTTAAAAAATAATGCAGCTTGATGTCCAAAAAATAATTTTGGGCATAGTGCTCATGGGTTCGTGAGGTACGGGTATCATAGTCACGCCAAAGGTGCAGCACTTGGTTGCAAGGAATAATTTTAAAACCGTATTCGTAAAACCGAAAGGTGAGGTCGTAATCTTCAGGGTAGCGTTGGGGTTCAAAACCCTTGCATTTTTCGAAATCTTCACGGTGGATCATCCAACATGGTGAGGGAATAACGCACTCTTTGTAAATCTCATCAAAATTGTTTCCTTCCGATGTCAATAGATTCAGCCATTGTTCGTACCGTTCATAGCCATTACTGATGCCTCGGCCTGAAAAATATTTCACTTGTCCCACAGCAACATGATCTAGACCATTCTTTTTTAAAGAATCCACCATAACTTGCAATCGATTAGGTTTCATGATGTCATCAGAATCCATCCGTGTTACAAATTGACCATGACTCTCGGCGTAGCCGGTTTGAAGTGCGGGAATGATTCCATCTCCCTTGTTTTGAAATACCTTGATGCGCTCATCTGTATTGGAGTAGGAGGTGAGTAGTTCAAAGCTTTCATCGATGGAATGATCATTAACGGCCAAAACTTCCCAATCGGTATATGTTTGATCCACAATGGAATCTAAACATTCGGGGAGGTAATGTGCGGTGTTTTTAAAGGGAATAATGATACTGACCTTGCCATTTTGCATGCTGCAATGTAACTAAATCTTGACTATCAACTTAACTGAAGGGAAGCAGGTCGGGTTCCAAATATGCTGTTTTTGCTTTTGGATCGGCAAGTGCGTTTTTCCTATAATGCTGGGAAAGTAATTCTTTGAATGAGGTAATCAGTCTTGGATGTTCGGCCACAAACCCGTCAAATGTGGTTGCTTTTGATTTTTGCCTAAAATGATGCACCACTTTTACGGCAGCTATTGTCAACGTAGTGTGAAATTTAGTGCCATCGCCATGAAGTTGGTCAAAATTTTTGATGGCCACACATGTTTTGGAAATAGCAGTTTCCTCATCAAACCTATCAAGATAAACCCAAGCCAATTTTATATGGGCTTTGTGGTTAAATTGTTCTGGTGGGAATTTCCCTGTTTCAAAAGCATGTATAAAATCAACATCGTTCATTTTATTGATATTTGAGCACTTTATCAATAGCTGTCTTTACCATTTTCTCCATGATGTCATACCCTGCTTTTGTCACATGTACTTCGTCTGTGGTCAATTCAGACGGTAGTCCGTTTCTATCATCGGCCATCTCAGAGAAGTAGTCCAAATACATGGCCCCCTCGTTTTCTGCCATTTCTTTGAGCATGTTGTTCAACTTTGGAATTTTGATGTTTGGTTCCAAACCAGGACGCCAAGGATAATCGTACGCTGGAAGCACGGAACACACAATCGGTTTTATGCCGTTTGCTTTTGCCAATTCTACCATGGATAAAATGTTATCATGGATTTGCTCCAGCGTCATGGGACCGGTATTGCCTGCAATATCGTTGGTTCCGGCCAAAATCACCACAGCCTTAGGGTTCAAATCAATCACATCTTGACGAAAACGCAACAACATTTGTGGTGTTGTCTGTCCACCGATACCGCGGTTTACATACGGATTTTCGGCGAAAAATTCTGGATGAGCGCCTATCCACATTTCGGTAATGGAATTGCCCATGAACACCACCCGATTTTCGTTTTCCGCGGGAGCGGGAAGTTCTGTATTCGCATTTTTATACTTTTCCAAATTGGGCCAATCTTGGGCATTGATTTTTGAGGTACTCGATAATCCTAGAAACGATAGCATGATCCAGAGTATGGTTTGTTTTTTCACTTTCAGTGGTTTTTGTTAAAAATAGAAAATTATCATAGTACAAAAAGCAAGTAAACTATAAAAAAGAATAGAATGGCGGCTATTACAGCATAAAACATCTGTCTCTTTTCCTTTTCTTTCTGGATGAACATCTTTTTACGAATACGAGCTATATCGTGTAGAGTGGACTTTTTAAAATGTAATTTTGAGTTGACTTTCTTACCGTAGACCTCATCTTTGGACCTTGGCACTCTTTTTTTTAAGAGCCCTCGATTAAACTTATCTGCTATTTTTCCGTGAAAACCAAATCCCATTTCATACAATAAGTGTGTAAAGTTTAAATTTTGTTACAAATAAAAAAGGCAGGTGTCCACCTGCCTTTTATAAAATTATTGTGAATATTCTTTAATATTTCGCGCTCTTCCCGTTAGCTTGGGTTCTTAAAATAAACGCTCTAATATCTTCGTTGGCTGTTTTTAAGTCTTCCTTTCTTAAATACATCATATGTCCGGAACGATAGCCTTTCCAATCGAACCTATCTTTCATTTTACCACTTGGATCTACTTGGGACATGGTATACTTGGCAGCAAAATAGGTGCAGGCACCATCATAATATCCTGATTGAATCAAAACGTTCAAGTATGGATTCTGCGCCATGGCCTGACGCAAATCATCACGTACGCTATCATTACTGTCATCCCAAGGACGAACCGGACCGAACATATTATACTTAATGTCAGTTTTAAAATTCAATTCCTCCTGCAGATAATAGTTGATTGCTGGAGTAAAGCTGTGCAACCAAGAGGTCAGTTCAGGAGAATAATCTGGTCGAGTACCGGCCAATGTTTTATCAATTCCCAAATAGCGGCTATCCAAACGTCCGATGGTGTATCCTCCGTTTCTTCTCATCAAAGCTTTCCAGAAAAATTGTGTTGGTACATCCAAGTTGTGATCTAGTATGTCCTGAACGTCCAATCCGGAATAACGGGCCATTTTATCAGCAATGGCCTTACGCTCGGAATCCGCTATAAATCCACCTTTGGCAATGGCCGGCAATAATTCGTTGATGGTAAATTCTTCCACCTCCGGCAAAACCTCCAATAGATCTTTGCTTTGCAAATCGGCAGGCAATGCTTTATGATGCCATGCCGTGGCCGCAAAATATGGCATGTTCAATGCACTGGAAACAGGGTCGTTGTCGCGGAATACCTTATAATCTGCAGGTGAAACCATGATCACACCGTTCAAATACATCCATTGTTGATTTTGTAAAGCCAAGGAAAGTCCCATAACACGGGTACCGCCGTAGCTTTCACCAACAATGTATTTTGGAGACCTCCAACGGTTGTTCCTGGAAACAAAAGTATTCAACCATTCGGCCAAATATTTGGTATCCGCATTGATTCCGAAGAATTTTTTACGATCAACTTCTTTTCCGGTTTCTGGAATAGTACGTGAATAACCTGTATTTACCGGGTTTACATAAACAATATCGGTTACGTCCAAAACAGAATAAGGATTTTCCTTAACGCCATATGGCTGAACAGGATACCCCTCATCATCAATTTTAAGGATACGGGGACCTGTATAGGCCAAGTGCATCCAAACGGAACCGGAACCCGGTCCTCCGTTAAAGGAAATCAAAAGAGGTCTTGTTGCCCTGTCCCTTACATCATTTTTGGTGTAGTACGTGTAGTGAAGGGCTGCAATGGGCTCACCCATTTCGTCCCAAACAGGCTGCGTACCCGTCGTGGCTGTGTAATTAATACGAGAGCCATTGATGGTCACAGAATGCTGTGTGGTTACCGTGGTGTCAACAGGGATTTTTCTTTCTTGAGCAAAGGTGAACGACGCACAGAACGCCATACCTAATAGTAAGAGTTTTTTCATTTTATATGGTTGAATTAGTCTAGCCATAAAAATAGGGAATTTGAAAGTTCTTACCTTGTTAAAAGAATTCTAAATGCTCTAATTAAGCTATTATTCTTAATTTTAAAGGACACTCGCTAAATCAACATGTATGAAAACCATCACCCGAAGAAATTTTAATAGTCTCACTGCAAAAGGTATCGGAGGAGCCGCTTTATTAACATCGGCACCGTTTGCTTGTGCAATGGGCGCCAATCAGGACAAGAAGAGATTGGGCATTGCATTAGTAGGACTAGGGAGTTATAGCACGTATCAGTTGGCACCAGCTTTGCAGGACACCCAACATTGCTATCTGGCTGGAATTGTAACTGGTACGCCTGAAAAGGAGAAGGTTTGGGCGGATAAGTACGGTATTCCACAAAAGAATATTTACAATTATCAAAATTTTGATGATATCGCCAACAACGAGGATATTGATGTAATTTACGTAGTGCTTCCCAATAGCATGCATGCTGAATTCAGTATCCGAGCAGCAGAAGCTGGCAAACACGTGATTTGTGAAAAACCAATGGGGATAAGTGTGGCTGAGTGCGATGCTATAATAGATGCCTGCGATAAAGCTGGTGTGAAATTGGGAATGGGCTATCGCCTTCATTCCGAACCTTACACACAACAGGTCAAGGAGTTTGTCCGGGAAAAGACTTTTGGGGACATTTTGTTTGTTTCGGCAGATGCAGCGTATCGTTCCGCAGGTAATCCAGACCAATGGCGTTTGAACAAGACACTTTCCGGTGGTGGTGCTTTGATGAACATGGGAGTGTACGCAGTACAAAGTACCATTTATGGTACTGGCGAAAACCCGATTTCTGTTGCGGCACAAGAATTTAGTACCCGACCTGAGTATTTTAAGGACACCGACGAGACCATTACCGCCCAATTTGAATTTCCGAGCGGTGCTGTGGGAAATATTACTACTTCACATAATTTCAACGCCAATGCGATGTATGCTTCGGGAACCTCGGGATGGTTTCGGTTACAGCCAGCAAATAATTATGGACCGTTGAGTGGAGTGACCTCCAATGGGGATGAAATCAAATTTCCACACGAGAGTCAGCAGAAATTACAAATGGATGATTTTGCACGACATGTTTTGTTTGATGAGCCGAACAAAGCACCGGGCGAAATGGGTAAACGTGATATGATGATCGTGGAGGCCATTTACAAATCCATTGCCAATGGGGGAGAGACCATAGCACTGGATTTTGAGCCTGGTTATGGGTTTGGGGGGTGATTCGGTTTATTTTCTATAGCTTGAATTCAGTAATATCTTCTGCTGTATCAAAAATATGGGGGTAATGTTCCTTGATATTCTTTTTCATGAAATCCAATGGAACGTCCTCAAAATGCCCATAGTCCTCTATGTATTCCATAAATCGAGTTCCGGCACTATTATAAGCCTGCAAGAAAGAGTTATGTTCTCCGTCGAACTCCAAAGGTTCCACATTTAATTTCTCACATAAACTTTTATTGAACGCAGGCGACATTTTTAGCCATTTATTATTGAGGTGGACATTTACCATTCCATGAGGAGTAAGTTCGTTGGAACCAAACTTTTCCGTTAACCTTTCCACGGCAATGTGGTTTTTAACTTTCCCTAAATGAAGCCTTGCGGGTATACCCATTCCTCTTAGTCCGGCAATCAGCAAAATCGATTTCTCCACGCAATTACCGGTGCTTTTCCGCACAATGTTGCTGGCTCTATAATTTTCTTTAGCAATACTGATATGGTATGGGTCATATTTCCATTCATCCCTAACTTTGGTATACAGCCCGATGGTTTTCTCTTTACCGGTCAATTCAGGTGCCATGAATTCCGTGATCAATTCTTGAATGGAATGGTGTTCAAAATCAAAAAAATAAGAAGGCTCCAAGTATTTCATATCATGAATTAATTGTGGTAATTAAATTACCTAAAACTTTTCAAAAACCCCCAAGCCAAATAGCGCAAAATCATATTTTACTGGGTCAATCGCATCCAATTTCCGTAGATTTTTGTCCAGTTCCTGTAACGCTTTGGCATCATTTTGTTTGCGTTTGAGCAGTTTTAGCTTTCGAGCTACATTGCCGGAATGCACATCCAAGGGGCAGGAAAGTTTAGCAGGGGGGATATCTTTCCATAATCCAAAATCCACTCCAGTGCTATTATCACGTACCATCCAACGTAAAAACATATTGATACGTTTGGCCGCAGAACCTTTATTGGGGTCGGAAACATGTTTTTGGGTTCGACTTTGATGGGGCAATTCAAAAAACACTTCCTTGAACTTGGAAATGGCAGGCTGCATGGAATTCTTGGTCTGGTGTTCAGTAAAAATTGCCTCCAACCCCCCATGATTTTTATAGATATTCTGTAAACCGGTTACAAAATAACCAAGGTCAATGCCGTTAAAGGTTCGGTGTACAAAAGGGGAGAGCTTTCCAAGGTCATCCTCGGAATGGTTCATTATAAAATCGTGAGGCGTGTTGCCCATCAACTCCATGACCCTTGTGGCATTATTGATAATGCTCTTTCGATTGCCCCAGGCAATGGTAGCCGTTAAAAACGAGCTTATCTCAATGTCTTCTTTCTGTGAAAATCGGTGTGGGATTTGAATTGGATCATCCTCCAAAAACTTAGGGTGATTGTATTCCAGCACCTTGGCATCCAAAAATTCTTTGAGTTCTGCTTTGGTCATATCAATCTTTGGAAACGATCAATCCATCCACCATCGTGAGCTTTCGGTCCGCCATGTCGGCCAATTCCAGATTATGTGTCACCAAAACAAAGGTTTGCCCAAACTCTTCCCGCAACTGAAAAAACAGCTTGTGAAGATTGTCGGCACTTTCGGAATCCAAGTTTCCACTCGGCTCATCGGCCAAAACCACAGAGGGGTTGTTCATTAGGGAACGAGCTACAGCAACACGTTGCTGTTCCCCTCCCGATAGCGCATTGGGCTTATGGTCGTAACGGTCCTTTAAGCCCAAAAAGTCCAATAGTTCCTTGGCGCGTTTTTCAGCTTCTGCTCGAGGAGTTTTTTTGATAAAAGCGGGAATACAAACATTTTCCAAAGCCGTAAACTCGGGCAATAACTGGTGAAACTGAAAAATGAACCCAATATGCTCGTTTCGAAATTGTGCCAAACTTTTGTCGTTGAGTTGATTTACATCGGTATCGTTGATCAACAAGGTGCTTTCACCCTTGTTGGTAGGAGTATCCAAAGTGCCCAAAATTTGCAATAAAGTGGTTTTTCCTGCACCCGAAGCACCAACTATGGAAACTACCTCCCCTTTTTTTATTTCTAGATCAACCCCTTGCAAAACCTTGAGGTCTCCGTAACTTTTTTGAATATTTGTGGCCTTTATCATAAGTGCAACTTCGCAGATCGAAGATAATCATTACTGTTGTATCGCAAAGATGATCGTTTTGATACGAATTCCACAAATTTTTACCAAGTATCCATATATCAGTTTTCCGTAAAGCGAAAAGCCTCAGGAAAACATAATTCATAAGTTTAAGACTGTAAATTCGACTAAACATATAAATATTTGTTAGAATTAATTTTACCAATCAAATATTGTTTAACTTTGAATCGAAATGAATAAACAAAATATATTGAAATTGGACATCGCAATTTTTGCAGGAGGATGTTTTTGGTGCACAGAAGCTGTTTTTCAGCGGCTTGATGGAGTAGAGGAGGTAGTTTCGGGATTCACTGGCGGAACTATTAAAAATCCTGCATACAGAGAGATCATCACTGGCAGGACCGGACATGCCGAAGCGGTTAAAATAACTTTTGATTCCTCTAAGATATCGTATCTGGAGCTATTGGAAATCTTTTTCGCCACACATGACCCCACCACTTTGAACCGGCAGGGAAATGATGTGGGCACACAATACCGCAGTGAAATCTTTTACACCACACCTGAACAAAAGCAGACAGCAGAAGATTTTATCAATCTTTTGGAGAAAGAGAATATCTTTGATTCTCCTATTGTGACCCTTGTTTCCGAAGCAAAGCCCTTTTATATGGCGGAGGCGGAACATCAAGATTATTACAATGAGAATAGGCAACAACCCTATTGTCAAATTATAATTGACCCCAAGATCAAGAAACTGAATACATATTTTTCAAAAAAGCTAAGGCATGGCACCATACAGAAACCTCGAAGAGTATAATATTGAAATTACCAATGAGGTAAAAGACCATTTTTCCAAAATTGTGGATGATATTGGGGAAGATGTTACCCGAGAAGGGTTGTTAAAAACTCCCGAACGTGCTGCCAAAGCAATGCTTTTTCTTACGCAAGGCTACAAGCAAGATGCTGAGGAGATTCTTAAGGGCGCCATGTTTGCAGAGGATTATGATGATATGGTAATCATTAAGGATATTGAGCTGTACTCGCTATGCGAACACCATATGTTGCCATTTTTTGGAAAAGCGCATGTGGCTTATATTCCCAACGGACATATTGTAGGTTTGAGCAAAATTCCACGCGTAGTGGATGTTTTCGCCAGAAGGTTACAGGTACAAGAGAGATTGACACATGACATTTTGGAGTGTATCAACAAAACACTTAAGCCCAAGGGTGTTGCTGTGGTAATCGAAGCTTCCCACATGTGCATGATGATGAGGGGTGTGCAAAAACAAAATTCAGTCACTACTACTTCCGGCTTTAGAGGTCAGTTTGAAAAAATCGAAACCAGAAATGAGTTTTTAAAGCTGGTAAGCGCCGATTTATCCTAAACAGCTTTTTCAATTTGTAGGGAATTACTATTTTTCCCTTATGGCAAAAGAAAAAGACGGCAAGTATCGCAATCTCCTATTAGGATTGCTTTTTGATGGTATTGGTATGCTATCCTTTGTAATCCCCGGTATAGGTGAGTTTTCCGATGTTATTTGGGCCCCAGTTGCCGGTTGGCTCATGACCAGACTTTACAAGGGCAGGGTAGGGCAGGCTGCTGGTTTAATCACTTTTGCGGAAGAGTTGGTGCCCGGATTGGATGTAATTCCCACTTTTACCCTTACTTGGGTGTACACTTACCTTTTGAGCAAGAAAAAAGGTCAACCTAAATTAGATTGACCTTTAATTACTTTATAATTCTCTAAATTAAAGTGGCACGTTCAAGTTAAAGGATACATTTCTTCCCATATTCGCAATGCCGTCCGGCTTTAACCTAGATAGGTGAGAGATGTAGTTCTTATCGAACAAATTGTTAGCTGTAATGGAATACCCTATTTTTTGATTGAAGATTTTCATATCGCCTCCAACACCTATATTAAACAGATTGTATCTTGGGGTTTTAGTTTCAAAATCAGCCACTTTGTTTTGATCAAAGAAAGTTTGAAGCGTAACAAAAGCATAACATTTATAATCTTGATTTCTTTTTTTCCATTCTACTCTGAACGTGTTCGTCCAGCGGTTGGCAGGAATCAAAGGTAAGTTTGAATTGTCTTCCAACTCACCGAAAACTATGTCATAACTACTTTCTAAATGAAGCCAATCAATCGGGTGGGGGTGTAAGTGGAATCCAAATTCACCACCGTACAAAATGGCATTTTGTTGTTGAAAATCATAAACAGGGTCCAATTCTCTGAATTCACCTGTTGGTTCTAAATAGATATAGTCGTTTACGATATTATAAAATGTGTTCACATAAGCCTCAATATGCCTATTTCCGTACTCTAAGGCCAAATCTATCTGGAAATTTTGCTCGCTGTCCAAATCAGGATTACCGATTTCCACACGATTAGCCCCACTGTGCAATCCGTTGGATGACAATTCCGATAGATTGGGGGCCCTAAAACCTGTAGCAAGATTTATACGCCCTATAATATTTTGGGTCAAATCCATACGGTATCCTACAGCCGCATTAAAACTGTTAAAATCCTTACGTAAAGCAGGAATGTACTCTTCATCCCCTTCAATACCACTTTCTTCACCATTGATCGACCTTAAATCGTATCGCAAACCAATTTGAAGATCGCTTTTATTGAAATGTATGTGCGAAGTGGCCAAAACTCCAAAATCATTGGTAATAGCATTGGGAACCAGTACTTCTTCACCAAAATTTTCATTTTTTTGGTGCATTCCCTGAATTCCGAAAATAGTGGTCATTTTCCCCCATTGAGGATTGAATTGGATATTATAGTTGAAGGTGCTTAATCGCATATCGAGTGCCGCTCCTTCTTCCTCTTCCATATGTTCTTCATCGGCATGTTCCTCTTCTTCAGCATGTTCCTCACCCTCATGTTCTTCATGATGGTGTTCCTCGAACTCTTTTCTATCATTTACCGTATAACCAAAGGTGGCTTCCAAACTGGATTTCTTAAAAAAGAAGTTGTTTTTAGAACTTATAATATGTGTAGAAAGTTCTTGGTAGGGTTCCAATGGATCGTGGTCGTTGTTTTGGACACCGATTTCTTCAGGAATCCCAAGTTCAGAGGTGTTGTAGTTATACCTAAGCTCTGTTTTAAATTTTGCTGCTTGATACGCCAAACCTGTTTTTAAGTCAGCTTCATTGAATCTGGAGTTTGTGACACCGGTTCCATCTCCGGTTTCATAGTCCGCATTGGAAGCGTAGGCCCCACGGACCAAAAATTTAAGTTTTTCTCCAGAAGTCTTGAATCCCGCATTAGCATTATAACCAAGAGTGTTGGTGAAATATCTCATGTTTACATCACCAGACGTTTCTCCGGAAGACTCGAACTTTTCAGGGTTCAGATAGAGCACACCGCCAAGGGCATCAGATCCATAGAGTAACGATGCAGGCCCTTTTATTACTTCCACACTGGAAATCCCCGCATCGTTTATGCCTAACCCATGCTCGCCCCCATATTGTTGGTTTTCCAAGCGTACACCCTGAGTATAAACCAAAACACGATTAAAACTGAGACCACGAATAACGGGCTTCCCTATTCCAACCCCTGTGGATACGGATGATACACCAGGGATATTCGTAATTCCCTCCGAAAGTGTAATGCCTCCTTGCTGTTTCAGTTCCTCCATGGATTTTTGTTCCACCTTCATTACGTTTTCACGCTGTAATTTGTGGAACGGTGTGGAAAGAACCACCTCATCCATTTCTATTGCTGAAGGGCTCATTTGATAATCAAATTGATTGTTTCCAGTATTGATTTCAATCGATGTGGAATAGGTTTCAAACCCTATATATGAGATAACTAGTTTATAATTGCCTTCAGGAAGGTTCTTAAGGGTGAAATCTCCATTTTGGTCGGTTACGGAACCATTTTCCAATTGTGGAATATATACTGACACTTGTTCCAATGGTTCGCCTGTTTCTGCATCTGAAATATTTCCAGAAAGTGTATTTTGTGAGTACGTAAAAATTGATGTCAATGCCAAAAGCATTGAAATATAAAATTGTTTCATTGTAAATAATAAATAGTTTAAAAACTTAAATCAATCAGCATTAAATACTAAGAAACGGATGGTGGACCACGTAAAGCTCTAAAAGTAACTTCTTTAGGCTTATAGGTGAAATTGTAAATGGAAGTCGAGTACCTTATTTCAGGTATTTGGACAGGAATATATGTAAATGAAGTGTTGAAGAGAACTTTGTTGGCCAGGGTAAAATCGTGAAAATCACAATCTATATTGCCATCGTGGATATGATTGGTGCCATATGCAATACATTGCTCCTCCTGGCTATGCTCATATAAAGCATGTCCCAATTTTATGATGGAAGGAGCTAATATCGCTACTGCCATCAACAGGGAAGCTAAAATGAGTATTCGTTTGTGGAGGTTGGTATGCATACTTCCACAAAAGTAACCAAGGTCCCCCCTTTTTTTATGTTAAAAAAACGATAAACTATGGTAAGAAAGCACCTAGCCCCATACGTTTCAGCATCTTTTTCTCAAAATTCCAGAAAAATTGAAACTGCCCGAATAACCATCCGATAAAAACCAAGAGGATTTGATAGATAGGAAATATCAATAGAATCCTTAGAGTCCAATAAACTGCACTTGGAACATTTTCGCTGTCCAAACCAATCCAATGTACCAAAGGTCCTGCGAGTTTTCCTGCTGCACTTCCTGTTAACGCAAAAACTATGAAAATGGCAATCATTTCCCATTTGTAGTCCACTTTCCATTTGTTCTCCACTTTTTTAAAACACCACAGGAAAAACTTCACCAATATAAAATAAAGTATCCCTGTTCCACCAAGTGTAAATACCCACTCAAAAGCGGTGTTGTTAAGGCCGTAAAAGTGTAAAAAACTCCTAGAAATAGTGTAGGCCGTGAATACAACCAATAGTGCTCCCAAAATGGGAAAAAGGATTTGCCAGTTCTTTTGGATTTCCCAGCGCTGTTTTAGTTTTTGCATTGCGAAGTTGTAATTAATGCAAAAATAGCACATTAAATCCTAGGTAGAAAAGGACCTAATCGTTGATTGTATTTTCGTTGAAAATAAATAAAGTAATTGTAGAGCTTGTAATTCACTTCGTAGCCATAATCAATGTTCGGATCATAATTGATTTGCATTTCATAAAGGTTCGGGTTCCATCTTTGTGGTTCCAATACCCTCTGGTTCCAAGTGATCACCATGATTGCGTTTCGGTTTTCCAGAAATGTCTGCGAATAATATCCTTCAGGCCGTGCGATAGATTTTAGCCATGTGTAAAAACCCGGCTCTATGATAATGATTTCATATTCAGTATCATCGTCTGCAATTTCTACAGGTTCATCGTCATCAGAATCGAAAAGAGTCTTTTCTTCATTTGTGACATCCAATGTTGATTTTTGTGAGGTGCAGGAAACCAGCCCAATGCAAAGCATCAGAACGAACAGTAACGGATTTATAATTTTCTTTTTCATAATCTTAAAATACAAAAAAAGCCACTTGAAAACTCAAGTGGCTCTGTTAAATATCGTTAAGCTTAATGTTCCTACTTTCCAAAAAGGCCGCCCAATACTCCGCCAAGCCCACTTTTTTTCTGTCCTCCGCCGTTCAAGACCATTCCTGCCAAATCATCAATAACGCTACCGTCACCATCACTATCCAAAAAGGTTTCGATTAGGGATTGCTGCTTGGCCGCGGTTTTATTTCCTCCCATTAAACCTCCCAACAAGCCATTAAGACCTTCAGGACTGCTCACGTTTTGTTGTCTGGTCTGTTTGCCCAAATATCCCAATAGAATAGGTGCTGCTATTTTCAAAATTTGTGATATGGAACCTGCATCTATTCCTGATTTGGTGCTAAGGGCATTTTCAACCTGGGGTTGCTTTGAACCTAATACGTGACCAAGAATTCCTGCTCCGTCGTCCATCACATTTTGGTCTACGCCGCCACCAAAAAGTCCACCCAAATCATCTAAAATACCTCCATCGTGTTTCGAGGATAGGGCGTTCATTAGTCCTTGGGCTCCACCAGGGGTAGATGCATTCTTCTTCATGGCGCCCATTAAAAGAGGCATGGCCATGCTCAAAACTTCCGCTGTTTTATTTTCGGGTTGTCCGGTTTGCCCAGCAACTCCGCTGACCAACATTTTTCCCGTAGGGCTGTTGATCAAATCTAATAATCCTGACATTGTGTTAGTGTTAAGGTTAAAGCTACAATGTACGAAAAAGTGGGTTTTGAAAGGGCAATCTACCCTAAAAACACTAAGATTTTAGCAATTTGATAACCTTTTGTGCCAATTCCACACCAATACGTTGCTGTGCTTCAACAGTGGAGCCACCAACATGTGGACTCAGTGAAATCTTGGGGTTCATCAATATTTTGATTTCGGGATTGGGCTCCGATTCATACACATCGAGTCCTGCAAAAGATAAATGATCGGTGTCCAGGGCTTCAACCAGAGCTACTTCATCCAAAACACCGCCTCGCGAAGTATTGATGATTGCAGAACCAGGCTTCATGAGCCCAAGTTCTTTTTTACCAATCACATATTTGTCTTGTGCAGGCACATGAAGACTTACAAAGTCTGAATTTGCAAGAACTTCTTTAAATTCACTGCTTTTTAATGTAAAATCAACGGATTGTCCATCAAAAAAAGAAAGATTCAAACTTGCTTCTTTGGTGTGATGATCAGTGTACATAACTTCCATGCCCAAAGCAAGTGCCATTTTTGCCGTGGCTTGACCTATTCTTCCAAAACCAATAATTCCCAGAGTTTTGCCACGAAGCTCAACACCTCCGGCATAACTTTTTTTGAGTTGTTTGAATTGGCTATCGCCTTCCAAAGGCATGTTTCGGTTGGAATCGTGCAAAAATCGAACGCCATTCAATAGGTGTGCAAAAACCAATTCCGCTACTGACTCGGAAGATGCTTCGGGCGTGTTGAAGACCTTGATTCCTTTGGATTCAGCATATTTTACATCAATATTGTCCAGACCAACCCCACCACGACCTATCAATTTTAGGCTGGGGCAGCTGTCAATAAGCTTTTTGTCTACTTTGGTTGCACTGCGCACCAATAGCCCCTCAATATTATTTTTGTTGATGTAGTTTGCCAATTGTTCTTCGGCAACACGGGTATTCTTAATTTCGAAACCTTCTTTCTCAAGTAAATCGATTCCTGATTGCGCTATGCCATCATTCGCTAAAATCTTTCCCATTAAGTTATCCTTTCTTTTCCAGTTCACTCATAATGTCCACCAAAACACCAACACTTTCCAAAGGAAGTGCATTGTACATGGAAGCTCTATAACCACCAACAGACCTATGTCCATTTATACCGTTTATGCCCGCTTCTTTGCACATATCATCAAATACATCCTTTAACTCATCATCGGTGATATTGAAGGTAGCGTTCATGTTGGAACGGTCTTCTTTGGCTGCAATACCGGAGAATACAGGGTTGAGTTCAATTTCCGAGTAAATCAAATTCGCTTTACGTTCGTTAATTTCCTCAATGGCTGCAATTCCCCCCAAATCCTTCAACCATTGCATGGTAAGCATGGAAACATACACGGCAAAAACCGGGGGCGTGTTGAACATACTGTCTTTGGCCAAATGAACCGAGTAATCCAGCATCGATGGTATTTTACGGGATACCTTTCCTAAACTATCCTCTTTCACTACAACAAGCGTAGTTCCTGCCGGTCCCATGTTTTTTTGTGCGCCCGCATAAATCAAATCAAATTGGGAAAAGTCCATTTGTCTGGAAAAGATATCCGAACTCATATCGCACACCAATGGCACGTCGGTTTTTGGGAATTCCTTAAACTGTGTTCCGTAAATGGTATTATTGGAGGTAAGGTGCAGATAATCCAAATCGGATGGAATATCAAAGCCTTTTGGAATGTACCTAAAATTATCTTCTTGTGATGAAGCTACTTCTACAATATCGCCAAACAAACGCGCCTCCTTAATGGCTTTTTGGCTCCAGGTTCCTGTGTTTACATAACCTGCTTTTTTATCCAAAAAATTAAAAGCTGTCATTAAAAATTGCATACTGGCACCTCCTTGAAGGAACAAGGCTTGATATCCTTTACCTTCAAGCCCTAAAAGTTCCAGGGCCAGGGAGCGTGCCTTTTCCATAATGGCCACAAACTCTTTGCTGCGGTGCGAGATTTCTATAAGTGAAAGTCCGATACCATCCAATTCCTGAACGGCCTCGGAAGCCTTTAACATTACCTCTGCAGGCAAAATGCATGGGCCTGCGCTAAAATTGTGCTTTTTCATTGACTAGGTTTAAGGAGTAAAGGTCTAAAAAATTGTTGGATCTTAAAACGTTTCGTTTGGTTAGGATTATCTTAAAGTTTCAGCAGGAATTCCATGGTATCTATTCCATCTGCGTAGTCATTTAAACTTGGTTTTTGGGTGTCCCCGAAGTTAACATCATTATCTTGGTTGGAAACCACACATTGGATTTGCTCATCCATTTCCTGCAACTTGTTCCTTAAACTGGATTCATCATCATAAAATGAATAAAACAAAGCAGAAATGGGGGAGGTGAGCGCCTCATCTTCCTTTAGGATCAAAAATCCATTGTCCAGAATCTTGAATTCACTCATCAAATAAACGGCCTTATTGTAATCGTAATTGTTGGCGTATTTATGTTGATGAATTATATCTTTATAATGATACAAGGCATTAAAAAGGGAATCGAAATCATAATTTTTAGGCACAAAGATTTTGGACACATTGCGGCAGCCCAATCCGTAATATCTAAAAATATCCTCACCCAACGCTTTTAATTCTTCTTCGTTCTCATTTCCAGTAAGCACAGCCACCGAGTTTCTGTTTTTTCTGATAATGTTGGGCTTCTTTCCAAAATAATATTCGAAGTAACGGCTCGTATTGTTGCTGCCTGTAGCTATTACTGCATCAAAATTTTCGAGTTTATCTTCGGTAAATTCGATTTTATCCACCAGTGATGGCTCTTGTTCAATTAAATAATTGGATATGTATGGCAGCAACACTTTATCATTGGAGGATAGTTTGGCCAAGACCTTGTTCCCGGATAGCAACACGGATAAAAAATCGTGAAACCCCACTAATGGAATGTTTCCCGCCATTACGATACCTATGGTTTTTGGTTTGCTATCGGAATTAAAGGAATAGTTGTACAACCAGTCCGTTATATTTTGCGCTGTAAGCAAATCGCCCCATTGCTGTAAAGAAAATAGAATGTTATCCTCGGTAAACCATCCGTTATGGTGTCCCGCTCGAGCAATGGTTTCTTTGAATTCAGAATCAACTTCGCTGTCGCCGGAATACCATTTATCACAAAAATCCGTTAGGTATTTTCCAAGTTTAACAAAAGCATCTATGGTATTTCTATCTGGTGCCATTAAATTTGTACACTAATTTACTAGGGTTTATTTTTGTCAAAAGTAAGCATGCTGATAAGAATCAGCCCAAAAGGAAAAGAAAATTATGGCAATTATTATAACAGATGAGTGCATAAATTGTGGTGCTTGCGAGCCAGAATGCCCAAATACAGCAATTTATGAAGGTGCGGATGAATGGAGATACAGTGATGGAACCTCGCTGACCGGCGATGTGGTTTTACCTAACGGAAAAGAGGTCAATGCCGATGAAGTTCAGGAACCTGTTAGTGATGAGCTTTATTATATAGTTCCAGATAAATGTACCGAATGTAAAGGTTTTCACGAAGAGCCACAATGTGCGGCTGTTTGTCCGGTTGATTGTTGTGTTCCCGATGAAGACCACGAAGAAACAGAAGATGAACTATTGGGTAAGCAAAAGTTTATGCACCCCGATGGTTAAGCAATAAAAAACATTTAATTTAGCCCCGAACCAACGTTCGGGGTTTTTTATGCAAGAAAAAGAAAAGGAATATAATGGTATTTGGAAGCAAGCAGGATGTATATTGTCCCTTTTGGCCATTTTCGGAATTATCGCCCTGGTAATAATAGGCTTCTATTTATTGATTGGGAATTATTAGACCACAGTAACAAAACTTCAACTTATATTTGCAGCCTCAAAACACAAGAATTTAGATGAAAGCAGGTATTGTAGGATTACCAAACGTAGGAAAATCAACCCTTTTCAACTGTTTGTCCAACGCAAAGGCACAAAGTGCCAACTTCCCTTTTTGCACCATTGAACCCAATATTGGCGTGGTGAACGTGCCCGACGAGCGCTTGGAGAAACTGGAAGAATTGGTAAATCCTGAGCGTGTGATTCCTGCAACTGTTGAGATCGTGGACATTGCCGGTCTGGTAAAGGGAGCCAGTAAAGGTGAAGGACTTGGAAACCAGTTTTTGGGAAATATCAGGGAAACCGATGCCATTCTCCACGTACTTCGTTGTTTTGATAACGACAATGTAGTGCATGTTGATGGTTCCGTAGATCCTATAAGGGACAAGGAAACCATTGATATGGAGTTGCAGCTGAAGGATTTGGAAAGCGTTGAGAAAAAGCTTGATAAAGTGAAGCGTGCTGCCAAAACCGGTAATAAAGAAGCCCAAAAGGAAGAAGCTGTTCTTGCTTCCCTCAAAGAAGGGCTCGAATCTGGAAAATCCGTGAGGGCCATTATGTTGAGCGAAGATGACCGTGAAGAATTTGTAAAACCCATGCAACTGATTACGGATAAGCCTGTGATGTATGTTTGCAACGTCGATGAAGGTGCTGCTGTTGACGGAAATGCTTACGTTGAAAAAGTAAAGGAAGCCGTATCCGACGAAAATGCGGAGGTTATATTTTTGGCAGTGGGTACAGAAGCCGATATCACCGAATTGGAAACCTACGAAGAACGCCAAATGTTCTTGGAAGACCTGGGACTTTCCGAACCTGGTTCCGCTAAATTGATTCGTGGTGCCTATAAATTACTTGATTTGGAAACCTATTTCACTGCTGGGGTGAAAGAAGTCCGTGCTTGGACCATTCCCGTTGGTGCAACCGCTCCACAAGCTGCAGGTGTTATCCATACCGATTTTGAAAAAGGCTTTATCCGTGCCGAGGTCATCTCCTATGACGATTACGTTAAATACGGTAGCGAAGCCAAGGTAAAAGAGGCTGGACGTATGCGCGTGGAAGGCAAGGAATACATTGTCAAAGACGGTGATGTAATGCACTTTAGGTTTAATGTGTAACCACTGGGCATTGTAATCCATACAATTTGTGATTTTTCAATTTCTGGGTATAAAATAGCTTTGTTCTATGTCCAGTAAAAGCTTGGGGATTTTTTATGGGATCTTGGGAGTAGTGCTATTCTCCTCGAAGGCTGTAATGGTAAAATTGGCTTACCGCTATGATGTGGATACGCTCGATTTGTTACTGTTCCGAATGCTGTTTTCACTTCCATTTTACATTTTTATCTTATTCCTAATTCGAAAAAAATCAGCAAACACAAAAATTGTGGCCAAAGATTATCTGTGGCTCTTTCTCTTTGGCTTCGTGGGCTACTATTTGGCCAGTTATTTCGATTTTTTGGGATTGAACTATATCAAAGCAGGATTGGAACGTATTATTCTTTTCGTGTATCCGACCATTGTGGTATTCCTAAGTTGGTTGATTTTTCGGCAAAAAATATCCAAGGTTCAATTCATTGCCATTCTCGTAACTTATGTAGGCGTACTCATTACTTTTTGGGATGAGCTGGATGTCTCGGGCAACGAGGTCTTGTTGGGTGGATTTTTGGTTTTGTTAAGTGCCATTACCTATGCATCCTATTTAGTGGGCAGTGGCTGGTTGATTCCCAAATTCGGCGTGCTTCGATTCACTTGCTATGCCATGATTGTATCCACCATCTGCATAGTGATGCATTATTTGGTGGCTGGGGATTGGGGATTCATGGACTATCCCTGGCCTGTATATGCCTACGGTTTGGCCATGGCTATTTTTGCAACACTGATACCTTCATTTTTGGTATCGGCTGCCATCGAGCGATTGGGGGCCTCCAACTTTTCAATTTTGGGGAGTCTGGGGCCTATTTCCACGATTTTACTTGCCTTTGTGTTTTTGGACGAAAAACTCACGTATTGGCAGTTGGTTGGAATGTTGGTTGTCATTTTTGGGGTGACATACCTGTCCATCCAAGGCAAAAAGCGGGCTAAAGGCTGATATATATTAACAATTATTGTTTCTCATTGTTGATTACTTTCTACCGTACACCCTTTTATTTTTGCTCCTAAATTTTATATTGCAATGATTAACCCTTAACTCATGGCAGATACCCAATATACTGAGGATAATATCCGTTCGCTGGACTGGAAGGAGCATATTCGTATGCGTCCGGGGATGTACATCGGAAAATTGGGCGACGGTTCCTCCGCAGATGATGGTATTTACATTCTTTTAAAAGAAGTGCTCGATAACTCCATCGACGAATTTGTAATGGGGTCGGGAAAAACCATCGAAATCAACATCAAGGACAATACAGTTCACGTTCGAGATTATGGTCGTGGTATTCCGCTAGGTAAAGTGGTTGATGTTGTTTCCAAAATGAATACTGGCGGTAAGTACGATACACGGGCCTTTAAAAAATCCGTAGGATTGAATGGGGTAGGTACCAAAGCCGTGAATGCCCTATCTACCTATTTTAGGGTGGAATCCAATAGAGATGGGCAATCGAAGTCTGCTGAATTCGAGACAGGAAACTTAGTGAACGAAGAACTTTTGGAGGAATCATCCCGAAGAAAGGGTACCAAGGTAAGTTTCACTCCAGATGAATCCATCTTTAAAAAATATAAATACCGAAATGAGTATGTGGAACGCATGCTCAAAAACTATGTCTACCTAAACCCAGGGTTGACCATTGTTTTCAACGGAGAGAAATTTCATTCCGAAAATGGTCTAAAAGATCTATTGGAAGACAACAATAACAACGAAGACTTTCTGTACCCCATTATTCACTTAAAAGGTGAAGATATAGAGGTCGCGATGACCCATAGTAAAACCCAGTATAGCGAAGAGTATCATTCCTTTGTAAACGGGCAGCATACCACACAGGGAGGAACACATCAATCTGCATTTAGAGAAGCCATTGTAAAAACCGTCCGCGATTTTTACGGAAAAAACTATGACGCTTCGGATATTCGAAAATCAATCATATCCGCTGTTTCCATTAAAGTGATGGAACCCGTGTTTGAGAGTCAGACCAAGACCAAGCTCGGTTCTACCGATATGGGAGGGGATTTGCCAACGGTGCGTACTTATGTGAATGACTTTATCGGGACGCAACTGGACAACTATCTTCACAAGAACCCTCAGACAGCAGAAGCGCTTCAAAAGAAAATTGTTCAGGCAGAGAAAGAACGCAAAGAACTCTCAGGAATACGAAAACTGGCAAGGGACCGCGCCAAAAAAGCGAGTCTTCATAATAAAAAACTACGTGATTGCCGTATCCACCTTCCAGATATGAAAAAGGACCGAAGGTTGGAATCGACGTTATTTATTACGGAAGGGGATTCTGCGTCGGGCTCCATCACAAAATCCAGGGACGTAAATACACAAGCAGTATTCAGTTTGCGAGGAAAGCCGATGAACTCCTACGGTATGTCCAAGAAAATTGTTTACGAGAACGAGGAATTCAACCTGCTGCAAGCCGCACTCAATATTGAGGATTCCATGGAGGATCTGCGATATAACAATATTGTGATCGCGACGGATGCCGATGTGGATGGAATGCACATTCGATTGCTGCTGATTACCTTCTTTTTACAATTTTTCCCAGAATTGATCAAAGAGAATCACTTATATATTCTTCAAACCCCATTGTTTAGGGTTCGAAATAAAAAGGAGACTATTTATTGCTACAGTGAAGAAGAAAGAAAACAAGCCATCGAAAAACTCTCCGGAAAACCGGAAATAACCCGATTTAAGGGATTGGGTGAAATTTCCCCTGACGAGTTCAAAAACTTCATTGGTGATGATATCCGTCTGGAACCGGTAATGTTGGATAAAGCCATGAGCATAGATGCCTTATTAAAGTTTTATATGGGCAAAAATACACCCGACAGACAGGAATTCATCATCAATAACCTTAAAGTGGAACTTGATCTTGTTGAAGAAAACCAACTACAACCCAAATAAATGCTGCCTTTCTAAATGGAAGAGAACGAAGAACTGAACGATGAAAGTTTAGAAAACCAAGACGAGTCCCAAGATAGCCTGGTAAAGGTCACCGGGATGTACAAGGATTGGTTCTTGGATTACGCTTCTTATGTTATTTTGGAGCGTGCTGTACCTGCTATAGAAGATGGATTTAAGCCAGTTCAGCGAAGAATTATGCATTCGCTCAAAGAACTGGACGATGGTCGCTATAACAAAGTGGCGAATGTGGTAGGGCACACCATGCAATACCACCCACATGGTGACGCCAGTATTGCCGATGCCATGGTTCAAATTGGCCAAAAGGACCTCCTTATTGACACCCAAGGAAACTGGGGGAACATTTTAACAGGTGATGGAGCAGCTGCGCCACGTTATATTGAGGCACGACTTTCCAAGTTTGCCTTAGAAGTAGTTTATAGTCCAAAAATTACGGAATGGCAACTTTCCTATGATGGCAGAAAAAAGGAACCTGTCAACTTACCAGTTAAGTTCCCGCTTTTGCTTGCTCAAGGGGCAGAGGGGATCGCGGTTGGACTTTCCACAAAAATACTCCCGCACAACTTTAACGAACTCATCGACGCCTCGATAAAACATTTAAAAGGGAATCGATTTACTTTGGTGCCAGATTTCCCAACGGCTGGTATCATCGATGTAACCAACTACAACGATGGTATGCGCGGCGGTAAAATCAGGGTAAGGGCCAAAATATCCACATTGGACAAAAACACCTTGGTCATCAATGAAATACCTTATGGAACCAATACGTCATCTTTAATAGACTCAATTTTAAAGGCCAACGATAAGGGGAAAATCAAAATAAAAAAGATTGAAGATAACACGGCTGCCGAGGTAGAGATTTTGGTGCATTTGCCCAATGGTATATCACCCGACAAAACCATTGATGCGCTTTACGCCTTTACCGCTTGTGAGTCATCCATTTCTCCGTTGGGATGTGTTATTGAGGACAACAAACCCCTATTTATAGGTGTTAAGGAGATGCTTGAAAGGTCTACAGACAACACTGTGGAACTGCTTAAAGCAGAACTTCAAATACAACTGGATGAACTTGAGGAGCAATGGCACTTTTCTTCTTTGGAACGGATTTTTATCGAGAACAGGATTTATCGTGAAATCGAGGAAGAAGAAACTTGGGAAGGTGTAATCGAAGCTATTGATAAAGGTTTGAAGCCTCACATTTCCCATTTAAAGAGAGAGGTGACCAAGGATGATATTGTCCGGTTGACCGAAATCCGAATCAAACGTATCTCAAAGTTTGATTTAGACAAAGCGCAACAACTCATTGAAAGTTTGGAAGATAGAATTGCGCAGACCAAACATCATTTGGAGCATTTAGTGGATTTTGCCATCGATTACTTCAAGGAACTTAAAAAGAAATACGGGGCCGGGCGCGAGCGCAAATCCGAAATAAAGATATTCGATGATATTGAGGCCACCAAGGTGGTCATCAGAAACACCAAACTTTACGTAAACCGCGAAGAAGGATTTATCGGAACATCCCTAAAACGCGATGAATATGTAACAGACTGTAGTGATATAGATGACATCATTGTGTTCACGAAAAAAGGGGACATGATGGTTACCAAGGTGGATTCCAAGGTTTTTGTCGGTAAAAATATCATACACGTTGCGGTCTTTAAAAAGAAGGACAAGCGTACTACCTACAATATGATTTATAAAATTATGAAAGGTGGTCCTAGTTACGTAAAAAGGTTCAATGTAACCAGCATGACGCGTGATAAAATTTATCAGCTCGCAGGGGATAAAACTTCATCGGAAGTATTGTATTTTTCCGCAAACCCCAATGGAGAAGCGGAAGTGGTCACCATAATGCTGCGTCAATCCGGAAGCATTAAAAAACTGAAATGGGATCTAGATTTTTCCGATGTTCTGATTAAAGGACGAGGTTCCAAAGGAAATTTGGTCACTAAATACTCCGTAAAACGCATCGAACTAAAAGAGAAAGGGGTTTCTACACTAAAACCAAGAAAGATTTGGTTTGATGATGTGGTAAGTCGCTTGAACGTTGACGGAAGGGGGGAGTTGCTTGGAGAGTTTAAGGGAGATGATCTACTCTTGGTGATAGACCAAAAGGGAATCGTTAAAACCATTCCGCCTGATTTACTGACACGTTTTAGTGACGATATGATCGTATTGGAAAAATGGAATCCAAAGAAACCGATTTCGGTGGTTCATTATGTGGGTGACAAGGAGCGTTTTTACCTAAAAAGATTTCTGATAGAGAATCCCAATAAAGAAGAAGTGGTGATTGATGAAGACTCCAAATCTTATTTGGAATTGGTGTCAACGGACTGGAGACCCATGCTGGAAATTGAATTTGTAAAATCTCGCGGAAAGGACCCCAAGCCTAATCTTGAAGTGAATGTCGAGGACTTTATAGCGGTAAAAGGAATTAAAGCGCTTGGTAATCAACTGACCCCGGAAAAGGTTAAAAATATCAACGTTTTGGATCCTTTACCTTTTGAGGAACCTAAGGAACAAAAAGCAGAGGATATTGAAGTAGTGGACGAGGAGCAAATAGAAAACGATGATGATGATATAGGAACAAAGAATGATAGTTCTGACCAGACCACTTTGTTTTGATGCTTTTTATGGCTAATTTTCCCGACGACACATACCTAAAGCTTAAAGCTTAATTTTTCTTTATGGATTTTACAAACCCCCTGGTATATGGCGTGCCAGTATTCATCGCCTTTATCTTACTGGAATTAACTTATAGCAAAACCCATGATCACGAACACAAAGATCTTTATAATTGGAAAGATCTAGCTGCTAGCGGTTTTATGGGCATAGGCTCAGCAATTCTTGGACCTCTGTTCAAAGTGGCTTTTGCCATTCTTCTTTTTGAAGGCACCTATGAGCTGTTCAATCCTGTTGTAGATGGGGTTAGGACCAATATTATGGGCTATGCATCTTTTGGTTATGCATGGTATGTGTGGATTTTATGTCAATTGGCGGACGATTTCACCTATTACTGGTTCCATAGGGCCAACCATGAAGTCCGTATTTTGTGGGCGGCGCACATTGTTCATCACTCTTCGGACAATTTTAATTTAGGAACCGCCATTAGAAACGGATGGTTCACTATACTATACAAGCCTTTCTTTTACATTTGGATGCCGGCTATTGGATTTCCCCCAGAAATGGTCTTGGTATGTTTGGGAATTGAAGCCTTGTGGCAATTTCAATTACACACGGTATATGTGCCAAAACTCGGCTTTTTGGAAAAGATTTTCAACACACACACCATGCACCAAGTGCACCACGCCCAAAATGTGGAGTATTTGGACAAGAACCATGGTGGTTTCTTGAATATTTTTGATAAAATGTTCGGTACTTGGAAAGAACTCGATGATGACATTGATGTAAAATACGGTGTTATACATGCACCTAACTCATATAATCCGGTAGTGATTCTAACACATGAGTTCAAGGATATTTGGAACGATGTAAAAAAATCCAAGAAGCTCTCCCACAAATTAATGTACATCTTTGGACCTCCAGGATGGAGTCACGATGGGAGCACACTTACTGTAAAACAACAGCAACGCTTGTTTAAAAAACATAAAGAAACAAGTCCGGAATTGGCCTACCAAAGGCCAAACTAATGCTCCTCGAGCGTGTGCCCTTTTTTCTCCTCAGCATTCTTTTGCATTCTAAGGTTAAGAAATTCAACCATTAGGGAGAAGGCAATGGCAAAGTAAAGATACCCCTTGGGGATAGCACCAACTTCGTTCCCAAAAACGATAAGATGTGACAGATGCGCCGATTCGGCAATGAGCATAAATCCAATCAAAATTAAAAAGGATAGCCCCAAAACCTGAATGGAAGGGTGACGATTTACAAATTCGCCCACGGGATTGGCAAACAGCATCATGATCAAAACAGAGATCACTACTGCTGTTATCATTAAAACCAAGGCATCCGTTGGGTTTGGCGAAATTCCATTGGTCATGCCAATAGCCGTTAAAATGGAATCGAAAGAAAAGACAATATTGATTACGGTTATCTGCACTATGGCATTCATTAAAGAGGACGAACGTGACTTTTTGACTTCTCGTTCATCATGGCCACGGTCTTCTATTTTCTCATGGATTTCCCGTGTGCTTTTATAGAGAAGAAACAATCCTCCTGCAAACAATATCAAAGCCTGCCAACTAATACCGCCCGTTACCCAGGATTCGTTGAACACCAAGAATGGTTTTTTCATTTTGGTGAGCCAGGTAATTCCGAACAAAAGCACAATCCGGAGCAACATGGCTAACACCAACCCAATATTTGTTGCTTTTTTTCTGTCCTTTTTTTTCAATTTGCCAGCGGCAATGGAAATAAATATGATATTATCGATACCTAAAACAATCTCCAAGAAGGTGAGGGTCAATAATGCTATCCAAGCATCAGGACTTGAAAATATGTCGAACATGGCTAATCTATTTTATGAGCGGTTCCTTTAAATTTCTTGTTATCGCCAACAATGTTATATTCGAAAGTATATGAAGAATCGTTGGTCGACAATATTTTTATGTGTATGGGTTTCTCCTCCGCCTTGTTTTTTGGATTAAGATTCTTTAAAACATACTCACAATCATTGATCCATCGAATGGAAGAGGAATCCTTTTTTCCCTCGAACTCGTCCACCTCCAAATCCAAGGTTCTATAAAATATGGTTTTTTTCTCTTCATCATCTATGGTTGCAGTGAACGAAAATTTACCTGTTTTAAAATCTTCACAATTACGTTCTGGTGGCTGGCCACACGCTAAAAACAATAGAAGGATAATTCCGGTGGAAAGGTATTTTGTCATACCTACAAAGTAACGGAAAGTAGGGGAAAGGGTCAATCCTTTTTTGTGTTGAATGTTTTAAAAGTACCGTCCTCATAAAACAAAACTATTTTATAAGGCTCCTTTGAATCGGATTTTTTTTGGATTGGATAACCATGCTTTACAGAGGTAATGTTTTTTTCTTCATCATTTAATTCTGATTCAGCGATTTTATTTTGATTATCCTCGGGCATTTTAGGAAAATTCCCTTCACCTTTTAAGAGCCAGTATAAATCCACTTGAGGGTAGGTGTCAACCAATTTCATGACAAAATCCAAACTAGGTTTGTTCCTGCCACTCAGTAAATGGGATATGCTAGAACGCTGCACACCTATTTCATCTGCAAAAGCTGAGACGGACAGCTCCAAATGAGTGATTATGGTTTCTATACGAGATACAACTCCTTTGTTCACAAATGTAAATTATTTGATTATAAAGATAAGCAAATCATGTTGGATAATCTATAAAAAAAGAAAAAACCATTATTAAATATTTCAATTAATATTTTAATTAGTACCTACTATATTATTGATATATAGCTATATAATAGTAAATATGGTTATAGTTGTCACATTTGTATCAATACAGTTGATTCACGACTAAAATTCGTTACAATTGTATTGAATATATTGATTGTGGTTGTTACAAATGTAAATTCGAGTATGTTTACTTTTGTAAACTTCAATTAAGTAGACGCATGATTGATTATTCACCGTTTAAGGAAGAGACTATAAAAGGTAGATACATAAACGTAAAATCCATAACACCTTGTTTAACCAAATTTTCGTTATCCCCAATTCATATTGGTGATTCGGCGGATGGTGTTCCCATACATGCTTATAAGTTGGGTGCCGGTAAAAAGAAAGTGCTTATATGGTCCCAGATGCATGGCAATGAATCGACCACAACAAAAGCAGTTTGTGATATGATCAATTTTCTGCATTCTGATGATGAACTTGCCTCTTTTATTTTATTACACTGTACACTTATGGTGGTTCCTATATTAAATCCGGACGGAGCTTTTTTATATACAAGAGAAAACATAAACAAAGTGGATTTAAATCGCGACGCGAAAAATCTATCCCAGCCAGAGAGCAATGCCCTCAGATCTCTGTTTAACTCTTTTGAACCAGATTTTTGCTTTAACATGCACGATCAACGTACGCTATTCAGTGCCGGAAAAGTAAAAAAGCCAGCGACTGTTTCATTTTTGTCACCAGCAAGTGATAAAGTACGCCATATTACACCTACAAGGGAGGTGGCCATGAAATTGATCGTGGCTATGAATTCCATGCTTCAAAGCTATATTCCAGGACAGGTAGGTAGATATGATGATGGTTTTAACGAGAATTGCGTCGGGGATACGTTTCAAAAATTAGGTGTGCCCACTGTTTTGTTCGAATCTGGACATTACCCCGAAGATTACGGGCGAGAGAAAACTAGGGAGTATGTGTTCCTATCAATAATAGAAGCACTTAAAACCATTGCCAATAATGAAGTCGACAACTATAAAACCGGGGATTATTTTTCAATTCCTGGAAACCAGAAACTTTTCTTTGATGTTTTGATCAACAATCCGGAGGTTGTCAACGCCAATATAAAAGGAGGGCAGTCTATAGGGATTCGGTACAAGGAAGTTTTGGAAAATGGTAAAATTATTTTTAAACCAGAAATTGTAGAGATAGGCCCTCTTGAGGAGTTTTATGGACACCAAACCATTGAATGTATTGATACCAAGGATTTTGGCTTTACACCCCAACAGAAAGAAATTCTGGATTTACTCCTAAATTTCAATAAATAAGAATCAATTTTCCTTTGTTCTTGCATTTTATTTAAAAAAGAACCATTTTTATTACGTAAATTTCCTTTTTTAACTACTTTTGCTGCAAAATTCAATGTAATGAACAAAGTTAAGCTAGACGAAATAGATCACCAGATATTGGACATGTTAATCGATAATACCCGTACACCGTTCACGGATATTGCTAAAAAATTGCTGATTTCCGCAGGTACGGTTCATGTCCGAGTCAAAAAAATGGAGGAATCCGGAATCATAAAAGGTTCTTCCCTTACTTTGGATTATGTAAAACTGGGCTATTCCTTTATCGCCTATGTTGGGATATTCCTGGAAAAAACACATCAAACCAAATTTGTTTTGGAAAGGTTGAGTCAGATACCTTATGTTACGGTGGCTCACATAACAACAGGGAAATTCAATATATTCTGCAAAATTAGGGCTAGGGATACTACGCATGCCAAAAACATCATTTTTAAGATTGATGATATAGAAGGTATTAGCCGAACAGAAACAATGATTTCCTTGGAAGAAAGCATTAACGATAAAAGGCGTTTGATGCACACCATCTTTAACGAGTTATAATTTTTCCTTTTTATGGTGCTTTCAGAACTGCCATCTTCTGAATACAATCCATTTTACCAGACCTATGTCATGGCATTGGGTAATGTAGAATTGATTGAGGAATTGGAAAGGGGTAAAGAGGAGTTGTTATCCTTGTTAAAAGAACTACCGGAAGAAAAACTTAAATATGCTTACGCCGAGGGCAAATGGTCCTTAGCGGAGGCTTTGGTGCACACAATCGATACGGAAAGAATTTTTCAGTACCGTGCGCTTTGTATTGCCAGAAATGACAAAACTCCACTTCCTGGTTTTGACCAAGACACTTATGTGCCTTACTCCAATGCTGCAAACCGTTCCAAAATTTCTCTTATGGAAGAATATAAAGCGGTCAGGGAATCCACCATATGCCTTTTTAATTCTTTTGATGACGAAGCCATTAAAAGAGTTGGAACAGCAAGTGGTTCAAAAATGAGTGTTCGGGCCCTTGGTTTTATAATTAGTGGGCACCAAAAGCATCATGTCCGAATAATTAACGAAAGGTATTTGACATAAATCAATACTGATCATCTTCCTCAATATCTTCGGAAGGGGAGTCAATTCCTTCAAATGAGTCTTCCTCGAATTCAGAAGCAACCAGTTCTTTGTCCAGCTCCTTTTCTATGGTCTCCTCAAAATTGGCTATAAAATTGGAAAGACTCTTACTGATCTTCACCATATAAATGGTATCCGATGTTTTTACTTCAACAGCTTCTATGACTTCGCCATTCGGTTTTTTTATGGTGATGATATCGTCGTCTCCATAACCATCTGGGTAGGAGTCAATTAATGTAGCGGCCACGTTATGGTCCAACTTTTTGTAGTCAATCAAAATTCGTTTCATAATGGTTAGTTATTAATAGCATTCCTAAACTAGGAATTTTTGAATTTGATGAACTCAAAGAGTTGCCAACGCAAAAAAATAGTATACGAAACGTTTATTCCCTGTAGTAAGCGAATGCCTTATAAAACAATTCTTCGGGAATTTTAACATCGGTAACCGCTTCTCCAATGGACTGTAGCAACACAAAATTTATATTGCCATGGGAATTCTTTTTATCGTATTTGAGCAGTTGCAATATGGCATCAATGTCGTCATCCGTAAATTCCACTTTATCAAAATACATGGAAAATCCTTTTTTGATTTCATCAAGTGATAATTTGGAAAGCCCTCGTAATTCATGGGACAAATATCCTTCCAGAATCATTCCGGCAGCAATGGCCTCTCCATGTAACAAGGTTTTTTTGTCGTAACTATCCAGACAATAGGATTCAATGGCATGACCAAGAGTGTGCCCAAAGTTTAAGATTTTACGCAACCCCTTTTCGGTTGGGTCTTGCAGAACCACAGTGTTTTTTATGGCTATTGACTTTTGAATACAAGATGCGTCTGTAAAACCTCCTTTTTCGGTTAACTCTTCCCAATATTCTTTGTCTTGGATAAGACCATGCTTCAACATTTCCGCATATCCGCTGGTTACCTGTCTTGGATCAAGCGTTTTTAAGAATTCAGGAAAAATCAACACCATTTCAGGTTGGTTGATGACGCCAATTTGATTTTTCAAAGAACCGAGATCAACACCGGTTTTTCCACCAATGGAAGCATCGACCATAGATAGCAGGGTAGTGGGGATGTTTATGAAATCCACTCCACGTTTAAAGGTTGAAGCTACAAAACCACCCATATCGGTTAGCACACCACCTCCTAGATTAATCAATAAACTTTTACGGTCACCACCTAAATTGGACAAATCTTCCCAAAGCTGCAGGCAGGTATGTATATGCTTGTTCTCTTCCCCGGATTCAATCTCCAAAATAGAGTCAATCGGGTGTTGAAACATTTTAGTGAAAATTGGCAAACAATGTATCTTGGTATTTTCATCCACCAAAAGAAAGATCTTGGAGTAGTCCCTTTTAGCAACATGCTGGTTAAGAGATGCTTCTGCCAGTTCGTTGATATGTACGTCGTAAGACTGTGATTTAACCGATTCCATAAATTTATTTACACTGCTAAATAAAGATTATTTTTATATATAAGGTTCTAGTTTGCGTACTTATATTTGAATCTTTAATGGATTATAATTAATGCGACCAAATTTTGAGAATACTGCAATAGCTTTTGAGCTTAAATCGGACTCGCAATTGGAGCGGGCCTATTTTCTTTTTAAAATGATTTCCATGGAACCCTTGGTCCGTATTGGGTCAGCGGTAACCAATTTTGCCATTAAGGCCCACTTACCCGTGGAGGGCTTGATAAGGGCCACGGTATTCGACCATTTTTGTGGCGGTGTCAGCGAAAAGGATTGTTTGCCCATAATCGATAATATGTATGGTAACGGTGTATACTCCATTTTGGATTATTCAGCTGAAGGCAAAGAGGTGGACAACCAGTTCGATTTTGCCATGGAAAAGACCTTGGATATCCTAGATTTCGTTAAGGAAAAAGATGCCATGCCCTTTGCTGTATTTAAGCCCACAGGTTTTGGACGTTTTAAATTATTCGAAAAAGTAACCACAGGAAGCGAATTGAACGAGAAAGAAGAGGCAGAGTGGGGACGAATAGTAAACCGTTTTGAAAAAGTTTGTAGAAAAGCGCATGACCTCGACGTTTCACTATTGATCGATGCAGAGGAAAGTTGGATGCAGGATGCTGCTGATGACTTGGTGCTGGATATGATGCGAAAATACAACAAGGAAAAGGCCATTGTGTTCAATACCTTCCAAATGTATCGCTGGGACCGCATGGATTATATTAAAAAACTCTACAAATTAGCAGTTGACGAGGGATTTAAAATAGGAGCTAAAGTGGTTAGGGGCGCATATATGGAAAAGGAGAACGAAAGAGCCGAAGATAAAGGATATGAGACCCCGATATGTGCAAACAAAAGCCTGACCGATGAAAACTTCAATGCTTCACTGGACTATATGATGGAGCATTTGGACAAATTCGTCATTTTTTCTGGCACGCATAACGAACAAAGCAGTTTTAGGCTGATAGATTTGATGGAAAAATACGGTTTGCCATCCAACGATGAGAGGATATGGTTTGGTCAATTGTTTGGCATGAGCGACCATATTACCTATAATTTAGCAGCCAGCGGATACAACTCCGTTAAATATTTACCATATGGACCTGTTCGGGATGTAATGCCCTACCTGATTAGAAGGGCAGAGGAGAATACCTCGGTCGCCGGGCAAACATCCCGGGAGCTTGCCCTGATCACCAAAGAACGGAAGAGGAGGAAATTAGCGGATTAGGAGCAATCAAGCTAAAGCTGCCAAGAATATAAACATTACAAATGGAAGAAAGTGAATTTAAAGGATGGCAGCGAATACTTTTATTGATTCTTCCATACATAGTTGTTGTTGGAACATTTGAAGTTGTTGGCGCTATTGTTTCCGGACAAGATTTGTCCTTTGATCAAGTACAGCAAGCGACTACTGGGCAAAGGGTTATTGTTGCCGTATTCGGATTTGTTGGTTTACTAATACTCATTTCTGTGTTCATGAAATATGTGGACAAAAAACCTTTCCTTGACCTTGGTCTTCATTTTAAAAACAACAAAAGGGATATTGCGTACGGAGTTATTGCCGGACTTTTGGTAATGCTAATGGGTTATGGTTTGCTTGTTCTTTTTCAACAATTGGAATTCAAGAAACATGATTTTATAGGAACAGAGTTTCTTTTAACCATGGTGCTGTATCTAATTGTTTCATTTTCTGAAGAAATTTTGCTCAGGGGTTATGTGTTACGAAATTTGATGGAATCCATGAACAATGGTTTGGCACTATTGCTTTCAGCCCTAATGTTTTCTATCATGCACTCAGCCAATCCAAACATATCTTGGGTGGGTTATATTGATTTGTTTTTGGCGGGGATTCTAATAGGTTTGCCATACATCTATACCAAAAACCTGTGGTTTCCCATTGCCTTCCATTTTAGCTGGAACTTTTTTCAATCCATGTTTGGATTTAATGTAAGCGGAATGGATTCTTATTCGTGGATAGAGTTTTCGCTTAACGAAAACAACATAATCAACGGGGGGGATTTTGGTTTTGAAGGATCTATATTGTCAATATTCTTTCAGGTAGGTTTGATAATTATTTTATACTTTCTTTACCGACAAGGAACCCGAAAGATGGTAACACAATAATTGTAATCTGAAAAATTAACGGTTAGAATTCCCGGAAACCATCTCGATCACTACCTCCTCCTTACAATTCTTGGCCTGTAACTCCAGTTCTTTGCCATTTTGTTCGTGTGAGATAAAATAGGTTTTGCATGGATCGGATTTGGTATCGCTCTTCCCAAAATCCACATCACCGTCTTCTAAAAACGCCTGAATCATTAAAGTGTCTCGGTATTCTTCTGGCAAAGACTCTGAAAAAGTCAACGTTTTGGAGCGCATATCCTTCAACACCCTGCAATTGGGAAAATAGCAAAAATCTATCCCTTCCCCACCTGATTTTTTCTTCAAGAAGAAAACCAAAAAAATCAATCCAATGGATAGTCCAACCAAGTACCATCCCAATCGTTTCAAAAATGCCATTAATTTTAAAAAATAAGAAAGTTAATATCGTTATAGCTCAATCCGAACCAATCACCCACTGATTTATTGGTAAGGATTCCGTGGTACATGTATAGACCATTGCGCAAGCCTTTGTCAAACCTAAGCGAATGTTCCAAACCGCCTTCTTCGCCAATTTTCAATAAATAGGGCGTAAAGATATTACTTATAGAAATAGAAGAAGTTCTAGGATAGCGCGAGGGAATATTGGGCACCCCGTAATGGATAACACCATACTTTTCAAAAGTTGGTTTTCTGTGCGTGGTTACTTCAGAAGTTTCAAAACAACCGCCCATATCAATACTTACATCAATGATTACCGCACCTTTTTTCATGTTTTCCACCATGGATTGGGAAACAACCACGGGGGAACGGTCTTTTCCACGGGTGGCGCCAATGGCAACATCGCAACGCTTTAATGATTTCAATAAATTTTTGGGCTGTACCGTAGAGGTGTAAAGCGTCTGGTTCAGATTGGTTTGCAGTTCCCTCAGTTTACTAATGGAGTTATCGAACACCTTTACATTGGCTCCAAGTCCCAAGGCAGACCTTGCTGCAAATTCCCCAACCGTTCCAGCTCCAATAATTACGACTTCCACAGGAGGCACCCCGCTGATATTACCAAACATAAGGCCATTACCTTGACTTGTATTGGCCATTAGTTCGGAAGCAATCAAAATGGAAGATATTCCAGCGATTTCGCTCAGTGAACGTACTGCTGGATAATTGCCATCGTCGTCCCTTATATATTCAAAAGCAATGGCCGTAAGTCTTTTTTTGGCCATGATCTCAAAATACTCCTTATTCTGTGTTTTGATCTGGAGGGCAGAAATAATAATGGTCTGCGGATTCAACAAATCTATTTCGGAAAGGGTAGGGGGCTCTACTTTTAAAATAATGGGACAGGAAAATACTTTTTTGGTATCCCTGGTAATTTCGGCACCTGCATTGGTATAGTCCAAATCGGAAAAATTGGCTCCTTCGCCAGCCCCGGTTTCCACTAAAACTCGATGTCCATGTGCCGTTATGGCATTAACGGCATCAGGGGTAAGGCAAACACGCTTTTCTTGATATTGATTTTCCTTGGGGATACCTATAAAAAGTTCACCCTTTTGATTTACAACCTCAAGGGTTTCTTCTTGGGGCAATAATTGTTGTTTGCTAAATGGAGAGGAAGCTTGGCTCATAAAAGGTAAATCTATTCAGAATACCATAAGGTATTGAAACAAATTTACATTTTTTTTGAAACGGTCTTTTGACGTTGTTCCAGTTTCTCACGTTCCTTACGTAATTCTTCCTTCTCTTTGAGTATCTGCAATTCGGTATCCATAGCCTCCAGGTCAATGCCATGCACATGTTTGTCAACAAGCTTTAACCTTATAAAGTAAACCACAGGTACCACAACCATGGTTACGGCAATTACATACATTACTTCATTCTCATCCACGATACCGGATTGAAAGGTTAGTACCGCGAACAGTTGAAAACTGTACATCGCAATAGGAATCAATATGGCATAATACCACCACTCTTTACATGTGATGAACCAGATGATAAGAGCAAGTAAAGGGACAATCTTACTGAAATAGTAATAAAAGGCCTCTGATACATCATTAAATCCATTGGGTTCGAACCCAATTCCCAAAAAAGAATAGGTTTCTGCCCCTACAGGTATGTATTTATACCAGTAGAACAATATGGGGGTTATTGCTATCAAGAGGGCAAACAAACCCTCCATAATCAACTTCTTCCGGATACTTCTTTTGTCACTCATTATTCATGATAACACGAAAAACCAGTTTTTATTGCAAAAAAAATGGCCCTATTTAAAAATAGAGCCACTTTGGTCGTTAAGGAATCCGAAAATTAAAGTTTTCTGATATCCTTTTTCTTGATGCTAGTTGTTTGATTATCGTCAAAAGTTACTGTTGTTGAAACAGCGGTCATTGCCAAAAATGCAACGGCTAGCAATCCAAAAAAAACTTTTTTAGTGTTCATCGTAAAAGAGTTTTTGGTTAATAAATGAATTCATTCACAAAACAAATGTAGGAAAATATTTCAACTTCCCATACCTTTTATCGATAAAATTGGGTTTTAAACGTAAAAACACAACATTTTATCGAAATAGGCTTGCCTTGTGCAATAATTTCTTTGAAGATAGATGGATTGTATTTTAGGAAACATTTAACTCGATTGAACGAGTGCTTTCCTCGATAAAGTGCAAGAATACCCCCACAGCATCTTTTGGTAAAAGCGATGAAATTTTTTCTGGCCATTCAATAAAAAGCCAGGCGTCGGTGTTCAGATAATCTTCAAACCCCATATCCAATGCTTCCATTTCATCGTTCAATCGGTAAAAATCAAAATGATAGGCCAGTGGGTTCTCATTCTCATCGCAATATTCATTTATCAAACCAAATGTTGGGCTGTTCGCAACATCGACCGCACCAAGTTCTTTCACCAAAGCCTTGACCAAAGTTGTTTTACCAACTCCCATTTCTCCATACAGGCACAACACTTTGTTGGGCGCATGTTGCAGCAGCGCTGCGGCAACCTCATTGATTTCATCCAATTTAAAGGTTCTCTTCACTCCAGTTTTATTTTGGGTCCAAAACTACAAAAGGAACAATCATTTCTTCCAATGAAACACCACCGTGCTGGTATGTGTTTCTATAATAGCTTACATAGTGGTTATAATTGTTCGGGTAAGCAAAAAAGAGGTCGTTCTTGGCAAAAATAAAACTACTACTCAAATTAATGTTGGGTAAATGAATCTCCTGCGGATTTTTGGTGGCCAACACATCTTTATCTTGATACGTTAGACTCCTGCCGGTCTTGTATCTTAAGTTCAAACTTGTTTCCCTATCGCCTATTACCTTGGAAGGTTGCTTTACATTAATGGTTCCATGATCGGTGGTAAGAATGAGTTTCATTCCCAAGTCTTGTGCTTGTTGAATGATTTCCAGCAAAGGGGAATTTTTAAACCAGCTTAGGGTAAGGGAGCGATAAGCCTTGTCATTCGAAGCAAGTTCCTTTACGACCTCCATTTCTGTTTTGGAGTGGGAAAGCATGTCCACAAAATTATAGACCACCACTGTAAGGTCGTTTTCCTTTTGGGATTTAAAATTCGAGGCCAATTGTTTCCCTTGCTTAAGGTTGATTATTTTATGGTATTCCCAGTTTAGGTCCAATCCCAATCGTTTTAATTGCTCTCCTAAAAATTCGGATTCATAGAGATTTTTGCCACCCTCATCAGTGTCGTTTTTCCACCAATCTGGATAGCGTTTTTCCATTTCGGCAGGCATCAGACCAGAAAAGAGTGCGTTACGGGCATATTGTGTGGCGGTTGGCAAAATACTGAAGTAGGCGCACTCCTGCTTCTTTTTATAGTGTGCGGACAGCGTTTTCTCAAAGGCCAGCCATTGATCATACCGTAAATTATCGATAACCACCAAAAGGGTTTTGTTCCCTTCCAGTTCGGGCTGGATTTTATTTTTGAACAGTGTGTGGGACATTACGGGGGCGTCGCCACCTTTGAACCAAGATGTATAGTTTTTGTCCACAAACTTTCCAAACTGTGAATTGGCTTCCACTTTTTGGGATTCCAGTATCTCGAACATTCCAGAATCCTCGATTTGTTCCAATTCCAGTTCCCAGTAAATCAATTTCTTGTAGAGGTCAGCCCACTCTTCGTAAGTATTCACCATGGAAAGGTCCATGGCTATTTTCCGAAACTCTTGCTGATAATTGGCTGTGGTCTTCTCAGAGACCAATCGGGAGTTGTCCAAACTCTTTTTTAAAGAGAGTAATATTTGGTTCGGATTTACAGGTTTTATGAGATAATCGGCAATTTTGGAACCAATGGCCTCATCCATGATGTATTCCTCCTCACTTTTGGTAATCATCACTACTGGAATGGAACCATCATATTTTTTTATTTCGGTCAGCGTTTCCAATCCAGAAAGCCCAGGCATGTTTTCATCCAAAAAAACAATGTCAAAAAAAGTTTCCTTGATCTCTTCTATGGCGTCTTGGCCGCTTTGGCTGGTAACAACATCGTAGCCCTTACTTTTTAGAAATAATATGTGAGGTTTTAGCAAGTCTATTTCATCATCGACCCAAAGAATTGTTATCTTGTTCATATAGTAGTTATCTTTGTGGGAATTAAAACAAAAACTCTTGGTAAAAACCAATAAGCTTAATGTTTTCAACGATCCAATTTACGGTTTTATTG
>NZ_CAMYIC010000056.1 GCF_947258355.1 uncultured Allomuricauda sp.
TCTCGAAGTCGAGGGTTGCTAAGGCTTCACAGGGTCCAATCCCTCCACCTTTCTTGATAACACTTTCAACTTATTAATGAACTGAACTGCAAAGAAACGGCACTCCTTAGTGAAAAGCAAAAAAACCTTCCAAAATTGCTTTCGAAAGGTCCTTTCTCTACTAAAAACTAATTTAACTAATTAATACTTTGCACCACTTCTTTTTTGGCTTCTTTTTTGGAGCCATCAAATCCTTGCACTCCTCCTACGGTGGTGTATTTCATTACAAATCGCTTATCTGGATTTATAATCTGGTAGGCATATTGGCACATCACAGCCGCTTCGTGGAATCCGGATAGAATCAACTTAAGTTTACCTGGATAGGTATTGACATCACCGATAGCAAACACCCCTGGAAGATTGGTCTGATAATCCTTGGCATTGTTAACTTTGATGGCGTTTTTCTCAATTTCCAAGCCCCAGTTGCCCAAGGGACCTAATTTTGGGGATAGTCCGAACAAAGGAATAAAGTAATCGGTCTCCACATAGGTTTGCTCCTTCTCTTCATCATTGTACTTGATAACAACCGCATGCAAGTCTTCCTTTCCATGGATTTCCTTTACCTCGGCTTTGGTGTACAATTGAATCTTACCCAATTTGGCAAGTTCACGAGCTTTTTCCACAGAGTCCAGTGCACCACGGAATTCATTTCTTCGGTGCACCAAGGAAACTTCGGAGGCCACATCGGCCAAGAATATGGCCCAATCCAATGCAGAGTCACCACCACCGGAAATCACCACTTTTTTATCCCTAAATTGCTCAGGATCTTTGATCATATATTCCACCCCTTTGCTTTCAAAGAGTCCAATATTTGGAATCAATGGTTTTCTAGGTTCAAAAGACCCCAATCCGCCTGCAATAACCACTACAGGAGCATGGTGCTTGGTTCCTTTATTCGTAGTTACGATATAAGAACCGTCTTCTTGTTTGTCCAAGGTTTCAGCTCGCTCACCCAAGGTGAATCCTGGTTCAAATGGCTTTATCTGTTCCATAAGGTTATCAACCAAAGTACCGGCCAAAATTTCTGGGTAGGCGGGAATATCGTAAATAGGTTTCTTTGGATATATTTCTGAACATTGTCCTCCAGGCTGTGGCAAAGCATCAATTAAATGACACTTGAGTTTGAGTAATCCCGCTTCAAAAACGGTGAACAATCCTGTTGGACCTGCTCCGATTATAATGATGTCTGTTTTTATCATAATTCTCCTTTTAATTGCTCTCGACTGCGCTCGAGCTGACATTTTTGATTAAACTTTCTCTAGCAATTCTTTTCCCTGATTTTGATATTCCTTTTGAACATCCAAGAGTTGTTGACGATGGTTCACCACCTCGCCTATGATTATTATGGCAGGATTGGATAACTGCTGCTCCCTTGCCTTGTCCTCAATAGAAGCAACAGTGCTAACTCCAATCTTTTCGTAATCGGTCGTGCCATTTTGAATAATGGCCACCGGTGTATTTTCTTTTCCTTCTTTTTTGAAAAGTTCCATGATTTCCCCAAGCTTGGACATCCCCATAAGTATGATTACCGTTGCTTTGGATTTTGCGGCCAATGCCACATCGGTTGAAAGCTTGTGTTCCTTGGTTGTTCCAGTAATCACCCAGAAACTTTCGGCTGCACCTCTTTTGGTAACCGGAATGTTTTGTGATGCCGGTACGGATACCGAAGATGAAATTCCCGGCACTACGGCCACTTCCACTCCATATGCTGCAGCATGTTCCATTTCTTCCGCTCCTCTTCCAAATACAAAGGGATCTCCTCCCTTTAATCTTACCACCTGTAATCCTCGTGTGGCGCGCTCAACAATCAAATCGTTGATTTGTTCTTGTTGATAGGCATAGCAGCCTTTACGTTTTCCCACAAATATTTTCTCAGCTTGTTCGGCGTACTCCAATAGCTCTGTAGCCACTAAAGCATCATACAAAACAACATCAGCAGTTTGTAGGGCCTTGATTCCTTTCAAGGTTATCAAATCCACATCGCCAGGGCCTGCACCCACAACTGTCAACATTCCTCTACGCATGTTCCAACTCTAACTTTCTGAACGTTTCCAACTTCTCCAAAACAGTTTTGGCATCTTCCAAGTAGCTTTTTGCAAAAGCTTCGGATGGTTCGTTCTTATTCAATTGAAGGGCTACTTCACCAAACCCGCCCTCAAAGGCTATTTTTCCTTCTTCCACATACAGCTTATCAAAATCCTTTATGATGCTTGCATGGGTATTGGTCTTCACTTTTTCCGCTGTCAATAATGCTTTGGCGGAGTTCACAATGGATTGATAGGAATAATAGATACTTGCCGCCCATTTTTCTTCCTTGATGGCCTCCTCAGCATTTTCTATTTTCTCTTGACTTTCAAAGAACAATGTGGCCACTAAATCAACAATAACTCCAGCACATTCCCCGATACCTATCTCTTTTTTATACTTTTCTTCATTTCCCCAATCGATAAAATCTTCCTGGGTTAGATTGTCAACGTCGGTCAAAGGTTTAAGGAAGTCGTAGAAATAATGTTGCCCTTTTTTCTCATAATAATCGGTAAAGGATGCACCATTTCCATTGGCTTCAAAATCGTCCAAAATAAGGCGCAATGCTTGTGGACCTCTTTTACTTGGAATTTTTGCCACTTTATCTGCAAATCTTGCTCGTCCGTCGCCATAGTTTCCGCCTCCCAACAATACTTGAAGGGCGGGTGCCACCAATTTGTCCTTGGTTCTTACGGACATTCCTTGGAATCCGATATGAGCCATATTATGCTGTCCACAGGCATTCATACAACCACTGATTTTTATGACCACATCCGGATTCTTGATGTACTGTGGATATTCTGCTTTGATAACCTTTTCCAACTCATCTGCAATTCCCGTACTACTGGCAATACCAAGGTTACAAGTATCAGTTCCTGGACAAGCGGTGATGTCCAAAGCCTTGTTATAGCCCGCTTCTGCAAAACCCAGTTTTTTGAGTTCCTGATAAAAGAAAGGAACCAGTTCCTCCTTAACATAGGGTATCAATATGTTTTGTCTCAGTGACAAACGAATCTCACCTGCGGCATAATCTTGTACCAATTTGGCAAGTTCACGGGCTTTATCTGTATAAAAGTCACCCAAAAGCACTTTAATACCGATGGCCACATAGCCTTCTTGTTTTTGAGGAACCAGATTGGTCGACTTCCATTGTTCAAAAGCTTCTTGGTCTTCGATTGAAACTTCTGGCGTCTCAACCTCAGCAACTTTGACTTCAGGGTAGTCTTCGAAATTGATAGGATAGGTTTGGTGTGGAATAGCTGTTTGTTCTTCTTCCAACAATTGTTTAAATCCATCTAATCCAATATCCTTCAGCAAAAATTTCATTCTGGCTTTGGCCCTACTCTTACGCTCTCCGTATCTATCGAACACACGGATTACACCTTCCATCAATGGAATAATTTTATCAGTAGGCAAGAAGCTATAAAGCTCATCGGCATGGCGTGGTTGTGAACCCAAACCACCAGCCAACATCACTTTAAAACCTCTTTCACCATCTTTTTCCTTGGCGATAAACCCAAGATCATGCATATAGGAAAGCCCCGTATCGGCATCACTAGAAGAGAAAGAAACCTTGAACTTTCTTCCCATTTCCTGTCCAATGGGATTTCGCAGAAAATATTCGAAAACCGCTTGGGCATAGGGAGAAACATCAAATGGTTCATCTACATCGATTCCAGCCGTTTCACTTGCGGTTACATTACGAACAGTATTTCCACAGGCCTCACGAAGCGTTACCTGGTCCTTTTCGAGTTGCGCCCACAATTCAGGTGTAAGCTCCAAATCAACATAATGAATCTGGATATCCTGACGTGTGGTGATATGCAACCGTCCCCTGGAATATTCATCGGAAACATCAGCAATTCTAAGCAACTGATTGGAAGTTACCTTTCCATAAGGCAACTTAATACGAATCATCTGCACACCCTGCTGACGCTGTCCGTAAACACCACGTGCCAATCGTAGACTTCGGAACTTTTCCTCATCTATATTACCTCCTTTGAACTGGCGAATTTTTTTCTCCAATTCAATGATGTCCTTTTCTACAACCGGGTTTTCTATTTCTGTTCTAAAGCTTTGCATAATCTATTTTTCCTATCGTTTTTATATACTAATAATAAAAACGAATCATATTAAATGATTTATATATCTACGTCATCTATCTATTGAAGGTGAATACCGCACTCTCTGCTTTCCAGCGCTTTTACTGGATCAAAATATGTGCTATTCTTTGGTAAATTATGTGTTTCTAAATAGCCATCCAAATCCTCATCCGTCCAATAATAAAAAGGGCTGATTTTAAGAATTCCATCTTTACTATAACTCAAAATATCCTTTGAACTTCTTAATTCCGTCTGACGTATTCTTATGTTGGAAAACCAAATATCTGGTTTAAAATCTGCCAAAGCTCTTCGGAAAGGTTCAAGCTTTACAATCTCAGAAAATTCTGCATGTTCTGGCTGGTCCACCGAAGGAAATCCCAAACGATGCTCTGTAAATGCCTTTGTTTCTTTAGGAACGTAAGTGTTTAGATTAAGTTTGAGCAATGAAGTTAGATAAGAAGCATGCTCGTAGGTTTCAGGTAAGTTATAACCTGTATCGCACCAAACTACATTAATATCAGGGTCTTCCATACTAAATGTATTGAGCAATACGGCAGAGTATTTCCCAAAGCTTGTGGTTACAATTCTGTTATTCGACAATTGAAGAGCCCAACTGATAATTTCTTCAGGTGGTATACCCCTAAATTGCTTGTTGTAATAATCCAAATCTATATCGAGAGCCATAAAATATAAAGTCTATAGTTTTACTAGAGTTTTCAAAAGTAAAATTTATTTTTAAAAGAAAAAGTAAAACAGTCCTTAAAATTACTTTTACCCTATAGTTTTAGTAGATTATCTATAAATGGGGGTTGATTTTAAAAGAATCTAACTGAATGTACTTTAATTTCAAGACATTTACAGTAGGTCGGCAAGGGTGTTGTTTCGATATACTTCCAGGGCACTGTCTCTTACCTGAAGCATCAATTTATGAACGGAACACCCTTCTTCATCTGGACAGTCGTCACACTTTTCGTAGAAATTTAAGCTAACGCAGGGCACCATGGCAATAGGTCCTTCCAAAACTCTCATTACGGTAGTCATAAGAATATCCTCGGGTTCCTTAATCAGGTAATATCCCCCACCTTTTCCTTTTTTGGACCCCAAAAATCCATTCCTTCGGAGGGTAAGTAAAATACTTTCCAAAAATTTTTGGGAAATATTCTCATGTTTGGCTATTTCCGCAATTTGGATGGGTTCCCTATCCTTTACTTTAGCAAGAAATGTCAGTGCCTTTAAACCGTATTTTGTCTTCTTCGAGAGCATCACACGAATATAGGGAAAATTAACAATCTACCCCTCAAAACCAGATGAGAGAAACATTATCCCAACGCCTGCTCTATATCGGCGATAATGTCGTCGATATGCTCTAAGCCAACTGATACCCGAACCATACCATCAGAAATGCCAACAGCTTCACGCTCTTCAGTTGTCAGCTTGCTGTGTGTAGTGGATGCAGGATGGGTTACAATACTCCTAGCATCCCCTAAATTGGCGGATAAAGACAATAGTTGAATGCTATCAAAGAATTCCCTGCCTGCCTCAAGACCTCCCTTTACCTCAAACGCTACTACACAGCCCCCTGCTTTCATCTGTTTCTTGGCGATTTCATGTTTTGGGTGCGATTTCAAGAACGGATATTTCACCCATTCAATTTTATCGTGACCCTCTAGATATGTCGCTAACTTCAATGCATTCTCACAATGCCTATCCACTCGAATGGCCAAGGTTTCCAAACTTCTGGACAAAACCCATGCGTTGAAGGGCGACAATGCTGGTCCTGTTATTCGAGAAAAACGGTATACCTTGTCCATCAAATCACCACTACCCACCGTGATTCCTGCCAGTACCCGACCTTGTCCATCCATTAACTTTGTACCTGAGTGAATCACTAAATCAGCACCAAATTTTATAGGCTGTTGCAAGTAGGGGGTTGCAAAACAATTGTCTATTATAAAAATGAGGTCGTGCTTTTTGGCAATTTTTCCCAACACTTCCAAATCCAATACATCTACCCCTGGGTTGGTGGGCGTTTCAGCATAAAGTATTTTTGTGTTCGGTTGAATCAACCCTTCAATCGTTGATAAATCATTGGCATCAAAATAGCTGGTACCAATGTTCCATTTTGGGAAAAACTGCGTGAACAAGGTATGTGTAGACCCAAAAATACTTTTGGACGATATCACATGGTCGCCAGCATCCAATAAGGCGGCCAAGGTGGAAAAAACTGCGGCCATTCCTGAGGCATAGGCAAAACCATTCTCAGCACCTTCCATCTTGCAAACTTTTTCAATGAGTTCGTTAGAATTGGGATTGGAATATCTGGAATAAATATTCCGTTGCTTTTCTTCTGCAAAAGAAGCGCGCATATCCTCTGCATCCTCAAAAACAAAGCTTGATGTCATATAAATGGGGCTGGAATGCTCCAAGTTTTGACTGCGCTCCATTTGCGTTCTTATTGCCTGTGTCTCGAATTTCTTGCCTTGCTTGCTCATATCTTTTCTGCTATTCTTAAAATGTCACCAAATACTCCTCTTGCCGTTACAGCGGCTCCTGCACCAGCTCCTTGAATTACCAAAGGATGCTCTCCGTAGGATTCTGTATAAATTTCGATAATGGAATCGGAACCTTTTACCTGTCCCAAAGCACTTTCCTTGGGCACGGAGATCAATTTTACATCCAAGACGCCTTTGTCTTGCTGCAAATCCCCATGTAAATCACCAACGTAACGCAGTACGTGACCTGCTTCTTGATTCTCCTTGATTTCTTTATAAATTTCATCCATCTCCCCAATACGCTCCATGAACTTTTCAAAATCCAAGGTTTGAAGCTCCTCAGGAATCAGGTTTTGCACATCAATATCTGAAAACTCATTTTGCAGGTCTAGTTCCCTTGCCAGAATCAACAATTTCCTTCCCACATCATTCCCAGACAAATCTTCCCTTGGGTCGGGTTCAGTGAACCCACTCCCCATAGCTTCCCTTACAATTTCTGAAAAAGAAACATCTTTCTCTGAAAAGGTATTGAAAATATAACTCAAAGACCCAGAGAACACCCCTTTGATTCGGGTAATGTTCTCCCCTGAGAGGTGCAACAATTTGATAGTATCGATAAGTGGCAGACCCGCTCCGACATTAGTTTCGTAGAGGTATTGCTTTTGATTTTTATCCAAACACCTTCTCACCGATTTATACTTTTCAAAACTGAGGGTGTTTGCAATTTTGTTTGATGAGACCAAATCAAAACCATGCTCAATAAGTGGTTCGTATTGCTCTACAAATGTTTTGCTCGCCGTATTGTCCACCGCAATCAAGTTTTCTAAATGATGTTGTTTGGCAAATGCCGTTATATCTTCAATTTGATAGGGTTGCCCCTCTTTTTCCAAACGTTCTTTCCAATCAGCACCAACTCCCGAAGCATCCAAAAGCACTTTTCTTGAATTTGCAACAGCAAAAACCTTTAGGTCAATACTTTTTCGCTCTTCAATACTCTTTTCCGAATCCAAAATCTGACTGATTAAGGTACCCCCCACGTTTCCATGTCCAAATAAAGCCAGATTGATTTTCTTGGCAATACCGAAAATCTGTCCGTGAATCACATTGATGGCCTTGTGCAAATCGGATTTCTTCACTACCATACTCACATTCTTACCTGTAACCGTATTATTAAAGAGCAATGGAATAATCTGGTTCTTGGCTAAAGCATTGAATGGTTTATGAAAGCTGCTCAAGTCCATTCCCACAATGGATATGACCGACACATCTTTAACCACAGTAATTTGGTTAATATCCTGCGATGAGTAATCGGTCTCGAATTCTTGGTCGAGTACTTTTTTTGCCTTATCCGCTTTGGATTCATCCACAACCAAACCAATACCTCTTTCGGATGACCCTTGGGAAACAATACCTACGCTAATACCATTTTGACCAAGTGCCCTAAAAATCCTCATGTCAACCCCAACTTTACCGAGCAACCCCCTACCCTCTAAATTGATTAGGGCCATATTGTCCAGCACGGACAATGACTTGATGCCTCCATTATCGGTTTTTGGGCCAATCAAAGTACCCTCATTATCATCGTTGAAAGTATTACAGATGCGTAACGGAATGTTTTTCTCGATCAATGGGATTATAGTCTTCGCATGCAGAATATTTGCTCCAAAGTTGGCCAACTCGTTGGCCTCACTATACGATATCACATCTATTACTTTGGCTTCCTTTACCAAATCCGGATTAGCCGTAAAAATACCGTCCACGTGTGTGTAATTGATCAGTTCGCCAGCATCTAAAAAGTTGGCCAACAAAGCAGCGGAATAGTTACTTCCGTTTCTACCCAATGTGGTCGTTGCACCATCTCGGTTAGAACCAATAAACCCGGTTATCACAGGAATGGTATCACTTTCCAATTCATGGAATTGACGAAGCACATTTTCCTTGGATGCGCTTTGATCCACCTCGGCATTACTGTAATTGTCATCCGTAACGATCAACTCTCTAGAATCCAAAAGCTTTGCTTTTACTCCAGATGCATTGAGAGAAGCTGTAATATATTTAGCAGACAACAATTCACCAAAAGATAAAATTTCATCTTTTGTTTTAAGGCTGTAATCCCCTGTTAAGGAAACTCCGCTCAATATTTTTTCAATAGTGGCCAGTTCTTCATCTATGCCCACATCTTCAAGGTTGTTTTTCTGATAGTCGGCAAACTTTTTCAAATCAGACTTAAAGTCAGCTCCCTTGGCTGCCTTTTCCAACAAATTTTCCAATTGGTCGGTAGCCTTGCCTCGAGCAGAAACCACTACTGCGAAGTGCTCTTCCCCTTCATGTCTTTTGCGGATGATTTCCAATACTCTATTGATTCCTTCGCCATTGGCCAAAGACTTTCCGCCAAACTTCAAAATTTTGATGCGTTCGGTATTCTTTTGGAAAACAGTCTCCAACAATTTTTCCAGCTGTTCAAACTCCATTAAAAAGGCATCGTGCCCGTGTACCGATTGCACCTCACCATAAGTAACATTGGTATTGGCCTGAGCCAATCTTTTAAACGTTTCCTTATTCTCTTCGGCGGTGAAGAACAAATCGGAATTCACCCCGATGATATGAATCTTGGTATCGCTTTCCTGTAATGCTCTGAAGGCCTCCTCCCCATTTCGAGTAATGTCAATGGATTTAAGCAGTTGGTTCATCAATTTATAGGCGGATAGCTGAAAACGCTCCTGTAATTTTTTACCATGGTGCATCAACCAAGACTCCACATTAAAAACCTGTAGCTCTTCGTTCGTACTTCTTTTAAATCTCTCCTTAAATGATTCGGGAGTTCTATAGCAAAGCATCGCATGCATACGCGCATCGTGCACGGGCTGTTTGGAATTGACCAAAAACTGCTCTTGAATCTGACAGTTGGCAATCAACCAATCTGTGGATTTCCAATCGGATGCCACGGGAATCAAATGTTCCGTAATATTTGGGTTGATGGCCGTCATTTCCCAAGCAATGCCACCTCCCAAAGAACCACCGATAATGGCGAACAGTTTATCAATTTTCAATTGCTCCAATCCCCAGAGAAATATTCTAGCAATATCCCCTGCCACAAAATCCTTATAGTTTTCAATGATAAATCCATCAAAACCGTTCCCTGGAATATTAAAGGATAAAATCGTGTACTTCTCGGTATCGATACATTTTCCATCACCAATCAAATCGGACCACCATCCATCTTTTCCTGCAACATTGGAGTTACCGGTGAGCGCATGGTTCACCAAGATAATGGGCGCCGAATGCAACGGTTTCCCAAAAACTTGATACGACAATTCCAAGTCCTGAACGGACCCGCTCAACGTTTTAAAATCTGATATGGCCAAATGCCTTAAATCCATATAAACAACTATAGACCCCTTAAAGGGTCAAAAAATTAATAAATAGTAAAGGTTATAAGAAAGAAGGGGCAGAAACTACCTGTGATGTTATCTATTCCCTAAATGGGATAGAATGTAGCACCTTCTTGACAAGTGTCAAGGGTTGCTAAGGCTTCAACGGGTCTATTCCCTCCACCTTTCTTGATAACTAACAATACATGTTTGAACTTCGTGGGACAAATATACTGATGGAAAGATTGATTTTCCTAATCTTTTGGAAAATTTTCATCAATCTGGTTTGCCCCACGAATTCCTATATTTTTATTTCAATACCGTAAACTCAATATTCGAGTCGGTAAAAACAGTATGTGTCTGTGTTTTGAAATCGGATTCATCCGCCTTAAAGATATTGTCCACATAGGTCTGTGGATTCAAATCGATAAGTGGGAACCACGTACTCTGTACCTGTATCTGTAATTTATGCCCTTTTTTAACGGTGTGGAATACATCCTGAAGTTTAATGTTCACATCGGTCTTTTGGTTGGGCGTGAACGGTTCAGGGTCGGAAAAGCTATTCCTGAATCGACCACGAAGCACTTCACTACGTACCATCAAATGGTAATTGCTCATTTTAAGGTGGTCCTGCATTTCTTCGTTAGTCTCCGCATCCGCTGGGTGCACATCAATTACTTTTACGATCCAATCGGCAGCTGTACCCGTGGTGGCCACTTTTAATCTAGCCATAATGTCCCCTGCCAAGGTCAGGTCTTCCTCCATCACATCCGTTTCAAACACCAAAACATCGGAACGCCTTGCAGCAAAACGTTGATCGTCCGTCATATATTTTCTTGGGGTAAAAACAGTTTTCACATCTTCGGAATAGGGAACAGGCTTTTTCACATTGCTGATGAACTGAATCCCTTCAGTTCCTTTTTGTTTGGAAGTCAACTCTTGATCCTCGGATAAGTACATGGTCTGCTTCGCAGCATTTTCTGGTGGCCAAGTATCGTAGCGCTTCCATTCCTTTTTCCCTGTGTCGAACACATAAGCTTCTGGCAAACCAGAGTCCATATCGCCATCTCCTTTTAGGAAATGATTGAAGAATTTGGTCTCGATATCTTTCTGGAAAAACAAGGAAATAGAATCCCCAAAATAGTAGTTGCCCACTGTATTTCGTTGTTTTGTCCTTGCCCAAGCTCCGTGATCCCATGGTCCGAACACCATAGTATTATAATTTCCGTCATTGTACTTTTCAATATTCTTGTATGTCTCCAAAGGTCCATAGAGGTCCTCCGCATCAAACCAGCCTCCAACGATCATGGTGGCCACGCTACTTTTAACATTCTTCAAATGCTGAATGAGTCCTCTACTCTGCCACATGGCATCATAATTTGGATGTTCTTTCAACTCATTCCAAAAATAATCATCAGTAACACCTTCAGGACGCATGGTAGGTGTATCCGCAGTTTCGTATTCGAAGAAGTAATCCAAATTTTCAAGTGGCCCTGCATCCAAAAAGAATTGATATTGATCCTCGGTCGGTAGATTTGGCAAAACATACCATGCCGTATCAATAGGTGCGTCTCCATTGGGTCGTGGGGTTCCAAAAAGTGAAGTTGCCCTGAAATAACTCAACAAATAGGCCCCATTATGGTGAAAATCATCAAAAAAGAAATCCCCAATACAAGCTTGTGGTGAAGCTGCTTTCAACGCTGGGTGCGCATCAACAGTTGCATAGGTAGCATAATACCCGGGGTATGATATTCCCCAGACTCCAACATTTCCATTGTTATTTTCCACATTGTTCACCAACCATTCAATGGTATCGTAGGTATCCGAACTTTCATCCACTTGATCATTTGAGGTTTTATTTGGAATGTAGGCACGCATATTCACATAATTGCCTTCACTGAGCCATCTTCCCCTTACATCTTGGTAAACAATGATATTCCCTTCCTTCATCAAATGCTCGTTGGGACCGATCCTGGTTCTAAAATTCTCCTCTCCATAAGGTCTGGAACTATATGGTGTACGTTGCATGATAATCGGATACTCCTTGGAAGTATCCTTGGGCGAGTATATGGTTGTATGCAGTTTTATCCCATCCCTCATTTCAATGTCAACTTCCTTTTTTGTGTAATTATCGGCCACATAAGTGTCGACTTCCTTTATTTCGGTCTTGACTGTTTTTTTACAACTGACTGTTACTGTAAACATTAAAACACTCAACAGTAGGATTCTAACTGAACTTCTCATTTTTTACTCTTTTTTGATACGCTAAAGCTACTAAAGTTCACAATAGTATACCAATAAAAAAAGGAGCCCTAAAGCTCCTTTTACATTTCATTAATACTGATATATTAAAGGCCAAAAGCTTCTTTCACCTGATCTACCATATCCAATTTTTCCCAAGTGAAAAGTTCCACTTCTTTTTCTATCCTTCCGTTGTAGGGAGACTCAAAAACCTTGGTCATGGTTCTAGGTTCTTTACCCAAATGGCCATAAGCCGCCGTTTCCAAATAGATAGGGTTACGAAGTTTAAGGCGTTCCTCAATGGCAAATGGTCGCATATCGAAGAGTTCTGAGGCTTTTTTAGCGATTTCCCCATCTGTCATATTTACATTGGAGGAATTATAGGTATCCACAAAAATAGATGTTGGCTCTACTACCCCGATGGCATAGCTTACCTGCACCAAAATCTCACCTGCAATTCCAGCCGCCACCAAGTTTTTGGCCATATGGCGAGCAGCATAGGCCGCACTTCGATCCACCTTACTTGGGTCTTTACCACTAAAAGCTCCTCCCCCATGGGCGCCTTTTCCTCCGTAGGTATCCACAACGATTTTTCTTCCGGTTAGACCAGCATCACCATGCGGACCACCGATTACGAACTTTCCAGTAGGGTTGATGTGATATTTAATATTATCCGTAAAGAGTTTTTGAATGCTCTCAGGCAACAACTTCTTCACTTCTGGAATCAAAATATTGATGATATCGTCCTTGATCTTCGCCAACATCGCCTGATCGGAGTCAAATTCATCATGTTGGGTGGAAACCACAATGGTGTCGATTCGCTGCGGAACATTGTCATCGGAATACTCAATCGTAACCTGTGCCTTTGCATCGGGGCGCAAATATGGAATTCGCGTTCCCTCTCTCCGCAAATCGGCCAGTACCTCCAAAACCTTATGGGAAATATCCAGTGCCAAGGGCATATAATTATTGGTCTCTGTGGTTGCATAACCGAACATCATGCCCTGATCGCCCGCACCTTGTTCTTCCTTTGTACCACGGTCAACACCTTGGTTGATATCCTGTGATTGTTCGTGAATCAAAGAGATTACTCCACAGGAATCTCCACTAAATTTATATTCACCTTTGGTATAGCCAATTTTATTGATGACTTCTCTAGCAATGCTCTGCAAATCAACGTAGGTATGGCTTTTCACCTCTCCGGCCAATACTACCTGACCCGTGGTCACCAAAGTTTCGCAGGCCACTTTGCTCTCGGGGTCAAAAGCTAAAAAATTATCCAACAATGCATCACTTATCTGATCCGCAATCTTATCTGGATGTCCCTCACTAACGGATTCTGATGTAAACAAATACGCCATTTCTTTTCTTTAAATGAAGATTTGACAGAAAGCTCAAAAGAAGTTCTAGCCCTTATTGAAGAGATGCCGGCAAAAGACGGCAAGAACTGCTTTAGCATTTTTTAATCCTGAAAACAAATTCAGAACATGAGGTTGCAATCAGTCAAATCTTTCCTCGTTTCGAAGCGCAAAAGTACGTATTTGGAACATATTATAAAACTTTGTTGGCCGGCAATATAGGAAGAGGCATTTAGACCAGTTTTTTTTCTTCAAGAGGATATACTTTGTATATTGCGACGATTAGAAATTCTCTAGTTACCATACACCAACTTAAAAAACACTGACATCCCATGCATATTGCTGTAGCAGGAAATATTGGCGCTGGAAAAACAACCCTAACAAACTTACTTGCAAAACATTATAAATGGGAAGCCCATTTTGAGGATGTGGTGGATAACCCCTATCTAGATGATTTTTATACCCAGATGGAGCGTTGGAGCTTTAATCTTCAGATTTACTTCTTGAACAGCAGGTACCGTCAAATTTTAAAAATCAGGGAAAGTGGTAAGAGTGTGATCCAAGATCGAACCATTTACGAGGACGCTCACATTTTTGCACCTAATCTCCATGCGATGGGGTTGATGACCAATCGTGATTTTGAAAACTACAAAGGTCTTTTTGAATTGATGGAGAGCTTGGTACAACCTCCAGATCTATTGATTTATCTGCGCAGTACCATTCCCAATTTGGTGAACCAAATCCATAAACGCGGCCGCGATTACGAAAACTCCATTTCCATTGATTACCTCAGCCGTTTGAACGAACGCTACGAAGCTTGGGTAAATACCTACGAAAAGGGCAAGCTGCTCATTTTTGACGTGGACAACTTGGATTTTGTGGATAACCCAGAGGATTTGGGCGAGGTCATCAATCGTATTGATGGTGAAATTCACGGGTTATTCGAATAATCCCTATCAAAAAATCAATCTTTTTTCTTTAAGTTTTATAGAATATTGCTTTCAGGTTCAACACATTGAACCTTAATTTCCATTTCCCTCACTCAAACTGGCCTTTCACTCATTGGCAGTTTACTTCAGGGCTTTTTCAAGGTAGTTTAGAGTTGGGATTAACCCACTACTATTAACTACACCTTTGTTAAGGTGAAAAAACTTGAAAATTATGGAACCAAAAAAGAATCCACAACTAGATGTGAAGCGGAATAGCCTACTCTACTTTTTTGTAGGAATGACCTTGGTATTGCTCATGGCTTATTTGGCGTTGGAATGGAAAAGCTACTATCCTACTTCGGATTGGGAAACAGGCCAATTGGATCCTAATCTATTATTGGAAGAGGAGCCACCAATAACCTTTCAAAAATTACCAGATCCGCCAAAGCCAATAATCAAAACTCCTCCTGTAATAGATATTGTGGAAGATGAAAAGGATATAGAAGAAACAGTGATTGAATCTTCCGAACCTGACCAAGATACCGAAATTGTACCTATTGAAAGTATTGATGTTGCCGAAGAAGATATTCCGGATGAAATTCCTTTTATACTCATTGAAAACGCTCCTGTATTCCCAGGTTGTGAAAACGAAAAGACTGAAAAGGATAAAAGAGCATGTTTTCAAGAACAGATGCTACATCACATCCGTAAAAATTTCCGATACCCAGAAGTTGCACAGGAAATGGGGCTTCAAGGAAGAGTAAGTGTTATTTTTACTGTTCAGAAAGATGGAAGTATTGGCAATGTAATGCTTAGAGGTCCTCACGAGAGCCTAGAAAAGGAAGCCGCTCGAATTATTTCAAAACTGCCGAAACTTATACCAGGAAAACAACGAGGTACCCCTGTCAAGGTCCCCTATTCCATTCCGATTACTTTTAAATTGAACTAAGTACATATCTCAACTGCGTTCGATACGACATTCTATCCAGAATAGAAATAAAAAAACCACGCCGATGGCGTGGTTTTTCCAGCTTTGCCTTAAAGCGAGAGCTAATTCTTTGCCTCAGCACTCTTGTATTCTTGTATCTTCTTTTCCAATTCTTCTTTGGTATCGGCAGTAAACTCTTTAGTTTCCTCCACAACCTCTCCGTTGATATTGGTACTGGTGGTAACAATCGCTTTGTAAGCTCCATCCTCTGTATTGCTCACCTCCATCCGAATTTGTTTTTCAACGGCTTTGGTTTCTTTCATCCCCTCTTCGGTGATAGTAATCATGGTACCATCCTCTTTGATCATTCCCACTTCATCTGCTGGAGCGAGACTAACCAAACTAGGTGCAATTACCAAAGCAACAACCGACATCAATTTTAGTAGAATATTCAAGGAAGGTCCTGAAGTATCCTTAAAAGGATCACCAACGGTATCACCTACAACTGCTGCTTTATGGGCATCAGTACCTTTACGACCTTCACTTTCAATGGTTTTTTTGGCATTGTCCCATGCACCACCAGCATTGGATTGGAATATGGCCATAAGCACTCCAGCGGTGGTCACACCAGCCAAAAGACCTCCTAACATCTCAGCACCACCAATAAAACCAACAGCTACCGGAACAGCAATGGCCAATAATCCTGGGAATACCATTTCTTTAATGGATGCTTGCGTAGAGATTTCCACACATTTTTGATATTCGGCTTTCCCATCAGCGGCTTCAAAAGTATCCATATCTTCTTTACTGGCTTTGGAAAGGTCTGAATCATACTTACGCATAACCTCCAAAGCAGCTTTTAACTCAGGAATATCTTTAAACTGACGGCGAACTTCCTCAATCATTGACATGGCAGCTCTACCTACGGCATTCATGGAAAGGGCTGAGAAAACAAATGGAAGCATTCCTCCAATTAATAGCCCCGCCATAATATCGGGTTGGGAAACGTCTATTGATTTAACACCAGCGGTCTTCATGAATGCCGCAAAAAGTGCCAATGCAGTCAAGGCCGCCGATGCAATGGCAAAACCTTTCCCAATGGCTGCTGTGGTGTTACCTACGGCATCCAATTTATCGGTTCTATCTCGAACTTCTCCCGGAAGTTCAGCCATTTCAGCGATACCTCCAGCATTATCCGAAATAGGTCCATAGGCATCAACCGCAAGTTGAATTCCCGTATTCGCCAACATTCCTACGGCAGCAATCGCAATTCCATACAAGCCTGCAAAATAGTGGGACACCAAAATCGCTGCAGCAATCAATATGATTGGTATGGCCGTGGACATCATTCCCACACCCAGTCCTGCAATAATGTTGGTCGCAGAACCGGTATCGGATTGACGAACAATGGAGTTAACAGGTTTTGTTCCGGTACCCGTATAATATTCAGTTACCTTACCAACCAATAATCCAGCTACCAAACCTGCAATTGTTGCCCAAAAAACACCCATTGCAGAGTATTCCTTTCCTCCTTCTACCCATGATTCCGGTAACATGGCATTTATTATAAAATAGGAGGCTACCAGCATTAGCGCTGCTGATCCAAACTCCCCAATATTTAGAGCCGTTTGTGGATTCCCACCATCTTTTACCCTAACAAAAAATGTTCCTATAATAGACATGATAATACCTACGGCCGCCAAAGCGAGAGGCAAGTATACCGCTCCGAGTCCATCAAAAGCTGCTTGAAATTCTGGTATACCCGCGAATACCGCACCCAATACCATTGTACCGATTATGGAACCCACGTAGGATTCAAAAAGGTCGGCACCCATTCCTGCTACATCTCCAACATTATCACCCACATTATCTGCAATTGTTGCTGGATTTAAAGGGTGATCTTCGGGAATACCCGCTTCCACTTTTCCTACCAAATCGGCTCCAACATCCGCGGCCTTCGTATAAATACCTCCACCTACACGGGCAAAAAGCGCTATGGACGATGCTCCAAGAGAAAAACCAGAAAGTACGTTAAGAACTTCTGCAATTTCCCAACCTTGGCCACTATATATCATAAAGAGACCACTCAATCCCAAAACACCAAGACCAACAACACCAAGACCCATCACAGCCCCACCTGCAAATGCAACTTCCAGGGCTTTACCCAATGAGGTCCTTGCAGCATTGGTAGTTCTTACGTTGGCTTTTGTGGCAACTTTCATCCCAATGAACCCAGCGAGGGCAGAACAAATGGCGCCCACTATAAAGGAAACGGCCACCATACCATTGGAACCTGTTTCGTTGCTACCTTTAAAGAACAATAGTACAGCAACGGCCACCACGAAGATGCTTAATATTTTATATTCCGCTTTTAAGAACGACATTGCACCATCCGCAATGTTCTTGGCAATCCTTGCCATTTTTTCGTCCCCGACCTCTTGTTTTGAAATCCATACGTTCTTGATGAATACATAGAGAAGGCCCAGAACACCAAATACGGGCAAAAATTTTACGATTAAATCCATAGATTAGATTGTTTAGTTTTTTTTAATGCCAGCTAATGTAGTAAAATACGAAGTAATAAAAAAAATGCGCCTTTAATTATTAAAAGCGCATTTTTTCAAAGTTATTATTGGAAATCTATATCGTGTAAGTGCGTTTCTTTTTGTGGTCGCTATTTTCATAGCGCTTTACACACTCATGATAAATCTCAATAGCTTCATTCACGTCTCCCCAACCTCCAGTATCTACTTTCTTCTCTTCTAGATCTTTATAAACTTGGAAGAAGTGCTCAATCTCTTTTAATCTATGTGGGTTCAATTCGCTGATATCGTCTCTTTTGCTCCAAATGGGGTCGGAAACCGGTACACAGATTATTTTTTCATCCGGACCTTTCTCATCTGTCATATGGAAAACACCAACAGGCTTAACCTCAACTACTACCATAGGATAGGTCGGCTCGGTGCAAAGCACCAATACATCCAAGGGGTCACCATCCAAGGCCAAGGTTTCAGGTATGAAACCATAATCACCTGGATACATCATCGAGGAAAATAAGGTTCGGTCAAATCGAATTTTGTTGAGTGTAAAATCGTATTCGTACTTGTTTCTACTACCTTTGGGAATTTCTACGAGTACATCAAAGGTTATACGTGGTTTTTTAGACATGTCAGTGATATATTTATATCTGCAAAAATAACCAGTATAACTGGAATAGGCCGCATAAATTGGCTGTTTCGTATTAATTAAAAATTAAATCCGAAGGTTCCTGTTATCCCAAATGCTCTTGCATCTGGATTTTGGAGGTAGTTCCCCCTAAAATTGAAGTCTATCCGAAGTATTTTAAATATGTTGCCCACGCCAAAGGAATATTCCCAATACACTTGGTCCTCTGGTGCCATCAACGGTATATTGGTCGGGGCGCTCAGTGCAATATTTTCTTCTGATAATTGCCCCCATGCTCCCCGAAGCCCGACAATCTCCCTAAGGTTGAGTTTACGCAGCAATGGAATTCTAGAAAACAACCTTCCATTAAAGTTATGCTCCAAATGAACCGTGGCATAGGTATCGGTAACGAATTCATAAAAATCCAAGTTGGGAAATACATTATAGAGCGAAAACAAGGTTTGATTACCAGGTATCACACTCAATAAACCCAATGGCACTGTTCCGAATGTTTTGCCCAACTCCACACTACTGGTCAACCTACCAAATCCGCCTATTTGCCATGGCTGCTGGTACGAAAACTGAATTTTCTCATAATCGAAATCACTCTCCAAAAATCCATCCACGCCTTTGGTGTACTTTAAAACCAAAGTACTGTAGTCATCGTTGATGTTTGATCGATCCACACCGTAACCAATGGTACGTTTACCTGGAGTGTAAATCAATGTGGTATTAATATCGAATTGTTTTATTTCGGATGAGATCCCAGATGGTGATGCCAAGTCTACATAATCTAGGCTGAAAGCTTCCGGCAATGCAGAACTCAATGTTCGGAAGGAGCCACCAACATTGATTTTGAAATTTTTTACTGGCTCCATTTCCACGTTGAGCGTGGAAAGGTTAATGTTCGTCAAGCGATCATTGGAACCAACTGTAACCAGAGAAGAAGATGCAATGCTCCGCCCCATCACATCATTTGTACTGGTTAAACTTAAGCCCAGCTGCTCTATATCCCTTCTATTTCCACCCGAAATGATGAGCCGGTTCTTACGGTCGAGCAAAAATTTGCCTGAAAACCCATGTTTGAATTTCCGATCATCAAAACCATAGGCCATATAACCTTCCAAGCGCCACATATCGTTCTGATCAAAATAGGTCCGCGCACCTGCCCGCAATCGTATGCCTTCTGCATCGTTATAGCCAAAAGTGCTGTATATATCACCGATGTCTATGTTCCACTTATCAATTTCCACATAGCCTGATCCCAGAATACTCACGATGTCGTAATACGTCCTGAACTTTGGAACCGTTTTTAAGGTATCCAGCAATTCAAAGATTCCCGATTCATCTTCATTCAGACTTTCCAAACGGGCATTTTTCCAAAAAACACTGTCCTGCGAAAATACCCTTGGGTCATAGGGATCTGCAACCGCTTTGTAAAAATCCTCGGACCGAGGGTTATCAAATATATAATTGTCAAAAACAGTGGTACGCTTGCCATATACTCCTCGGGAGTCTTCTTTTTTGGAAAAACTGAAATCACTCAACATGTAGTCCCGTTTCAACAAAAAGACCGAATCACTTACCACATCAAAATCCTGTTCAATATAAATTTCCTTCACCCAGTTGATGTTGGCACTCTTAGTGACCTGCATGTTGATTTTCTTGATAGCAAAGGTGGTATCGTTGACCCAAAAGTCACCTTTAAAGGTAAGTTCGTTCTTTCGTCTTGGGTAATAAATAATGTTATAGCACCATTTGTCATCTATAAATGTACTGTCGGACAATACATAGTTGTATACATCAACCCCGGTTTTGGACAATGGGCTGGTAAAGCTCTTATCGAAAAACTTAAGGTAATTATCGTAAATATCGTAATCGGAGTAGAGGTCCTCCACAAATGCCGTAATGGATTGATTTCCACTAAAACCAGAGTTTTTATTTCCTAATACATCTTCTTTTTCCCTATCTAGCACATTATCCCCATATACCTTGGAAAAGGTTTCGTTTAAGAACATGGGCAAATAGGTTTTCCCTGTGATTCTGGAAGTATCCAAATCCTCGAACATAAATTCAAGTCCTTTGAAAAGCTTGCTTTTGATCAGAGCACTATCTATAGTATTAAGGTCAAATTCTATTTTCTCGTATTTATCATACTGATACTGCTTGAACTTGCGAACCCCGTTCTCACGCTTTTTGGACCATATTTTTCTTAGGATGTCTATGGCAGGATTGTTCTTTTTGGATTGTTTTCCCGTGTAGATGACAACTTCATGAAGCTGCTCGGCAGATTCTTTTAGCACGATTTCCATACCATAACTCACCTTTTGCTCCAAGGGAATTTCTATGGTCTCATAACCAATGAAGGATACTTTTATTGCATCATAGGTCTCATCGGACTCCAAATAAAAATGTCCGTTATCATTGGTGATAGTACCTTCTGAAGAATTCACGAAAATTATATTGGCAAAGGCAATGGGCATGCCTGTATCATCCGTAACTACACCTTCAATTTTAGATTGTGCTGTTACGCTGGCAACAAAAAGTAGAAAAAATACAGAAAGGAATCTTTTCATAGGCAGGTATGTGGGACAATGGGAAAACTGAATAGTTTTTACCCACTAAACTTAGGTCAAATTTGGTTCAAAGTAATTTCTAATCAAAAAATATTCCCTAAAAAAAGCCCCATCAACAAAGTTGACAGGGCTAATATACCGTACAAATATGATTTTATAGCTTATATAACACTTTCTTAACAGCCTTAATAACATCTTCGTGATTTGGCAGCCACTCTGCCAAAAGCACTGGAGAATATGGTGCGGGCGTGTCAGCCGTATTCAATTTTACGATTGGAGCATCCAAATAATCAAACGCTTTGTCCTGAACATGGTAAATAATTTCGGTAGCTACGTTGCCAAAAGGCCAAGCTTCTTCCAAAATTACCATTCGGTTGGTTTTCTTAACGGAAGCCAATATGGTTTCGTGATCCATTGGTCGAACTGTTCTTAAATCGATGATTTCACAACTGACACCATCTTTTTCCAATTCATCAGCAGCCTTATAGGCTTCTTTAATGATTTTTCCAAAAGAAACAATGGTTACATCCGTACCTTCTCTTTTGATATCCGCAACACCCAATGGAATAGTGTACTCTCCTTCCGGCACCTCTCCCTTGTCACCGTACATTTGCTCAGATTCCATGAAGATAACAGGATCGTCATCACGAATAGCTGATTTCAACAACCCTTTTGCATCTGCAGGGTTTGATGGAACCACAACTTTTAAACCTGGTGTATTGGCGTACCAACTTTCAAAGGCTTGTGAGTGCGTTGCGGCCAACTGGCCAGCAGAAGCTGTCGGACCTCTAAATACGATTGGACAATTGAACTGCCCGCCAGACATCTGACGAATTTTTGCTGCATTGTTTATAATCTGGTCAATCCCCACCAAGGAGAAGTTGAAGGTCATAAATTCTATGATAGGTCTATTGCCGTTCATTGCAGAACCTACACCTATACCGGCAAAGCCCAACTCCGAAATAGGGGTGTCGATCACCCGGTCTGGTCCGAACTCATCCAACATGCCCTTGGAAGCCTTGTAAGCACCGTTGTACTCGGCTACCTCCTCGCCCATCAAATAAATGGTATCATCTCTTCGCATTTCTTCGGACATAGCCTCGGCTATTGCCTCCCTAAACTGTAATGTTTTCATTAAATCGTACTAAATATTTATAGTCTGCTTAA
>NZ_CAMYIC010000057.1 GCF_947258355.1 uncultured Allomuricauda sp.
CTTAACATTGTGTTTTTATGACAAATGTCAGTATCGAAAATTCAAATCCTTAAATTTGAGAAGATTACTAAAAAATAGCATGATTTTGAAAGGAACAAACATTGAACACAAACTTCAAAACATTAGAGAAAGGAAAGGAAACAGGGAGCAAATCTTAGCAGAAGTACAGCAAATTTTAGAGGAAGACTCATTAAAGGAATCCAAAATATGCAATCAACTCAGTTCCAAAAGCAATGCTCGCGCAAATGATTTTAATTTTGACTTATTGGAGACCGACAACATCTTCCATATTGATCAAATCAAGGATATCTGTATTGATTACCGGCTGCGTTTCTTGAACAGCTCTTACTTTAAAGGTAAAATTCCGCAGGAAGCAATTTCCAAAATAAAACACTTGGAAGCGGCCCACAATACCGAAATCAAAGGATTTAAAATCATGGCCCCTTCCAAATTGTTCAAACTGGAAGACAAGGACGATCCTTTGCTCTTTGCCCCTATCGGAAACGATTACTACTATTTAATCCACAAATGGGGCAATGATCTCCACCCCTTGCGTAAATTGTTTGCTTGGCCTTTTAAGAACATTGTTAACCTTTCGCTGGTAGTTCTTTTAATCAGTTACTTTGTAACGCTAATGGTTCCGGAAGGACTGTTTTCCAAAAAAAGTACCACGGCAGAGTTTTGGATCATCTACTTTTTTATGTTCAAATGCATAGCATCCGTAGTAATTTTCTATGGATTTGCCTTAGGGAAAAATTTTAACCCAGCTATTTGGAAAAGCAAGTATTTTAATGCCTAGGCCGTAACAGCGTACATTTTTTCACGCTGCTCTTTTATGGACTTATCGGACATGTAATCATCAAAGCTCAAATAACGGTCAATGGCTCCATTCGGTGTGAGTTCAATGATTCTGTTTGCCACCGTGTTCACGAATTCGTGATCGTGGGTAGTGAGCAAAATCGTTCCTTTAAAGTTCTTCAAAGAGTTGTTGAAAGCCGTAATACTTTCCAAGTCCAAATGGTTGGTAGGTTCATCCAACATTAGCACATTGGCTCGGAGCATCATCATACGACTGAGCATGCAACGCACTTTTTCACCTCCCGAGAGCACTGTACATTTTTTTAGGGCCTCCTCACCGCTGAACAACATTTTACCTAAGAAACCCCGTAGGTACACCTCTTCCCGTTCCTCTTCGGTCTTGGCCCATTGACGTAGCCAGTCCACTAAGTTGATATCCTCCTGAAAGAAATCGGAATTGTCCGCGGGCAAATAGGATTGAGTGGTGGTTACACCCCATTGGAACTTTCCACTATCGGGTTTGATTTTATCCGCAATGATATCGTAAAATGCCGTGGTGGCACGTGAATCTTTGGATAGGATCGCCACTTTATCACCTTTGGCCAAGTTGATGTTCACATCTTTGAACAACAAATCGCCATCTTCTGAAGTGGCCGATAGTTTCTCCACGTTCAAAATTTGGTCTCCAGCTTCCCGTTCTCGATCAAAAATAATGGCAGGGTACCTTCTGCTGGAAGGCTTAATATCCTCTACTTTAAGCTTGTCCAACATCTTTTTACGGGATGTTGCTTGCTTGCTTTTCGCCACGTTGGCACTAAAGCGCTGAATGAACTCATTAAGTTCCTTGGCTTTTTCCTCAGCTTTTTTGTTTTGCTGGGCTCTTTGGCGAGCAGCCAATTGGCTACTCTCGTACCAAAACGTATAGTTACCTGAAAATAGGTTTATTTTTCCGAAGTCGATATCCGCGATACTAGTACAAACGGCATCCAAAAAGTGCCTATCGTGCGATACTACGATTACAGTATTATCGTAGTTGGCCAAGAAATTTTCCAACCAGTTTATGGTGTCGTAATCCAAGTCGTTGGTAGGCTCATCCATGATTAGCACATCTGGGTTACCGAAAAGGGCCTGAGCCAACAGCACACGTACCTTTAATTTGGAGTCCAAATCGCCCATGTTAGTGTAGTGCAGGTCTTCTGTTATCCCAAGATTGGAAAGCATCGCAGCAGCATCGCTATCAGCATTCCATCCGTTCATTTCTTCGAACTTTACTTGGAGCTCCCCTATTTTTTCTGCATTCTCATCGGTATAATCCGCATAAAGGGCATCGATTTCCTTTTTTATTTCGAACAAGGGCTTATTTCCCATGACCACTGTCTCCAAAACTGGATACTCGTCATAGGCGTTATGGTTCTGTTCCAGAATGGACATCCTTTTTCCAGGTTCCAAATGCACATGGCCCGAGGTTGGGTCTATCTGTCCCGATAATATTTTCAGAAAAGTGGATTTTCCAGCACCATTGGCGCCAATAATGCCGTAACAATTTCCTTGGGCAAAGGTTACGTTAACCTCATCGAACAAAACTCTTTTGCCAAACTGTACGGATAAATTCGATACTGATAACATGCAACTATCTTTATTTTTTTGCAAAAGTAGCTAAATAGGATTCGTAATTCTAATTTAAATGCGCATATTTAAACGATGAAAAATCACCGTTTAACAACATTTAACTACCCCTTAACAAGTTTAGCTTCTCGGGTTGCTTACTTTTGAAAGTCAAATGAATCGTTCCCAATTTATGGTAAGATTTTTACTCGGCCTCACCTTAACTTCTATCATTGTTTCTTGTTCTGGTTCCCCAGAAAACAATTCTGCAGTTTATTTTGGCGGGGAAATAGTAAACCCCACAAGTGAATATGTGGTGCTTTACCATAACGACTCCTATGTTGATTCCGTAAAACTGGACGAGAACAACCATTTTGCTTTTAATCTTCCAGATATCGAAGATGGGCTTTATCACTTTGACCATACTCCAGAACTGCAATATGTGTACTTGACCAAAGGGGACAGTCTTTTGGCTCGTTTGAATACGGTCGAATTTGATGAATCTTTGGTCTACTCTGGAAAAGGGAGTGAAATCAATAACTTTTTAATTGAAATTTTCTTGACCAATGAAAAGGAGGAATCTTTGATAAAGGAATATTACAACCTTACCCCAGAAGCTTTTAGTGATAAAATAGATTCTTTGCACGCCGGTAAAGTTGCTTTATTAAATGAATTGAATACCGACAATCAATTTACCCCCAAGGCTTTTGCCATGGCAGAAGCTTCAATTGACTACAACACATATATAAACAAAGAAAAATATCCGTTTTACCATAAAAAAGAAACTGGTGAGGAAACCATACATGAGCTCGGTGAAAATTTCTACGGATATCGAAAAGATATTGACTTCAACAATAAGGAGCTGACTTACTTTAGACCTTATTTTGATTTTATGAAGTGGCATTTCGGAAACATGTCCTATGTGACCTGCTTGGAAAATTGTTCCACCGACAAAAAGCCCGTCAGCGACCGTTTGCACTTTAACAAACATAAACTCGCATTAGTGGATAGCTTAGTCAAACAAACAGAACTTAGGGATATTCTATTCAGGAATGTTGCCATGGACTATCTACTCAGGGAACACAGGCCTAGCGAAGAAGCCACAGTTTTTATCGAAAAGTTCAAATCTCTCTCGACAAACCAAGAACACCAAGAAGAAATTGACCTTTTATATAACGGCATAAAAAACTTACAACCAAATACAACCGTTCCCAATATTGCAGTAAGAAATTTTGATGATAAAGAAATTTCGTTGAAAGATTTGGCGAACAACAAAAAAAACACCGTTTTTTATTTTTGGACAGCTGACCAAAAGCGGCATTTTAGAAATGTAAACAGTCACATCACAACACTGGAGAAAAAATATCCCCATTACAATTTTGTTGGTATTAATCTAAGGACCAATTTCACGCAGTGGAAAGATTTGATGGATGAATACAAATTGGACAAGAACAAGCAATTCTTTGGGGAGAATTTCAAAGAGCTGCAAATGGCCATGATCATCGATGGTCTCAACAAATGTGTTATTGCAAAGGATACTGTAGTTGTTGATGGGTTTGCCAACCTTTATACTTCCTTGTAACAAAAAAGCCCCGAATTCTAATTCAGGGCCTTTTCAAAATTATATCAATTCTTTTCTTTAAGAATTTCCTTTTTTATAGTCTTCCAAGAATTTAGCCAATCCAATATCCGTTAGTGGGTGCTTTAATAGACCATCGATAGATGACAAAGGTCCTGTCATAACATCGGCACCTAATTTGGCACAATCAATCACGTGCATGGTGTGACGAATGGATGCAGCCAAGATTTCTGTTTCAAATCCGTAGTTATCGTAAATCAAACGGATTTCCGCTATCAGGTTTAGACCATCTGTGGAAATATCGTCCAATCTACCCAAAAAAGGAGAAACATAGGTTGCTCCCGCTTTTGCAGCCAATAGGGCCTGACCTGGGGAGAACACCAAAGTACAGTTGGTACGGATACCTTTATCGGAAAAATATTTCAATGCTTTTACACCGTCCTTGATCATGGGAACTTTTACTACGATTTGCTCATGCAATTCAGCTAGCTCCTCACCTTCTTTGACCATTCCGTCGAAATCGGTAGCTACAACTTCAGCAGAGACATCTCCATCCACAATGTTGCAGATATCCACGTAGTGTTTTAAAATATTATCTTTTCCCGTAATACCCTCTTTCGCCATAAGGGAAGGATTGGTGGTCACTCCATCCAACACACCCAATTCCTGGGCTTCCTTTATTTGATCAAGGTTGGCAGTATCAATAAAAAACTTCATTTCTAAGTATTTATAATTGGTTCACTAATACCTGTAAAATTACAACTTATAATGGTTGAGGAGCAATTTTTCGTAGACTTTGTCGGGTAAAATCTTCTTTAACCTAAGGGAAAACTTTTGTAAAAATGCCCCCACGGGGTTATGTATCTTTGGGTTTTTCCGGTTGATGATTTTATATACGGCTTCGGCTACTTGAATCGGGTCTCCCCCGCCATCCACATCCTCATCGATTCCTTTAAGGGTTTTGCCATACTTTTCTTCGTAAGCAGAGCCCTTGATTACAGGAGAATGGTATCTGCCCGATGCTATATTGGTTGCAAAATCACCTGGAGCCACATTGGTGATTTTCACCCCAAAATCCTTGGTTTCCATGCGCAATGCCTCTGTGATTAGCCCCAAAGCACCTTTGGTGGCAGAATAGAATCCTCGGAAAGGCAATCCCATATACCCTGCAATGGATGTTATATTGATGATGATTCCCCCACCCTGCTTGCGCATTTGCGGCAAAACGGCCTTCATCACATGTATGGGACCATGAAAGTTGGTCTCGAATACATTAAGAATTTCTTCGTGAGGGGTCTCCTCAATGGGTCCTGTAATACCCACGCCCGCATTGTTGATCAATATATCCAACCTATTTTCCTTGGAAATCAAATGGGAAACGGCTTTTTGAATGCTTTCCACATCCTTGACATCCAATTGAACAAGTTCGAATTCCTTAAAGTCGGGGTAGTTTTTAGGATTTCGTGTAGTACCATAAACGGTAAATCCTTTTTGGGTCAAGTATGTTCCGATAGATTTACCAATACCTGAAGAACTGCCGGTGATCAGTACAACTTTTTTATCCATGGTCATCTGATTTTTGGGTACAAAAAAAGGCAAGCTACCTACATCGCACCGCTACGACCACATACCCTTGCTGCGTTCCCGCCCTGGGGGATTCTGCAGGAGCTGGTCGTGTAGGACTTGCCCGGCTGCAAATATACGACCTTTTAAATTTGTGGCAATCCCAATTCATTCTTAATTTCGGTGTTTTACGATAACAGTTTATGAAACAAGCAATAAGAAACATGGGCAAACTTTTTTCCATAACAGGGGCATTGCTCTTCTTTTTAGCATGCGGGGGAAGTGCAGACCCTGCCAAGCATTTTTCCATTCAACTGGAAAACAAATCCATACAGCAAAACGGGCAACTAGGTGTGGCACTCAAGAACAAAAAGGATATTGAAATTTCTGACCTGCACTATTATATAGATGGTGAGGAAATACCTGTTGAAAATGGCAAATTGACCTTGGACCTGCCTACCTTGGGCAACAAAACCCTGGTTGCAAAATTTAAAATTGAAGAACAGACCGTAGAGGTCGAGAAAGATTTTAGGTTATTGGCGGCCGCAGCCCCGGAGGTTTACACATATGAAATCATAAACAGTTATCCGCACGATACAGGAGCCTACACCCAGGGCTTAGAGTTTCACGAAGGCATTTTGTATGAAAGCACAGGAAAAAAAGGTGCTTCCACAGTAAGAAAAGTAAATTTTGAGACAGGGGAAGTTCTTCAGCAAATAGATATGGATGCTTCCATATTTGGGGAAGGCATCACCATTATGGATGATAAACTTTACCAACTTACTTGGCAGAGCGGTTTAGGTTATGTATACGATATTTCCAATCTGGAAAAAATCAAAAACTTCACTTATGGAAAAAGTCGCGAAGGGTGGGGATTGTGTAACGATGGCGAAAAAATATTTAAAAGTGACGGTACCGAAAAAATATGGTTCCTTGAACCCGAAACCCTAGAGGAACAAGGCCATATTGAAACAGCTACGAACAAGTCCATTTTTAACCGTGCCAACGAATTGGAATACGTGAATGGTAAAATCTATGCCAACGTTTACCAAAAGGAAAGCATGATGATCATTGATGCGACCTCTGGTGCTATTGAGGGGGTCATTAACTTTGGTGGACTCAAGAGCAAAGTAAAAAAAGGGCCTGAATGGGACGAAGGCAATTCCGTATTGAATGGAGTGGCCTACCATCCGGAACGGAAGACATTTTTTGTGACAGGCAAAAACTGGGACAAGTTGTTCGAAGTGGAAATCCGTAAAAAAGACTAATGAAAACATATACGGAGTCCTTTGATGTAATCCCAAATGACCTGGACGACCTCAACCACGTAAACAATATCAGATATGTGGAGTGGATTCAAGATATTTCCAAAAAGCATTGGACGCATGTGACTACGGAAGAGATTCAAAATTCCATGATCTGGGTAGTCCGGAACCACAATATCACCTATCACAAATCCGCCGTATTAGGCAACACCATACTGATCAAGACCTTTATAGCAAGTAACAAAGGGCCTATTTCCACACGAGTCGTGGAAATCAAAAACAAGGAAACAGATGAGCTTTTGGTAAAAGCGGTAACAGAATGGTGCTTATTGGATGCCAAAACCTTTAGACCCAAACGGGTTCCAGAAGAAATTGAGGCTCTTTTCATGGACTAAAAACACAACAAATGTTATAAGATGCTGTATTTCATCGAAATATAGGCCAATAACTTAAAATCTATTACCCAAAATTTTGAAGCGGTTCCAACAAATTGTAATATAGTACTGAACCAAATACGAACTAAACCTATTTGTTGAACCTCTTAAATACAACTTACACCCAATTTTATTTCAAAATTTTCCGGATTTCCGCTCTAAAAAATCAGAGGGTTTATTACAGTTATTCCCGTTTTAACGATTTTTTATGGAAAATTGTAGGAAAATAGCCCGTTTTAGGGAGAAATCCACAGTTTTTTTAAGGGAAAACTGCAATGAGTTTTTTTCGTGCGTTAGTAACTTGCAATCAGCAAATTGCACATGGAATACAGCTACAACATAATTGATTCGGATGCGACCTCAAAGCTTCAGTTACAGCTTTATTTAGAGGAGTACGAAGATTTGGTATGTGCAGGTGTGGATACCAATGCTTCGAGTGGACTCAATTCCATATTAAAATACAATCCAGACCTTGTCCTCATCAACCTTGGTGAAGATGGAATGGATTACTTCCATATGGTTACCGAACTCAACCAATATATGCAGACCCTTCCATTGATCATTGGATATGCTAAAACCAAAAAGTACGCTTACAATGCCATTAAGAGCGGTTTTTTTGATTATTGGGTACTGCCGCACAACGAGTTCGATGTTCGCAAAACCATCCTTCGTTTAAGAAAGCTGCATCCAAAACAAGATACACCCTCCACCATTTGTTTAAAATCCTACAAGGATTACCGGTATTTGGACACCAACAATATACTTTACCTCAAATCTGACAATAACACCACGGATTTCTTCATGAAGGATGGCAGTGTAATCAGTGCATTCAAGACCTTAAAGTCCTTTGAGCAAAAACTGCCCAAAAATTTTATACGGGTGCACCAAAGTTATATCCTTAATAGTAGGTACGTTTCGCGTATCAATTATGGTAAATCCATTTGCAGTCTAAAATATGGAGAGGAAGAAGAGCTTCCGTTCTCCAAGACCTATAAGGATAAGATTGATAGTCTTAAGGAAATACTCTCCAAAACGTCCGCAAAAGCCTTTAATTAGTAAAATTCTTGCAGATTACAGTAGAATTCTAACAGATTCCATAGGAATACTACTGCTCTTCCAAAAGTACCTTCATTGCTTAAAATGCCGCATACTTTAGCTGCATATACCTAATATTTACACCTAAAAACAAACATTATGAAAAAAGTATTTAGCATTTTAGCATTGGCATTATTGACCGTTGGATTCTACTCTTGTGAAGCAGAAACAGATGTACAGGAAACCGAAGCCATGTTCGAGCAATTACAAATGGATAAGAATGCTACTGACAATGAAGATGTAGAGACTGATGACCGTGATTCATAACCAGTCTATTTTCTTTTGGATTGATGAAAACAATGCTACGGATGACTTTTTACTTGCCAGTTTTGTTTATTATGTTCTTAAACGTAACTGATAAAACGGCCATAAATAATCACAGCATCCAAACTGAGAAAAAAAGCATATCCACTATTGGCAAGAAGAATATTTTATCTCATCAAGTCCGTATTGGAATCGAAAATAAAATTCGGAAACGTTTAGCAAATAGTTTGAGCGATGAGCGTCAACTATAATTAAACATGTATTTTGATAAAAGCCCCAAAACTTAAACGATTTGGGGCTTTTTTGTTACCTTGGATTTATTTAATGAACATATTCAATTTGAAAAACGGAACCTATTTATTTTTCATACTTCTTTTATGGGGATGTGGATACCAGACCTCCGAAAAAGAAGCGGTTTCCAATCCTAAGGTAGATTCTATACAAGAACTGGTCAATATTGCCAAAACAGCCAAGGAGCTGCCATTACATGACAAAAAAGAATACCTAATAGACGCCGAAAAACTGACCGCTGAATTACCGCAGGATACCGTTCAGTTAAAACAACTTTCAGAAATCTCACTTGCTTACAAAAGATTAGAGGATTCTCTTGGGTTTAGGAGAACGAATACATTGTTATTGGAAATGTCGCAAAACTTGAACGACAAAACAATTACAGGGTACTCACATTGGGACTTAGCTGCATTCTTCAATTCCCAAGGGGTGACAGACAGTTCGTTTTACCACTATAAAAAAGCATTAAAAAGTTTTGAGCAATTACCCATAGATTCCACATCAAAATCCCTAAGAGCGAGAATGTATTATAATATGGCACGGCTACAAGATTCCTATAAAGACTACTTGGGCGGGGAAATCAATGCCATCGAGGCCATTAAAATTTTTGATGAGCTAGAGGATAATTATAGATTATATAATAGTTATACTATTCTTGGAGTTTTGGCCATTGGTATTGGGGATAGTGATAAAGCTCTAAAATCTTATGAAAAAGCTCGAGAATATTTGGATAAATCCGCAAGAAAAAATAAGGCTGATCTTATCCTACAAAACCAAAACAATATTGCCAGTGTTTATTTGAACACTGAAGATTTTTATAAAGCAAAACAAGCCTATCAACAATTACTTTCCAATCCAGATTTAAAAGAGGAAAAGCCGGAAACCTATGAAAAAGCATTGGGCAGTCTTGCCTTTTCCGTTCTTAAAGAGGATAATGACATAGAAAAGGCCAATGAGCTCCTACACGAGGCATTTACCTTCAATCTGAAATCTGGTAGCAAGTATGATCAGGCTCGTCTACACTACTATTATGCAGAGGTTTTATCGGCCAAAGGCACAAATAAACAGGCTATATTACAAGCCAAAGAAGCCTATACCATTGCACGGGAAACATACAACAACGATAGATCTTTGGATGCCCTGCGATTACTGAACAAATTGGATCCTGCCAACTCACAATCCTATTTTGAAGAGTATTTTCAACTAAATGAAGCTATCAAAGAGGAAGAACGTACCAAACGCGACAAATTCGGACGAATTCGAATGGAAACGGACGATATTATCGAGGAAAACCAACTCCTTACCAAGGAAAAACAAGTATGGGTATACGCTGCGATGCTCCTAATTGTTTTCGGAATCGGTTTTATGGCCATTGTTTCGCTTTATGTAAGCAACAACCAATTAAAATTTAAACAGCGTCAACAAGAAAGCAACCAAGAGATCTATAATTTGATGCTTTCCCAACAAGGAAAGTTTGAGGAAGGAAAACAACTGGAGCAAAAACGTATTTCCGAAGAACTACATGATGGCATTTTGGGCGAAATGCTCGGCATACGATTAATATTAAGCGGCCTTAACGAACGGGAAGATCAGGCCTCTATTGAACAGAGGGCCGCCCTTATCGAAAAGTTACAGGATGTTGAGGAAGAAATACGTACCATTTCGCATGAATTGAACCATGCTTCGTATGAAAAATTTCATAATTTTATTGTCTCGCTGGAAGACATGATTGAAGGAATCGAGAAGTCTTCCGGTATAAGCTGTTCCTTTACATACGACAACAAAGTGCCCTGGGATAATTTGCTCGGAGACATAAAGATCAATGCCTACAGGATTATTCAAGAATCACTTAAAAATTGTGTTAAGCACGCTAAAAGTCAAAATGTGTCCATTTCATTTAGAGTTGTGGATGACAATTTAAAACTTACCATCACAGATGATGGTATTGGGTTTGATATCAATAGAAAAAAGAAAGGAATTGGCCTAAGAAATATAATTTCCAGGGTGAAAAAAATTAAAGCAAAATTGGATATTGACAGTAAACCCGGAAAAGGGACTACAATTAAAGTTTTGATACCTGCCAAATACGTGGAATTGCAAATTCCCGATAAAATAAATGCATTAAATGCCTAAATCCCCCTTTATAAAAAGAAATAACCTACAATGAAAACACTGAGAATACTAGCCATAGATGATCACGAAATGACCATGCTCGGATACAAGTTTATATTAGAGGGCATTGAGTTTGATGGATACAATATAATAGTGGATACGGCAACCACATACCATACCGGCAAAAAATTAATAGAGGATTCGGTAAATACCTTTAAGTACGACATACTGTTTCTCGACGTTCAATTATTCGCACCCAATGAAGAACAGCCCTATACAGGTGAAGACCTTGGGGTATTGGCGCGTAAGATCGTACCAGAAAGCAAAATTGTTTTTATGTCGTCTTTCAGTGATAATTTTAGGATAAACAGCATCCTAAAATCGGTTGACCCAGATGGCTATTTGGTAAAAACCGATATTGACCCCAAAACATTGGAAGATGCGGTAAAGACAATTATGCTGGACCCTCCTTACTACTCTTCCAAGGCACTGGGCGCCATCAGAAAAAAGATGGCCAACGACATTGAAATTGATGAAAAGGACAAACAGATACTTTACCATCTTTCCAAAGGAACAAAGAACAAGGACCTTGAAAAATTCATAAGACTTTCCCCCTCTTCTATCGAAAATAGAAAACGACATCTAAAAACATTGTTTGGAACGGAAAATGAAAATGACATGGCACTTATATTGGCCGCCAAAAATAGAGGGTTCATCTGATGTCTTAAAGCTCAAATTTGACCAACACACGATTTTGTGGTTGGTTTAAATGAAAAAACTCCTAAAAATCCTACAAACAAGGGAAAAACCCCAGAATTTTTAAGGGTTATCTGTAATCCCATGCAAAAGATTCATTTTAATTTTATGTTGAAGGAATTTTAAAATTCAATCAACATCAAATGTCATCATCAAATAAACATAACAACCATCATAAAAACCTTGGCCCTAAAACGTATTTGGCCACCGACGGACTGGATGATTTTCTTCGAGTCCTCGAAAAATATTTCTTTGCTACCGCCAAAGTACAATTCAAACACAATCCCCAAAAAAACTGTACAGACCTTGTAATAGACCTTTATCATAATTTTGGAATCGGCGAATGCCTTCGCCATTTTAATAATGGTGATTGGGGTAACTACAATTTTGCCGAAGAAAGTCGTTCCAACATCTCAAAGTCTTTAGAAAATGCATTGGAATCACTTAACGAAAAGAGTTTATACCCTACCGATATTTTGGAGCTCTCTTTCCACTTTAACGATACATCCATAATCGTGGCAAGATTGTTCAGGAAAAGTATTCCCGAGCAGGCAAGTAAAATTCTAACAGCCATTGGTAAACATTTTATTTACTTTACCAAAGGACTGACAGAAATGCCGTATGAAATTTTTGTGCCTGTTTTTGAAGATACTTCCGTTCCTTTAAATCAATCCGAAATGGACACAAAATGTGGTTACTTTGACTATTGGGGACTGTATTTTGACAAAAACAAGGAGCATGAAGCTTTAATCTACTCGCTTCACAAAAGGAAATTATATGATGAGAGTATTTTCCTTTTCGAATAATAATTCCACTAGCAAATACTAAGCACTGAACAAAGGTCGCGATTTCATTAAATCGTTGACCTTTTGTTTTATTTCGGCTATTTTTTTCTCGTTCTCGGCATCTGTAATAATCTCATCAATAAAACCTACAATGATTTCCATGTCCTCCTCTTTAAGACCTCTGGTAGTAATGGCAGAAGTACCAAAACGGATTCCTGAAGTGATGAATGGAGATTTATCGTCAAAAGGTACCATGTTTTTATTGGCAGTAATATCAGCTTTTACCAATACTTGCTCAGCTTCCTTGCCCGATATATCCTTATTTCTAAGGTCAATCAACATCATATGGTTGTCCGTTCCTCCAGAAATCACCTTATAATCCTTGTCCATAAACGCTTTGGCCATGGCTGCCGCGTTCTTCTTAACTTGAACCATATAGTGCAAGTATTCATCGGTTAGTGCTTCACCAAAAGCAATGGCCTTAGCTGCGATTATGTGCTCCAAAGGCCCTCCTTGGTTTCCAGGGAATACAGCCAAATCCAACAAACCTGACATTTTTCTCAAGTTTCCGTTCTTAAGCTTTATGCCAAACGGATTCTCAAAGTTCTCTCCCATTAAAATAAGACCACCGCGAGGGCCCCGTAGGGTTTTGTGCGTTGTAGTGGTAACAATGTGGCAATGTGGAATTGGGTCGTTCAAAATGCCTTTTGCAATCAAACCTGCCGGATGGGAAATGTCCGCCAATAAAATGGCACCAACACTATCCGTGATTTCACGGAAACGTTTAAAATCCATGTCCCTGGAATAGGCAGAGGCGCCGGCAATGATCAATTTGGGCTTTTCCTTTTCGGCGATTTCTTGGATTCTATCATAATTCAATAGACCAGTTTCCTCATCCACCCCATAAAAAACAGGGTTGTACAATTTTCCAGAGAAATTAACGGGAGAACCATGGGTCAAATGCCCTCCATGGGACAAATCGAATCCCAAGATAGTGTCTCCTGGGTTTAGACATGCATGGTACACCGAGGCATTGGCCTGTGATCCTGAGTGTGGTTGTACGTTGGCATATGCCGCTCCAAACAATTCCTTTGCACGATCTATAGCTAACTGTTCCACTTGATCCACTACTTCGCAACCACCATAATAGCGCTTTCCTGGGTATCCTTCAGCATATTTGTTCGTAAGTACGGAGCCTGCGGCTTCCATTACTTGCGGACTTACAAAGTTTTCGGAAGCTATCAGTTCAATACCTTCCAACTGTCTTTCCTTCTCTTGCGCTATAAGTTCAAAAATCTTCTGGTCTCGTTGCATGTTGCCCAATGTTTAATTAAGGGCGTAAAATTACGAATTGAAAAGGGGATTTCCATCTATAAAAATGGGTTTGGGACCTAATTTTATCAAACGGCAATTAACAATTTTTGCAAAAAACGAGATGATGCTCCAGACCACTGTTTTTCAAGCTTTTTAAGAAAATTATACTACCGCACGTCCTTTTTCGTTAATAGTGTGTGGATTTTTGGCACAGCTATTGAATTCCCCTAAACAACCATAAAGTTGATCAATATGAAAAAACTTTTACTCTTAACCACAGTTATAGTTTTAAGCGCTTGTAGTGGCGTAAAGAAAACACAGGAAGCCCTTAATACAGGGAATTATTCCGCGGCAATGAACAAGGCCATTAAAAACTTGGCCGAAAACAAGACCAAAAAAGGACATCAGGAATATATTATCCTGTTGGAAGAGGCATTTGCCAAAAACACCGCAAGGGAACAGCAGGAAATCGCTTTTCTGCAGAACGATGGCAATCCTGCTAATTTGGAAACCATCTACAATAAATATTTGCAGTTGAAGCAGACCCAACAGCGTATTAGACCGTTGTTGCCTTTGTTCATTAATGATGAGGGGCGTAATGCCGAGTTCAATTTTGTGAATTACGACAACAAAATCTTGAACACCAAAGATGACCTTTCCGACTATTTGTACCAAAACGCTTTAAATCTTTTGGCATCGGCAAAGTATAAGACCGATTACAGAAATGCCTATGAAGACTTGAAGTATTTACAGGAAATAAATCCAGGGTACAGGGAAACCGTCACCAAAATGGATGAAGCCTATAATAAAGGATTGGAGTTTGTAAGGGTGGATATTGCAAATCAGACCCAACAAATCATCCCAGAACGGTTGGAGACCGAGCTGTTGGATTTTAACGCCTTCGGAATAGATAACTTCTGGTTGCAATACCACACCAATCCATTGGAAAACGTTAAATACGACTATGCCATGAATCTCGACTTCATGGAAATCAATGTATCTCCTGAACGCATCAACGAAACGCAGGTGATCAAGGAAAGACAAATAAAGGATGGATGGCAATACCTATTGGATGATGATGGAAATGTGGTGAAGGACAGCTTGGGCAACAAAATAAAAGTGGACAAGATGCGAACAGTTACCTGTAAACTGTTTCAGTTTACACAAACCAAAAGTGCCCAAATTGGAGCCAAGGTCAGCTTCACGGATTTAAGAAGCGGTCAGGAAATCAACTCCTATCCCCTATCCAGTGAATTTATCTTTGAACACATCTTCGCTAATTATCAAGGTGATAAAAGGGCTTTGGAAGACGATTTAATGCTTTACTTGAATGCCAGGGAAGTTCCCTTCCCATCAAACGAACAAATGGTGTACGATGCTGGTGAGGACCTTAAACTACGCCTCAAGAGCATTGTCTCGAAATATCAATTCAATTAAAATATTGCGTCACATCGAGCGCAGTCGAGATGTCTTAAGTTCTCGACTGCGCTCGAACTGACATACACTTCTTATTTTATAAATAATTCGTAAGGTCTGTATCCGAAATGGCACCATGCGAAGTGTGAAAAACCACCTCGCCGTTTTTAATCACCAATAATTGAGGTGACTCGTGCCGAACACCAAACCTATCCTCGATTGTGTTGGACACATCCCTATGATGTTGTATCGTCAAAAAATAAAGGTCTAGGTCCAAATCTGGATCGTAAGACTCAGAAAACATATTCAATACCATCCTACTGATACCACAGGTACTGGAATGTTTATAAATAACCTGTGTTTTACTTTTCGAGTTTTCGGCAATCGTTTCCAATTGATCCAAGGACTCCAATTGAATCCACGGTAATTCTTTCTTTTCCTTTTTTGTTTTCTCCTTCTTTCCGAAGACGCTGTCAAATATTCCCATATCGCAAATTTATGGGATAAGTCGCGAGAGAGCAAAAAGCTTACAACTGACTAAATGTCCTGTGTTTATGGGATTTATCGGACATTTTGACGGTAAGAATGCATTGGTAAGGTTGTTGACATTATAGAGAAAAACAATGACTATGAACTTTAATAATTTTACAATAAAATCACAGGAAGCCATTCAGAGGGCCCAGCAATTGGCCCAAGAATTTGGGCATCAACAAATCGAGAACGAACACTTGTTCAAGGCCATTGCCGAAGTCGATGAAAACGTGTTGCCGTTTATATTGAAGAAATTGAATGTCAACACCAACCTTATCAATCAAATATTGGACAAGGAGCTCCAAAGCTTCGCCAAAGTTTCGGGTGGTGAAATAATGCTTTCCCGGGAAGCTGGAAAAACAGTGAACGAAGCGAGCATCATCGGCAAAAATATGGGCGACGAATATGTTTCCGTCGAACACTTGCTATTGGCCATTTTCAAATCTAAAAGCAAAATCGCACAGATTTTAAAGGATCAAGGCGTAGCAGAAAAAGATTTAAAGGCTGCAATTCAAGAACTTCGCAAAGGAGGTAAAGTAACTTCACAAAGCGCCGAGGAAACTTATAACTCATTGGATAAATATGCGAACAACCTTAACCAAATGGCCGACAGCGGGAAACTGGACCCAGTAATCGGTAGGGATGAAGAAATCCGCAGAGTCTTGCAGATTTTGTCCAGGCGTACCAAGAACAACCCAATGTTGGTTGGCGAACCCGGTGTGGGTAAAACCGCTATAGCCGAAGGTTTGGCTCACCGAATTATTCAGGGTGACGTGCCCGAAAACCTTAAGGACAAGGTCATCTACTCCTTGGATATGGGTGCCCTTATCGCTGGTGCTAAATACAAAGGTGAGTTCGAAGAGCGACTTAAAGCAGTCATCAAGGAGGTAACCTCATCAGACGGGAACATTGTACTGTTTATTGATGAGATACATACTTTGGTAGGTGCCGGGGGCGGACAAGGTGCTATGGATGCCGCAAACATCCTGAAACCTGCTTTGGCCCGTGGCGAATTGAGAGCCATAGGTGCCACCACTTTGGACGAGTACCAAAAATATTTCGAAAAAGACAAGGCACTGGAGCGTAGGTTCCAGAAAGTAGTGGTGGATGAACCCGATACCGAGAGTGCTATTTCCATACTAAGGGGTATCAAGGAAAAATATGAGGCACACCACAAGGTTCGTATCAAGGATGATGCTGTAATCGGTGCCGTTGAGCTTTCTCAACGTTATATTACCAATAGGTTCTTGCCCGATAAAGCCATTGACCTTATGGATGAGGCCGCTTCCAAACTTCGCATGGAAATCAACTCCAAACCTGAGGAATTGGATGTGATGGACAGAAAGATAATGCAGTTGGAAATTGAAATCGAAGCCATCAAAAGAGAAAATGATCAGGCTAAATTAAAAACCTTGAATTTGGAGCTCGCCAATCTTAAAGAAGAGCGCAACGAAATCTTTGCCAAATGGGAAAGTGAGAAAACAGTGGTGGACAATATCCAAAAAACAAAAGAGGATATTGAAAACTATAAACTTGAGGCAGAACGCGCGGAACGAAACGGCGATTATGGAAAAGTAGCTGAATTACGCTATGGAAAAATAAAGGAAGCCCAAGAAACCTTGGATAAACTTCAAGAAGAACTCGCAGAGCAACAATCCGCAGGCACACTGATAAAGGAAGAAGTGACCTACGAGGACATTGCCGAAGTAGTGGCCAAATGGACCGGTATTCCCGTGAACAAGATGATGCAGAGTGAACGGGAAAAACTCTTGAAACTGGAAGATGTGCTGCACAAACGAGTAGTAGGTCAAGATGAGGCGATAATCGCAGTTTCCGATGCCATTCGAAGAAGTAGGGCCGGGTTACAAGATGCCAAAAAACCCATCGGTTCGTTCCTGTTCCTGGGTACAACCGGTGTAGGTAAGACCGAGTTGGCCAAAACCTTGGCCGCCTATCTGTTCGATGATGAAAATGCCATCACCCGGATAGATATGAGCGAGTACCAAGAGAGGCACTCCGTTAGCCGATTGGTAGGTGCACCTCCAGGATATGTAGGTTATGATGAAGGAGGTCAGTTGACGGAAGCCGTGAGACGCAAACCCTATTCCGTAATCTTGTTGGATGAGATTGAAAAAGCACACCCCGATACTTTCAACATACTATTGCAGGTGCTGGATGAAGGAAGGTTGACCGACAACAAAGGCCGTGTGGCGGATTTCAAGAACTCCATCATTATTATGACGAGTAATATGGGAAGCCACATTATTCAGGAGAAGTTTGAGGATGCAGTAGATGTGGACAGTGCTTCGGAGGCAGCTAGGGTCGAAGTATTGGGATTGCTCCGCAAGACCATCAGACCTGAGTTTTTGAACCGTATTGACGATATAATCATGTTCACCCCGTTGAGCAAATCCGATATCAAGGATATTGTAAGGCTCCAATTGGACAACTTGAAGAAAATGTTGATCAAACAGAACATTACCTTGGATGCCACCGAAGAAGCGGTAGCCTATTTGGCTGCAAAAGGATACGATCCCCAATATGGTGCACGACCCGTAAAAAGATTGATTCAGAAGGAAGTCCTGAACAACCTTTCAAAGGAGTTACTATCGGGTAGAATTTCTTCCGACAGTATTGTTCTCTTGGACTCTTTTGATGATCAATTAGTGTTCAGAAATCAGAATGAATTGGTGGAATAACGCCATATCACTTCAAAAACAAGCCCTTACTGTGTTAAAGTAAGGGCTTTTGTTTTGAAAAATACCATACAGTATCTGATTTTTTATATCTTAGATTCCACCAATACCAACCTTACTACAATGACTAAGAAAGCAGAAAGAACCACCGCTTATATCATTGAGACCGTGGCCCCTATTTTCAATAAATTTGGCTATGTGGGCACTAGCATGAGTGACTTGACCGAAGCTACAGGTCTAACCAAAGGTGCTATATATGGGAATTTTGAGAACAAAGAGGCCTTAGCGCTATCCGCATTCGAACACAACAGAAATATACTCCTGCAAACCATTGACAATAAATTGGAAATTGGTGTGGAAGCCTTGGATAAGCTCTTTTCGTTATTAGGATTTTACAAACAGTACGATGTTTTTACGCTTCCCATGGGCGGGTGCCCACTGCTCAATGTTGGGATAGATGCACAAGGCAACAACAAGCTTTTGGCAGCAGCTGTAAAAGAAACCATTAAAGAGATTGAGGGTAAAATTGCTTTGGTTCTGGAAAATGGTTCCAATAAAAATGAAATTCGACTTCCAGTGCCGCCCTTGCAATTTGCAAAGCAATTATTCACCATGATTCAGGGAGCCGTTGCCATGAGCACCATGACACAAGACCGGAAATACTTGGTAAACACCATTACTTATTTGGAATATTTGGTGAAACAGGAGTTGAAAAATTAGTTTTCAATAAATCACTTTACTCTAAATATCCAGGTCTTATAAACATATTTACCGAAAAATTTACTGTCACGGGCTTTTCTTGCTTCATCCATAGTGTTGTAACGCTCTAGATACACATAATTATATTTATTTGTTTCCCGGTAAAAGGACTTTGGTTCCAGTCCCATTCCCCTGAGGGTCTCCATAAAGTTTTCGTAATATTTTTTTGTGCCGTAAACATTTGCAATCAAATAGAATCCAGGTTGTAGGCCGTCTTCGCTTTCGACCTCCTCGTACTTTTCGTTTGGTCGTAACTCAATTTTTTGGTTACGAACCCTATTTTCTATACTGTCGCGTTTCCGCTGTAATTCAAGTTGTTTTTTAGTATTCTCCAACTGTGCAATGGAATCTTGCTCAATCTGTCTTCTCCTTTCAAGTTCCCTTTGCTCCTGCTCCATGCGCTGTTGCTCTATTTCTTCCTCGAGTTTGTTCGAATCTTCATCCTTTTCTGGTAACGGTTCTTTTTCCCTGAATTTTGTCTTTCCAAAGTGATAGGATAGCACAAATTCTATTGTGGGATCTTCATCACTCAAAAGATCATCCGTTCCGAATTCCATAAGACCACCAATAGAAAAAGCATTGGATACGGTAACACCCAACCCTCCTGAAGCTCCATAAAAACTATTGTACCCTCCCTGAACCCAAAATTTGGACGTTGAGAACAAACCATTTAATCCAAATTGAGTGTCTCCATCAGGTATGGATTTTACATAAACCACAGGGCGCACAAAGCTATACCCTAAACCTTCAGAAATCGTAACTGGGAAATCGTTACTAAGAGTCCCGAGAACTACCTGAAAGTTGTCCCTACTCTCACCATTACCGGAAAGATCAAAACCAATGGCATTTTCAAAAGCCAAACCAACACTCAGCTGATTGACCAATAATCGCAGCCCTGGGGAAAATTGAACCTTAAAACCTTCAAAGTCCTCTAATAAAGCTGGATCTGGTTCATCCCCTTGCACAAATTGTTCATCGGCCACTGTCTGCTGAAAAGCGAAGGTATTCAACCCTGCCATCAAGCTTACACCTTCATCCAATTCAAAAGTTTGGGCAAAAGTCAAGTTCCCTCCGGTATACAGAAATATTCCAGTATTATGTTGTAGAAAACCGACCGAAGCAACGGAGGCTGGACTCAGTTGATGTGTATAGTTGGCAAATAGAGACGTAGGGTCTCCATCGATACTTTGCCACTGCCAACGGGTCCAAACCGATAATGAGTTGGGATTGTTCCAATCCAAAGCATAGGTAGGATTCAACAGACTGGCATTAAATTGGGTCAGTGAATGTTGTCTATAATCCGAGGGTAAAACAAGTTCCTGTCCCCAACCCAATGAACAAATTACCAAACCGAATAAAAAAACCAGAAACTTGCGCATACGAGAAAATAAAAATTAAACGTTACTTTTAAGCTGATTATCAAAAATACGGGAACTTTGAATAGAACTATGCGAACCATTAAACCTCTAATTGCGCTTGCAATTATACTCTTTGGAAATATTGGCTGCAAAAAAGATACGAAAATTGCAGAAGACCCTGTCATTTCCACCTTTTATTTTATTCGACATGCCGAAAAGGACAGAACCGACCCTGAAAACCCCGATCCGGAACTCAACCAAGATGGTTTGGATAGGGCCATTCGCTGGGCAGAAGTTTTTGACCCCATTCCTTTGGATATGGTATATTCTACAAATTACGAGCGCACTTCGATGACCGCAGCACCCACCTCCATTAAAAAGGATATCGATATCAAATATTACGATCCTCGCTCCATAGATATCGAAGAATTTAAATTAGAAAATGAAGGCAAAAACGTTTTGGTGGTAGGTCATAGTAATACCACTCCAATGATGGTAAATAGTGTGATTGGAATGGAAAAATATGATCAAATGGATGATACCGACAACAGCAGCCTTTTCATTGTTCGAATAATTGATGGGGTTCCGACCGATATCCGATTAAAAATGGACTAGTTCTCTGTTACGGTAATATTTTCAAGCTCAATTTTGCTTAAAAGCTCTAGTTCCCCTTTGTCAAATAACTGGCCTATTTCAAAAATGGCAGAACCATCCGTTTTAGGTTTATAATTCTCATAATCCACAAACCGGATACCGTTCACATAACGTTCATTGTACGCTTTTCTAAAGCGTTGCCCACCTCCATTAACATGAAAGTCATAAGCCAAGTAATCTGCCTTAAATGATTTTGTGTCAAACCAATACAAATAAGTGTCACCGAAGTCGTCACCTCCACCTGCTTGGTCAAAAGTTACTTTAACTTTGTAATACTCCTTATCCCCAATGGTTTCTTTTTCTAAAAGTTCCTTATTGACAGCACCATCGTTTAAACCATAGGGTAAACGCACAAAATAATGCACCGAGTTTATGGAATTGGCATATTTGACCGCCATGGTATCATGCACCATCACCAAGGAATCGTTCATATAACGTTTAAACTCATCACCTCGCTTAATATCTACAATCTGAGTAGAATCCAAATCGGAAATTCGTTTAAAAACTCGCTGACCCTCCACATTTTCAGAGGTGTAAGATTTATCCCGAAAATCAAAAGTTACCTTGTAATCATTGAAACCTTTTCCTCCACTATCGGCAATGGAATTATCCACGATTTCTTGTACGGTCAATTCTTTCTTGGGTTCCTGCTTACAGCCAATGGCCAAAACAAGTATCAGGGGGATTATAATTCTTTTCATATGGTTGTTTAGGTATTTATTCGTAAAATCTAGCATAACATTACAATTTTCTTAGCAAAGAGTTTATATTTTTGTGCTCAATGCAGCAAAATATCAACATAAAAAATAAAAGAGCTCGATTTGATTACGAAATTTTGGACACCCACACCGCAGGTATTGTTCTGGGGGGTACCGAAATAAAATCGCTTCGCGCAGGCAAAGCTTCTATTTCCCAAAGCTTTTGTGAATTTAATGACAAGGGCGAACTGTTTGTGGTGAATATGCAGATTGATGAATATAGTCACGCAAGTCATTTTAACCACGCGCCCAAGGCTGTGCGCAAGTTATTGCTCAATAAACGGGAATTAAAGAAACTTCAAAAGGAAGTTGCAACTACTGGGCTCACTATTGTCCCGCTCAAAGTTTTTATCAACGATAGAGGTTTGGCCAAAATGAATATCGGTTTGGCAAAGGGTAAAAAGCTCTATGATAAACGGGAAACCATAAAGGATAGGGACAATAAGCGCAATCTATCCCGAATTAAAAAGAGTTTTAATAACTAGTTTTTATCCTCCAACAAGGGAACAAATCGGAACGAACCGAACTCTTTTTTCTCAAACTCCTTTTCGGATTTACGAACGAACAAGGTCATAATTTGTTCATCCACACCAACGGGGATTACCAACCTTCCTCCTACTTTCAACTGGGATAAAAGTGGTCGTGGCACATCGGGTGCGCCTGCGGTTACGATAATCCCATCAAAAGGTGCCTCTTCGGGCAATCCTTTATAACCATCACCGAAAATCATTTTCTTGGGTCGGTAATGCATTTTATTAAAAAACAAGCGAGTTGTTTTGAACAACTCCAACTGACGTTCAATAGTGTACACCTTAGCTCTCAAATGCAGCAAAACTGCTGTTTGGTATCCGCTTCCGGTTCCAATCTCCAATATTTTGGCATTGGGCTTTACCTCCAACAATTGCGTTTGAAAAGCCACGGTATATGGCTGCGAAATGGTCTGGTCCGCACCAATCGGAAATGCTTTGTCCTGATAGGCGTGATCTTCAAAGCCACTATCCAAAAACAAGTGTCGTGGAATTGTTTTTATGGCATCGAGTACTTTCTTGTCCGCAACTCCTTTGGCGGCAACAATCTCCGCCAAGTTCTTCCGCATTCCCCTATGTTTGAGCGTATCCTTCATGGTGTGTGGTCTGGTGGCACGAATTTAAAAAGTTCCCTAAAATATCCTCCTAGTTCCGTTCAAAAATTTATGGAAACTGACATCATATCCGTATTTTTGACGAAAACAGGTAATATGCTTAAAGTTGGTGTCCTCGGAGCAGGACATTTGGGAAAAATACACCTAAGGCTCTTAAACCAATCGGACAAATACGAACTTGTCGGGTTCTATGATCCCGATGAAATCAATGCAAAAAAAGTAGCTGCCGAATTTGGCTATACCCACTACGATAACATCAATAATTTGATAGACGCCGTGGATGTCGTCGATATTGTAACACCGACATTGTCCCATTTTGATTGCGCCAAAAAAGCTATCGAAAAAGGGAGGCATATTTTTATAGAAAAGCCCATTACCAACACGCTTGAAGAAGCCGAAGAATTGTTGGAGCTATCCAAAAAACACAACGTAAAAGGCCAAGTTGGACATGTGGAACGCTTCAACCCCGCGTTTTTAGCGGTAAAAGGCAAAATCGAGAACCCCATGTTCATCGAAACCCATCGACTGGCGGAATTCAACCCACGTGGAACCGATGTGCCCGTAGTACTGGATTTAATGATTCATGACATTGATGCCATTTTGAGCGTGGTTCCTTCCGAGGTGGAAAAAATAAATGCCAGTGGTGTTTCCGTGATTAGTCAATCCCCAGATATTGCCAATGCCCGTATACAATTTAAAAATGGCTGTGTAGCCAACCTTACCTCTAGCCGAATCTCCTTGAAAAATATGCGAAAGTCACGCTTCTTTCAGCGCGACGCCTATATTTCAGTAGACTTCTTGGAGAAGAAAGTGGAAGTGGTAAAAATGAAGGACGCTCCGGAAAACCCTGGAGATTTTGATATGATTCTTCAAAATGCGGAAGGTGATAAAAAACAGATCTATTTTGAAAACCCGGAGATAGACGTCAACAATGCCATTTTGGACGAGTTGGAAACTTTTGCCGACGCCATCAACAACGACACTACACCAATCGTTAGTTTGCAACAAGGCACCAACGCTCTACGTGTGGCACTTCAGATTATTGAGTCTTTTGAAAATTAATCATCGTCATTATCGACTTTGTTCGAATTGACAATATTTGTAAATAATATACCATGCAACAAATAGCAGTAATTGGTGCTGGAACCATGGGAAACGGAATAGCCCATGTTTTTGCACAAAACGGATATAAGGTGAATTTAGTGGATATTTCCAAAGCCTCTTTGGATAAGGGAATGGCTACCATTACCAAGAATTTGGACCGAATGATTTCCAAAGAGGTAATCGATGAAGCCAAAAAAGAAGCTACGCTCGCCAATATCACCACCTATACCAATCTCAAAGATGGAGTTTCGGACATGGACTTAGTGGTTGAAGCTGCCACAGAGAACTTGGACATCAAACTCAAGATTTTCAAGGACTTGGATGAAATCTGCAAAGCAGAGACCATTTTGGCCACCAATACATCCTCTATTTCCATTACGCAAATCGGTGCTGCCACCAATCGTCCAGAGAAAGTAATCGGGATGCACTTTATGAATCCAGTCCCGATTATGAAGTTGGTAGAAATCATTCGTGGATACAGCACCTCTGATGAAGTTACGGAAACCATCATGGAGCTATCCAAAAAATTGGGAAAAATCCCGACCGAGGTAAACGATTATCCGGGGTTTGTAGCCAATCGCATTTTGATGCCCATGATCAACGAATCCATTGAAACCTTGTACAATGGTGTGGCTGGCGTTGAAGAGATTGACACCGTAATGAAATTGGGTATGGCGCACCCCATGGGCCCTCTTCAATTGGCGGATTTTATTGGGTTGGATGTATGCCTTTCCATTTTAAATGTGATGTATGATGGATTCAAAAATCCAAAATACGCCCCCTGCCCCCTACTCGTCAATATGGTAATGGCCGGTAAATTGGGGGTAAAATCGGGTGAAGGTTTTTACGATTATTCCGAATCCAGAAAAGCAGAAAACGTTTCCGCACAATTCAAATAAGATTTCATGGCCATTGTAAAACCTTTTAAGGCCATCCGCCCTACAAAGGACAAAGCTTTTTTTGTTGCATCCCGCTCCTACGAGGAATATTCCAAGGAGGAACTTAAAGCGGTATTGCAATACAACCCATTCTCGTTTCTACATATCATCAACCCTGGGTTCAAGTTCGAAAAGAACATTAAGGGCAAAGAACGGTTTGGGTTGGTGCACAATCGGTATTTGGAGTTTTTGGAGGAAAATATCTTTCAAAAAGATGATGAGCCCAGTTTTTACCTCTATCAAATTGAAAAAGATGATTTTAAAAGCTTGGGGTTCTTTTGTGCCTGCAGCGTGGATGATTACCGGAGCAACGTCATAAAAAAACACGAGGACACCATTCAGGATCGCGAGGAGCTTTTTGCCGATTACCTTCATACGGTAGGCTTTAATGCCGAGCCCGTGTTAATGACCTATGAGGACAATGAACTGGTGGATGAAATCTTTCAACGCAAAATTGAACGAAAGCCCGAATACGACTTTACCACGACGGACAGGGTAAACCATAAACTATGGAAAATCTCGTATCCCGAAGGGATTGAGAAATTGGAAAAAGTATTCGGGGAACTCGATGCACTCTATATTGCCGATGGACACCACCGAAGTGCTTCATCAAGCCTGTTGGCAGACCTAAAAATGTCCGAAAACAAGAATCACTCTGGGGACGAAGCCTATAATTATTTTATGGCTTACTTGATTCCTGAGTCCCAGATGCGGATTTCCGAGTTCAACCGAATGATCAAAGATTTGAACGGGTATTCGAAAAAAGAATTTTTGATACAACTGGACGAGCATTTCAGAATAGAGAAAAGGGAAGATGGACTCTGCAAACCATCTAAAAAACATGAGTTCAGCATGTATTTGGAAGGAGAGTTCTATACGTTGCATTTCAGGAAAACCAACCATGAGTTTACTGATGCCCTGAGCAAGTTGGACACCCAGATTTTGTACAAAACCATTTTGGAGCCCATTTTGGGCATTACAGACTTGAGGAACGATAAACGGATTTGCTACGGTTATGGCAAAAACAACCTTATCCAAATGAAGGATTTGGTGGATTCGGGCAGCTATGCGGTGGGTTTCAGTCTGGTTCCCACCACAGTTGAAGAAATCAAGGCAATTGCCGATGCTGGTTTGGTAATGCCCCCAAAAAGCACGTATATTGAGCCTAAGCTCCGTAGTGGGCTAGCTATTTATGAATTATAAATTGTAACCCATAGTTCATTTTGATGATAGTATCACAGAAAACCGTCAGTTCGAGTTTTTTCAGAAGGAAAAAGTATCGAGAACAAGGTTTATTTCCTTAGAAAATTCTTTTCTCGATACATTTTTTTGAACTTTGCTTCAAAAAAACACTCGAAATGACATTTTGTAGTTTCTGCACTCCGTTCTTCAACGGTACAATAAAGCAGGAATCCATAAATTTAAAAGATTCCGCATCAAGTGCGGAATGACATCAATTAAACTATGTCCATAAAAGATAATCTCTATTCAATAAAATCCGACCTCCCCGAGGGAGTTACTTTGGTCGCTGTTTCCAAAACCAAGCCCAATGAAGACATTTTGGAGGCTTACGAAGCAGGGCAACGGGTCTTTGGGGAAAACAAAGTGCAGGAGATGGTCCAGAAATGGGAAGATTTGCCCAAGGACATCGAATGGCACATGATTGGTCACGTGCAACGTAACAAGGTCAAATACATGGCCGAGTTTGTTTCCTTGATCCATGGTGTGGACAGTCCTCGCTTGTTGAAGGAAATCAACAAGCAGGCGAAAAAACACGACCGTGTGATTCCATGCCTGCTACAAATCCATATTGCCGAAGAAGATACCAAATTTGGTCTGGACAAAACAGAGCTGGACGAGCTTATCAATTCTGATGCATTCAAGGCCATGGAGAACATCAAGGTTGTTGGTTTGATGGGCATGGCGACTTTTACAGATGACAAAAACCAGGTGCGAAAAGAGTTTGCCCAACTCAAATCCATGTTTGATGACCTTACGACAAAATTGAACGATATCACCACCCTTTCCATGGGCATGAGCGGCGATTACGGGATTGCCATTGAGGAAGGTAGCACCATGGTACGGATTGGAAGCAGTATATTTGGGGCTAGAAACTATTCATAACCAGTAATTTCCATGTACGCGATACTCGACATTGAAAGCACGGGAGGAAAATACAACGAGGAAGGCATTACCGAAATCGCCATCCACAGGTATGATGGGCATCAGGTAGTGGATAAATTCATTTGTTTGATCAATCCAGAAAGGGAAATACAGCCTTTCGTTGTAAAACTCACGGGTATCAGCAATAAAATGTTGCGATCAGCACCGAAATTTCACGAAGTGGCCAAACGCATTGTGGAAATTACAGAAGGGGCTGTTCTGGTAGCGCACAATGCCCAGTTCGACTATCGCATTCTTAGAACCGAGTTTAGGCGTTTGGGCTATGATTTTCAACGTAAAACACTTTGTACTGTAGATCTTTCCAAACAACTCATCCCAGAAGCAGAATCGCACAGTTTGGGAAAATTGGCGCGTTCATTAGGGATTCCAATGAGCGACAGGCACCGAGCCAATGGCGACGCACTCGCCACCTTGAAACTCTTTAAAATGTTATTGGATAAGGATTCGGATAAAAAAATCATAACCGATGTAATCCGCGAAGAAACCCATGGGGAACTGTCCCCCAATCAATTGGATATGGTTGTCGACCTTCCATCCGAAACTGGTGTATACTACATGCACGATAAGGATGGGGAGATTATATTTCTGGGCAAAACCAAGAATATTAAAAAACGGGTGAACCAGCATTTTACCAATGTGGGCAAACTGGCACGCAAACTCCAAAAAGAAACCAAAAAAGTAACGTACCAGACCACGGGAAGCGAACTCATTGCCATTTTAAAGGCTTATGTAGAGCAAAAAAAGAACAGACCACGCTATAACCATGTTTCAAAGAAAAAACTTTTCACCCACACCATAGACTTCAACCAAAATGGAACCGAGCACATTATATTGGAAGTTGAAAAGAACCGGTCGCTAGAGGACAAAAAAATGGCCTTTAACGGAACCCAGTCGGCCAAAAACTTCATAAATAAGGTTTCTCAAGAGTTTGAGCTGTGCCCTTCCTCTTTGGGAACAGAAAATGAATGTTTGCACCAATCAAATGAGCTGAGGGCATCAAGTTGTAACGAAAAAGTGCTTTCCGCTTTTGAAAAGTACAGCATCCAAGACAAGAATATTGCATTGACCGACCAAGGCAGGGAAACCGGAGAGCGTAGTTTTATCTTGATCAAAAATGGTCGGCTCCAAGGGTTTGGCTATGTGGAACTCAATCATCAAATCAATAATATTCCTATATTGGAATCGATTATGACTCCCATATGGAGTGATGAAAACACAACATTTATTGTGGAAACTTATTTAAGAAAGAATAATCGGCTAAAAAAAATACCACTAACCTCCTGATCATTGAAAGACACCAAACCACTTCCCAAATGGAAAAATAAACTTCATGAAGTTATTTATGAGGCGGATACCCCATCGGGCAAGTTTTTTGACATTGTCCTTTTTATCTTGATAGTTATAAGTGTTATTCTGGTGATGTTGGAGAGCATAGATGATTTTGACCAGCATTATCACAGCACGTTACTCACTCTGGAATGGATTGTAACCATATTCTTTACCTTGGAGTATATCGCTAGATTGATCAGTATCAAAAAACCCTTGAGGTACGTTTTTAGCTTTTATGGCATAATTGACTTTTTGTCCACCATACCTCTTTACCTTTCCTACATTTTAGCGGGGTCTCAAGTTTTATTGGCGGTAAGAGCATTTCGCTTGCTAAGGATTTTCAGGATATTAAAATTGGTGAAGTTTATCGGTGAAGCTTCACAGTTGCAATCAGCATTAAGAGCAAGCAGGGCAAAAATCGCTGTTTTTATCTACGTTGTTTTGATTTTATCGGTGATTCTGGGCACCTTAATGTACATTGTGGAAGGCGATGAGGCTGGATTTACCAGTATACCCAGAAGTATATATTGGACCATTGTAACCCTTACAACAGTTGGATATGGTGATATTGCCCCGATAACCAATTTGGGACAGTTTATCGCTACAGTGATCATGATTTTGGGTTACGGTATTATCGCTGTACCCACCGGCATTGTAACCGCGGAATTTGCCCGCAACAAAAATAACAAGGATGAAGATGATGATGGTTTTATGGTTCATGTAAACACCCAGGCTTGTCCAAGTTGCGGAATAGAGGGGCATAGAGACGATGCTACCCATTGTTTTAATTGTGGACATCCTCTATGAACACAAAAGTATTACTTACAGTTGTCGGACCAACAGCAATCGGAAAAACGGCTTTGGGCATCCAATTGGCCAAACATTTCGATACAGAAATAATATCGGCGGACTCCCGGCAATTTTTCAAGGAAATGGAAATAGGCACAGCCGTTCCGTCTCAAGATGAACTGCATCAAGCGCCACATCATTTTATACAGCACAAAAGTATTTTTGAACCTTATTCCGTGGGTGATTTTGAGAAAGAAGCTATTTCCTTATTGGGCAAACTCTTTCAAAAGAAAGATGTTGTTGTAATGGTAGGCGGAAGTGGACTTTATGTAGATGCCGTTATCTCCGGTTTGGATAAATTTCCGGAAGTAGACCCTAAAATCCGTACAGAACTGAATCAGCAGTTGAAAAAGGAAGGGGTGACAAGTCTTCAGAAAGAATTACAGGAACAAGACCCTGATTATTACAAAACTGTTGATTTAGAAAACCCGCATAGGCTCATAAGAGCTTTGGAAGTCTGTAGGGCTTCCGGCAAACCCTACACATCTTTTTTGAACCGGCCAAAACCAAAAAGACCTTTCAAGTCACTTTACATTGGCATAGAAGCGCCTCGAGAAGTTATCTATGAGCGAATAAATACCCGAGTGGATCTAATGATAAAAGCCGGGTTGTTGGATGAAGCAAAAAAACTTTTCCCGCATAAACGACTGAATGCCTTACAAACAGTTGGCTACAAAGAACTTTTTGAATATATTGATGGACATTGCACTTTGGATTTTGCCGTTTCGGAAATTAAAAAGAACACCAGGCGCTTTGCTAAACGGCAACTTACATGGTTGCGAAAAAACGATGACATTTTGTGGGTGCCTTACAATACTGAACCCAGAAAGGTGCTCCAAATGATTACAGACCGACTTAAAACCAACCTTTATGCCTAACGGTAAAACTGTGATAGTGGTCATGGGAGTCAGTGGTTCGGGTAAGACCGAAATTGGGAAACTACTCTCAGCAAAACTATCTCGACCCTTTTTTGACGGTGATGACTTTCATCCCGAAGCAAATATCAAAAAAATGAGTTCAGGAAATGCCCTAAACGATGAGGATCGGAAAGAGTGGCTCATCCAACTGAATAAACTTGCAATAAAACATAGACACTCAGGTGCCATAATCGCCTGTTCTGCCCTGAAAAAGAACTACAGGAGCATGTTGAGGGCCGGAATGGGCAATTGCATGGTATTTGTTTATTTGAACGGTTCCTTTGAATTGATAAAGTCCAGATTAGAAAAAAGGAAGGGACATTTTATGCCCTTAGAACTTTTAAAATCACAATTTGACACTCTGGAACCTCCCACCAAAGAAATTACGGTTTCCATTGAAGAAACACCAGAGAAGATTATTGAAAACATTATAAAGCATCTTTAAGAATGGAAGTCAATCTTTTCATGGCCGTCATCATTGGTATAGCCATTTTATTATTCCTGATTCTAAAGTTGCGAATCCATGCCTTCATTGCATTGTTGATTGGAAGCATCGCTGTTGGGCTAATTGCAGGTCTTGACGCCAATCAAATCATTAATACCGTACAAAAGGGTATGGGCGGCACTTTGGGTTTTGTTGCCACAGTCGTGGGCTTGGGCGCTATATTCGGGGGAATCTTGGAGGCTTCCGGTGGAGCCAAGACCATCGCCAATTTTATGGTCTCCAAATTCGGCTTGAAAAAAGCGCCATCGGCAATGGTGATTTCAGGTTTTTTGATAGCCATCCCTGTTTTTTTTGATGTGGCCTTCATCATTTTGGTTCCAATGATCTATGCCCTACAACGGAGAACCGGTAAATCATTGTTGCTCTATGCCATACCCTTATTGGCCGGTTTGGCCATTACACATGCCTTTATACCTCCCACCCCTGGACCTATTGCAGTAGCGGACATTATCGGGGTAGACCTCGGGTGGGTCATTTTGATGGGTTTTGCAGCCGGAATCCCTACTGCCTTGGTTGCAGGGCTCTGGTTCGGAAAACATATTTCAAAAAAGATATTTGTTGCTGCTCCCGAGGAAATTGAAGAGGAAAATCACCCCGAACTACCTCCCATAACACAAACTTTGTTGATTATTGGTCTTCCGATTGTATTGATTTTACTGAACACAATTGTAGCCGCTGGAACATTTGGAATAACCAATATTATCGTATTGAATGCAATAGCGCTTATTGGGCATCCTTTTTCCGCTTTGATTATTGCCAACCTGCTGGCATGGTATTTTTTTGGACTACGAAAGGGATTTACCAAGGACCAACTTCTTAAAATTTCTACCAAATCTTTAGCACCGGCCGGAACTATAATCCTATTGACCGGTGCTGGTGGTGTTTTTAAACAGGTTTTAACGGATACTGGGGCTGGTGAGCTTTTAGCCACCTCCTTGAGCAACGCAGGAATCCCCATTTTAGCTTTTGCGTTTATAAGTGCCGCCATTGTGAGGATAGTCCAAGGTTCATCCACTGTAGCCATGATAACAGCTGCAGGATTGGTGTCCCCCCTATTAGCAAATACCAGTTTAAATTCCATAGAATTGGCTTGTATGGTAATCGCCATTGCCTCCGGAGCAAGTATTTTTTCACATGTAAACGATAGTGGTTTTTGGCTTGTAGGTCAATATTTAGGGATTACGGAAAAACAGACCTTCCGTTCATGGACCGTAATGACCACCATATTGGCATTTGTAGGGGTAATCACCGTATCCATAGTTTATGTTTTTGCATAAAAAAAGCCACCTTGAAGGTGGCTTTGGCTTTTTTGAGTAAATACTCTTATTGCTCGTTCTCTGCTTTAACGACAAGCCTAAATCCTTCTCCATGAATGTTAAGGATTTCAACCAGGTCGTCCTTTTTGAGATATTTTCTCAACTTGGCGATATACACATCCATACTTCTTGAAGTGAAATAGTTGTCGTCTCTCCATATTTTTGTCAACGCCAATTCCCTGGGCATCAAATCATTTTCGTGTAGCGCCAACAAACGTAACAACTCGTTTTCTTTTGGTGAGAGTTTTATAGGCTCCTCTTCTTTGTATTTTAAGAAACGTAGTTTAGAGTTCAAATGGAAGTTACCTATCTCAAATTCAAACTGCTTACTATCGGCCAAAGAACTAGAGGCTTTTCTTTGAAGGATTGCCTTGAGTTTCATAAGTAAAACCTCAGAATCGAAAGGTTTGTTCAAGTAATCGTCTGCTCCAGCTTTATATCCTTTGAGGACATCCTCTTTCATGGTCTTTGCGGTCAAAAAGATAATCGGAACGTTTTCGTTCTTCTCACGGATTTCCTTTGCCAAGGTAAATCCATCCTTATAAGGCATCATAACGTCCAAGATACAGACATCATAGTTGTCCTTTTTGAACTTCTCGAAACCTTCCATTCCGTTTTTGGCCAGAACAACGTCAAAATCGTTCATGGTCAAATAATCTTTTAGGACAATTCCAAAATTTGGGTCATCCTCTACTAGTAGTATCTTTTTTTTCTCTGTATCCATAGTTCGCTTTTTAAATTAAAGGGAGTTTTATAAAGAAAGTGCTTCCTTTTCCTTTTTCACTTTCTGCATAAACCTCACCCTGATGATCGTCTATAATTCGTTTTACGTAGGCCAATCCTAAACCGTGGCCCTTAACGTTATGTATGTCGCCGGTATGTTCCCGGTAAAATTTTTCAAATACTTTTTTCAGTACTGCTTTGCTCATGCCCGCTCCTTGATCCTCTACTCTTATTATGATGCTATTTTTCACCACTTCGGTGTACACATCAATTTTTGGCTTTTCGGGCGAATACTTTACGGCATTGTCCAGTATGTTTACCACTACATTGGTCATATGCATCTCGTTGGCCAAAACCTCTGATCGTTCAGCATCCAAATGTGCGTTTACATAACCACCCCTATCTTGAACAATAAGTTCTATATGTGCAATGGCATCGGTGATAATATCGTGCATGTTGACCCTATCCTTACTAATGTCCAACTGATTTTTTTCCAGTTTGGATATTCTCAGCACATTTTCTACTTGAGCGTGCATACGTTTATTCTCATCACGAATCATACCCAAATAGCGCAGCACTTTTTCTTTGTCCTCAATGGACTTAGGGTTTCTTATTGCTTCCACTGCCAAATTTATCGTGGCAATGGGCGTTTTGAACTCGTGCGTCATATTATTGATGAAATCAGACTTGATTTCAGAAATTCGTTTTTGCTTGATTAACTGGTAAATAGCACTGGAATATGCCAACATAATTACCAATGTAAAAACCAAGGACAAAATTGCCATTCCCATTACCGAACCGAAAATGTATCGCTTCATACCAGGGAATGTCAGCAATAGTGAAAAATTGGAAACACCTTCGCTATCCTTGAAAATGGGGGCTTTATATATTTTGGAACCGGAAAACTTAAACCTTCTAGACCGTATTTTAGTGGGATATCCTTGGCTATAAACCCCATACTCATAGTCTGTATCAATGTTTCTGTTACTTAATTCTTGACTAAGTAGCAACTCCAATTCTTGTTTGGTAACCCTTTTGTGAATTGGACGTGTTTTGGCGGCCTCCATAAAAACATCTTCCCAAGCAGCTTTGTCAATACTACTCAGTCCTCCAATTTTTTCGGCCCGTTGTATCGGGGTTAAGCTATAGCTTTTCCCATCTAGACCATATTCCTCTTTAAAAACAGTTTTAGTTCGTTTACTGGTAAAATTTTTGATGGTAGTTGTATCTTCATCACCATCCGTGGTTATATCAAAGAACGCAGAGGTTATATTATAATCTTCTTCGAGAATTCCGTGTGAATAAAAAAGAATCTCGTCTGAATTTAAATCACGATCAACGAACAAAAAGTTTTTGTACTGTGTACTCTTGGGTTCGCCAATACTATCAGCAAGAGAGGCCAAACGGTCGGAGTATTCCTTCATCTCGCGCTTCTCCACCCTACTCGCCACTTTATCCAGAATGTCCGTAACTGTTCTTGAAAATTGTTCTTCTTTGTCGTTTATGGATGTACGAATCCAATATACCTGCACAAAAATTATCCCTAAAAGAGATAAGCTCATAAGAACAACCAGAAGAACGAATAGCTTCTTGTTCATTGTGGTAAAATTAAAAATTTAACATTTAGTAGTTTTAGCGTTTAACCAAAACTTAACATAAATGTTAAAATTTGGATGCTAACGCTAAAAGTTTGAGGTGTAGTTCGTTAACCCTTCTCTTGGTTTTGTCCAATTCGAGGTTTTCTAGTGAAAAATCGGCTAAATCGACCTTTTTTTTATCATCCATTTGATTATTTATTCGGTCAATAACAGCCTGTTTTTCAATCTTATCCCTATCCATTACTCTTTGAATTCGAGTTTCTTCGGGTGCCGTAACCAAGATAGTACAATCATATTTGTCTTGGGCATTATTCTCGAAAATCAATGCGGTTTCTTGGATTACGTATGGTGACTTCTGATGATTGACCCACTCCAAAAAGTGCTCTCTTACAGCTGGGTGGACGATATCGTTCAATTCCCCTAGTATTTCTGGGTCTTTAAAAACCTTATCGGCTATGTAGGGCCTGTTTAATCCTTCGTTCAAATAAGCTTCTTCACCTAGCAATTCGGAAATGGCATTTTTAACCTCATTCGAGTTGACCATCAACTTTTTGGCCTCCATATCAGAATCGTAAACTGGAACGCCCAATTCAATAAACATTTTGGCCACAGTGCTTTTTCCACTGCCAATTCCACCGGTAAGTCCAACTATCATCATTGCTGCTCCAAAACAAAATTCACGGTATTCTCTTCCAACCTAACATCGTACACTTTTTGAGGACTTTCCGTTATCTCCAAAAATAAAGTATTGCTTTCTGAACCCTTTAATTGGCTATAATCCGCTACAATTTCAAAATCAGAGGCCGATATTTCCTTCAACCGCTCTATAGTAGCCTTACAAAGTATGGTGACTGAATTTGGAAAAGTCCTAACTTGGTATCCTTTAGGGGTGTTTATTACTTGAACGGGAACATCAAATACTTTTTCCGAAAATTTAGAGACTTTCCCAGAAACCGTTGCACGCCCAATGGAAAAAATACTGTTGTCCAATCCTTTCGGAAAGACCAAACTGACTTCATTCGAAAAATCGCCGTTTACATTGTTTAACTGTATCAGTGACGTTTTGATGGACTTTATCGTGTCAATTTCATTGCTTGGCCCTTTTACCTCCAAAGAGTCAGGTGATATTTTGATTTTTCCGTCCAGTATGTAATTCTGTTCAAGTTTTAAATCCAACTTAGCTTCTATGGGTATTTTTTTTGAATCCACTTGATAAAGGTCCACATCCAACGTCCTACGATCTAATTCCAAAAGAGAAACGCTTTGTGATAGTTGCTGATCCATTTGTCTTCGCAGCGCCTCCTCGCTCATTACATAACCGCCGTTTTGAAACAATACCTGCGAAACATCGATATCGATGCGACTTTTAAAAATCTTGTAATATAAAAATTGAAAACCACTGGTTCTTAGTTTAGCCTCGATCAGATTATCGGAATTTTTACCCAACAACAAGGAATCCGGAAGGTTGCGATAATTTAGCGTAAAGTATGCCCTGGATTCATATGTTTCGGATAGATTGCTGATGAACCAGGCCAAAAAAGAGCATAGCAAAAACAGTGAAAACACCTTCACTTTCTTTTGGTTGAGGCCGCGCAATACCTTTTTAAACACTCTTATTTTTTCTTAAAAAATAGTTTTGGGAACAGCTCTTCTGCTTCCTTATTACTAAAGTTAAGCAACATTGTGGACTTGAAAAAACCAATTCCGTATCCTGTGAATTGGGTCAACGCTGCAAAAATGGCCAAAATGGCCACTTTTAAGTTCTTGTTCTTGACCAATGCATCTAAAAATAGCATCAAAAAATAGAATATGTACAACATTAGAGGGAGCCATAGCCCCACAATGGTTAAAACTATGGAAATAATCAACCCAATCATAAACAAAGTAGGAAACCAGTACGTAGGCTTGGCTGTTCCCTTATGCCATCTATTAAGTATGGGGCGAACCATTCCAAATTTGTTCACCTGAATGTAAAATTTGTTCCAATCGATCCGTCTTTTATGATAGACATAAGCCTTGGGGAACAATCTTGTATCGAACCCAGCTTTCCATATTCGAAAAGTTAGGTCAGGGTCTTCTCCTGGGTGTATTCTACCAAATCCGCCTGCTTTTTCAAATGCATCTTTGGAAATGCCCATATTAAAGCTTCGTGGCTGAAATTTCCCTATTGCCTTTTCACCGCCGCGTATTCCGCCAGTAGTCAAAAAGGAGGTCATTACATAGTTAATGGCCTTTTGTACGGTAGTAAAAGATTCATCTGCAGCATCGGGTCCCCCAAAACAATGCACAAAATCCTTTTTAAGTTCCTTGTCCACTTCTAACAAGTATTGCTCGGGGAGGATACAATCGGAATCTAAAATGATAAAATAATTTCCCTTTGCCTTTTGCATTCCAAAATTTCTGGAATCGCCAGGTCCCGAGTTTTCCTTGTAATAATAGGATATGTTTAGCTTATCCCGGAATTTTTCCACGATGCTCTCCGAAGATTCTGAAGAACCATCTTCCACGATCACCACCTCAAAATCCTTCTGAAAATCTTGTTTTTGAAGACTTTCCAATAATTCCCGAACTTCTTCAGGCCTATTGTACACAGGGACTACTATGGAGAAAAGAATATTCATTTGAAATAGAAAAGCCATCCTGAAAAAGGATGGCTTCCCATATATTTTTTACGATTTATTCCGAAAATTCATCGATTACCTCTTGGCTTACCCCAGTGTTGGAGAACCCACCATCATGGAAGAGGTTCTGCATGGTTACTTTTTTCGTCAAATCAGAGAAAAGTGAAACCGTGTAGTTGGCGCAATCATCTGCGGTGGCATTGCCAAGTGGTGACATTTTTTCTGCGTAATTTATAAAGCCATCAAATCCTTTCACTCCTTGTCCAGCCGTAGTTGGGGTTGGTGATTGGGAAATGGTGTTCACCCTCACCTTATGCTCTTTTCCAAAGAAATAACCAAAACTCCTGGCAACAGACTCCAAGTAGGCTTTGTTGTCCGCCATATCGTTATAATCCGGGAATGTTCTTTGGGCCGCCATATAGGTCAGGGCAACAATACTTCCCCACTCGTTCATGGCCTCTGCTTTGTATAGTGATTGCATAACCTTGTGGAAAGATAGTGCTGAAACATCCCATCCCTTTTCCGTAAAGCTATAATTTTCGTCTGTGTAATGTCTTCCTTTTCTAACATTAACGGACATGCCAATGGAATGAAGCACAAAGTCCAACTTTCCTCCCAAAATTTCCATGGACTTCTCCACCAAGTTTTTCAAGTCCTCTTCGTTAGTGGCATCTGCGGGAATAATTTCTGAATTGGTTTTTTTCGCCAGTTCATTGATTTGTCCCATTCGCATAGCAATGGGTGCGTTGGTCAAAACAAATTCGCCTCCCTCTTCGTGAACGCGTTCAGCTGTTTTCCAAGCAATGGAGTTAGAATCCAATGCACCAAAAATGATTCCTTTCTTACCTTTTAAAAGATTGTATGCCATAGTTTATTGCAATTGTTGATTGTGTGACAAAGATATTTAAACTAATTGAAGTTTGGGAAGCAGTTTCTCTGTTTTATTGCAACAGCTCCTTGGCGTGTGCCAAAGCGGATTCGGACAACGACTTTCCGCCCAACATTTCCGCCAGCTCCCTAACACGTTCATCCGTACTCAATTGTTTGATGTGCGTACTCGTTCCTTCCACCCCTTCTTCCTTGTAAACTTTAAATTGATAACGTCCTTTTGAGGCAACTTGCGGTAAGTGCGTAATGGAAAATACCTGCATGGTACTGCTCATTTGTTGCATGATTTCTCCCATTCGATTGGATATTTCCCCGGAAACCCCAGTGTCGATTTCATCGAACATCATGGTAGGCAGGTTTTCATACTCCGCCAAAATGGATTTTATAGTCAGCATAATCCGAGAAAGTTCACCACCTGATGCTACTTTTTTCAATTCACCATAACTGGACCCCTTGTTTGCAGAAAACAAGAAGATTAAATCGTCTTTTCCATTGGCCTTGAATGATTTGCATGGGTTTACTTCAATTTTAAAAGTAGCGGATGGCATACCTAAGGATGATAGGTTCGCTTGCAGTCTTTCGTTTAATTTGGGAATAACCGCCTTTCTACCATCGCTTATTCTCTTGGCCCAAGCATCTACTTTTTTAGTGATAGCATCAACTTCTTCCTGTTTTTCCTTGATTTTTGACTCGATATTGGCTACTTCATCCACTTTTTGTGACAATTCTTCACGGATATCGATCAATTCTTTCACCGAATCGGTTTGGTGCTTTTTCTGAAGATCGTACAATTGCTGTAATTGACCATTGACCACTTCCAAACGTTCTGGATTGGCTTCAACACCTTCCTCCAACTGTTCCAATTCAGAGGCGATGTCATCAGTTTCAATCAAAACCGATTGAATCCTATCATATAATAATTTGTAATCCGACCCAAAATCGGTTAGTCCCTGCAAAGCCCGTTTCAAATCTGTAAGCCGACCCACAATGCCCAATTGCTCATCATTCAACAATTGGTGCCCTGCAGACAATTGCTCCATAATCTGCTCCACATTGCTCAACTGCTCATACTCCTCTTCCAGTTCTTCCTGCATGCCTTCTTTGAGCTTGGCATCTTCCAGTTCCTTCAACAAAAAACTATTGTAGTCGTGCTCCTTATCCGCATTGGACTGAAAATCTTCCAACCTTTGAAGCTCTTTGGAGGCTGTTCTCAATTTTTCAAGTTCCTGGGTGTAACCCGAAAGATTTGCGGAATTATCGGCCAATGCATCGAGCACTTTCATCTGGAAATCATTGTCGGTAAGTTGCATGGTCTGGTGTTGTGAATGCACATCAACCAATTGATCTCCCAATGCTCGCATTATATCCAAAGTAACGGGAGAGTCGTTTACAAACGCCCTGGATTTGCCGCTGGGCAATATTTCCCTTCGAAGAATCGTGGTTTTCTCGTAATCCAAGTCGTTTTCCTCAAAAAAAGGCTTAAGCTGATATTTGGAGACATCAAACTCGGCCTCGATCACACATTTTTGCTCCTTGTTTTTGAGGGACGATAAATCGGCGCGCTTTCCCAAAACCAAGGAAAGACCTCCTAATAGTATGGATTTTCCCGCACCGGTTTCTCCTGTTATGGTGGTGAAGCCGTTGGAAAAAGAAACACTTACATCATCAATGAGTGCATAATTTTGGATGGATAGATTAACTAGCAATATCGAAGAATTTACCCGTAAAGATAAATTTCTTTATAGAACTGCACTAACCCATTTTGGATTTTGAAAAAATTCGTCATTTCGAGTGGATTTCACGATAATATGAGTGAAATTTATATCGAGAAAAAGAATTTTTATCCACAAAAGTTCTCGATACGATTTTTCGTCCCTTAAAATCACTCGAACTGACACTTAAAACTGCACTAGTAATTTATTTCATTCCACGTGCCAGAGTAGAATGGAGCCACTTTGTTCAAGGTCTCTTTGAGTTTTACAATGTCCACCTTGGGTCCATCGGAGAAGATATTTTGGATTTCCTCGGATTTAGCGTCAAAAAAGGTTTGAATCAAGAAGGCATTGGGCCTGCGGCTGATCAGGGTTTCAAACAAGCGAAGGCTTCCGGCTATGATCTGTTTGCCTGTACTGTTATTGTCCGCCAATATATCGAGTCCTTTTCTGTGGTAATTGTACATGGCAATCCTATATTCCCGGAAAGAATTGCTCAATAGGTTATCGACCAATTCAAAACGGCTACGATCTCCAGTTTCCTGACTCCAACCGCTGTAACTTGAGCTTTGCGCTTGGGTTACTATATTTTGGGCCCTACGATAAAAATCATTTCCTCCTTCCAAGGAAAAAGTGTCGGCATCCAACCCTAAGATTATATAAACGTAGTAAGAAATAACCCCAACTAAATTGGAATCGAAGTTGTTCGGGTTAAACACCAAAGGCTGAAACTCTTGATATTGAAAATTGAATGCGTTGTCCTTATAGTTGAACACTGGACTTTCGTAGGTCGTATTAAAAACGGGCCGTGTGGACTGAATTTGAATATTGGCCTCGAAACGGTCCGATTCGTATTGGGTTACCGTGATGAACATCCGAGCGTTGACCCGTTCATTTTCACGATACGTCCTGTTCGTCCATTTGGTCTTGTTCACAAAATCGTTGAGCGAACGCTCCAAAGTCCTAAATATCTGCTGATTGGTCTGCCCCACTTGGTCGGAGTTTACGGTGACCTGGCAATTCAATTCCTGTGCATACGTCCCTAAGGCAGCAAATAAAAGAAAAACGGAAAAAAGTATGTTACGCATGGATTCTGGAGATGATTTCTTCCCAAATATCGGAAGCCACTTCGGACTTCGTCTTCAAATCAAACGTTTTTATCTCCGAATTCTTATCTATGAAAGTAATTTTATTTGTGCTTCCGCCAAACCCTGCACCATCATCTTTAAGGGAGTTTAGCACTATGCCGTCCAAATGCTTTCTTTGGAGCTTTCCTTTGGCATTTTCCAGCTCGTTTTGTGTTTCCAAGGCAAATCCTACCAAGAACTGATTCTTTTTGGCTTCACCAAGCGACATCAAAATGTCCGGCGTTCGTTCCAGTTCAATCTTCATATCGCCTTCCTGTTTCTTCAATTTTTCTGAAGCAATGGTCTTAGGTCGATAATCTGCAACGGCAGCTGCACATATGGCAATATCGGTATTGGAATAATGTTCATGACAAGCTTCGTACATGTCCTGTGCTGAGGTTACACGAATCAATTGAATATTGTAATGCTCGATATTTAAATGTGTAGGACCCGACACCAGAATCACGCTTGCGCCAAGGTCAGCAGCCTTTTTGGCCAGTTCGAACCCCATTGTACCCGTGGAACGATTTCCCAGAAAACGCACTGGGTCTATGGCTTCGTGGGTAGGGCCTGCTGTAATGAGTACTTTTTTTTCTGATAATGGCAGACCTTTACGCAAATCTTCCTGAATAAAAGCAACAATATGTTCCGGCTCCGCCATACGTCCTTCTCCGTGCAACCCGCTGGCCAACTCCCCTGATTCTGCCGGAATCATTGTATTTCCAAATGATTGCAGTTTATCCAAAGAGTTTTTCGTGGATGAGTGCTTGTACATGTCCAAATCCATGGCAGGAGCAAAATAAACGGGGCATTTTGCAGATAAATAAGTAGCTAAAAGAAGGTTGTCGCAAGTTCCATTGGCCATTTTGGACAAGGTATTGGCCGTGGCAGGTGCAATTAGCATCACATCGGCCCAAAGTCCAAGTTCAACATGATTGTTCCAAGAAAGACTTCCATCTTCCTCATTCACAAAATCCATTAAAACGGGATTTTTAGAGAGTGTGGAAAGTGTAAGTGGAGAAACAAAAGAGCTGGCGCTCTGGGTCATAACAACTTTGACCTGGGCACCAGCTTTAATCAGTAAACGAACAAGAAATGCGGTCTTGTACGCGGCAATTCCCCCGGAAACTCCCAAAAGGATATTTTTACCGCTAAGCATTTCTTAGGCGTCTTTCTCTGTATTCCTGTAGTAGATTTTATCTTCCAACCACTCTTGTACCGCCAAAGCGTGTGGTTTTGGCAACTTTTCATAGAACTTGGAAACCTCTATTTGCTCCTTGTTCTCGAAAACCTCTTCCAAGCTATCGCTATAAGTAGCGAACTCTTCTAGCTTCTCCAATAATTCCTTTTTGATTTCAGAATTGATCTGGATAGCTCTTTTAGCCGTAATGGAAATGGCTTCATAAATATTATCGGTCTTTGCGTCGAACTCATTTCTATTGAGCGTAACAGTGGAAACCGGGGCCTTTGTGTTTTTCAAATCTTGCATATGCAGTGGTTTAAAAACTTGTTTTTATTTGGATAAGGAAGTTGAATTATATGCGCTCAATTCCTCCTGAATTGTTTTGGCCAGTTTATCTGCCTCTTTTTGATATTCTGTCTCTGGAAAATAACGCAATAAATTGTTATATGAGTCAAGAGCATCTTCCAATCGCTCTTTTTTCTTGTCTTCTGTACTGTTCACAGCCAAATTAGTGGCTGCCTCAATTCTATAATACAAGGCTTCTTCGGTGTAAATGGAACCTGGATTATCCAATACGAAATTGTCGAAAGCAGTGATGGCGGAAATAAGTCTCGGCAAATCCCAAGAACCAATTTTGCCATATTGCTTCGCAATTTCCAATTCTTTTTTCTCTTTTTTGGAGGTCAATTCCTTGGCCATCTCGTTAGCTTCATCAAAATATTCCGACTCGGAATAATTGTTAATGAAGGTTTGGAGCTTCAACAGTGCTTTATCCGTATCCGTTTGGTCCAACGAGTATCTTGGAGAGAGCATATAATAACTTTTTGCTCCCAAAAAACTTGCTTCTTGAATCTTATCGCTCCTAGGGTAAGATTTTATGAAACGCTCAAACTGATATCCTGACAAATAATAATCACCATTTTTGAAATAACTATCAGCAAAGAAGAACATTACACGTTCACCTTGAGGTTTGCCCACATATTTGGGCGCAATCTGTTCGAACAAACGTACTGCTCTTTTATAATCTCCTTCTTCATACAGCTTTTCGGCCATATCGTATTTAGCCTTAACATCGGTTTCCTTAAGTACCTTTTGGTACTCACTACAGGATACAAGAAGTGCTGCTGCACAACAAAAAAGAAGTATTGACCTCATTTTCAAAAACATTTTGCAAAATTAGTGATATTGAATGGATATAAAAAAAGAATTTTCACCATCCAAATGTAAAGGCTAACATAGGCAATACCCAATACTTTGGGCAACATTTAACTAATTTTAAACATGTGCCTTGTCCAGTGCCTTCAAAGATCTAGCGATTTTCTCTTTTAAAACAGGAGTTGCTTCCATCAATGGTAACCTAACCGATGCACTGGAAATACCCTTGCACTCAAAAATACTTTTAATGCCTGCTGGGTTACCTTCTTCGAAAATAAGGGACATTAGGGCAGATAGGCTGTGGTGGACGGGGTAAGCTTCTTCCGCATTTCCGTTTAGGCCTAACTTGATCATGTGCGAGAATAATTCTGGCAATCCCTGTCCCAAAACCGAAATAACCCCAGCGCCGCCTGCCAAAACGGTCGTCAAAGCAGTGGCATCATCACCGGAAATGACTAAAAAGGAATCAGGTTTACCTTTAATTATCTTATCTATTTGTACCGAATCGCCACAAGCCTCTTTTATTCCAATAATATTAGAAAAGTCATGCGCAAGTTTTAGGGTGGTTTCGGGCAACATATTGCTCCCGGTTCTAGATGGCACATTGTAAAGTACAATAGGAATGGGCGATGCTTCCGAAATCATCTTAAAATGTTGATATATTCCTTCTTGTGTAGGTTTATTGTAGTAAGGTGAAACGGATAGAACAGCATCAAAATCCGACAAATCCAATGTTTCCAACTCAGTTGTCACAGCCTTGGTATTGTTACCTCCCACACCTATAACCAATGGAAGCCTCCCCGCATTGGTACGCACCACAACATCGACCACCAGTTGCTTTTCGGTTTGTGAAAGTGTTGCGGATTCGGCCGTTGTGCCCAATACCACCAAATAATCCACACCGCCCTGAATGTTGTATTCAACCACTCTTTCCAAAGCCTGCACGTCTACCGATAAATCTTCTCTGAACGGAGTCACCAAAGCTACTCCTGTTCCGATCAATTGTTCCATTTCTTCAAATTTCTTTTAAGACCTTTAAATACTTTTTCAATTCACTCTTAAACAACTTAAAATCGTTTAAAGGTGTGTTTAAAATCAAATCGTTGACCTTGGGGTCCTGAGTCCCCAAACCCACTTTAAGTCGGGCAGGAGTTTTAACGGATAATAATTTCATCATTAGATTATCCTCTTCATAATAATTGATCAACATATCGTACTCCCTGCCCAAAAACTCCAATACATAGCCATTTTCTATCTGGCCTTTCCATCCTAAATCCCTATCAGAGAACATTTGGATGGCATAGGGTGAGTTTTTATCGTATTCCCTTTTGTAGCCAATAATCTTTATGGCATTGGGCCGTAACTCAAACTCATCAATAAGTTCGTAAAAGGCCTCTGCTTTATGGAAATTATCAACATCCACGATACAGCCGATGCTGGTAATCCCTTTTTCCCTGGACACGGACTTTGGAGGCTTATCCATTTCCTCCTTTAAATATTTTAGCCCGGATTTAACCTTAAATTTGTCTTGGAGTCCTTTCAAAAACATATTTTTGATGATTTTTACAAAGGTAAATAATCTACCAAGACGACTTAACAAATATACATACGTGAACAATTTAAAATTCAAACAATTTGTTGTATTTACAACTTTTTGTTTTTTAATGTCCTGTAAAACGGACACAGGGAAGCTTACCAAGATAGAAGGCGAACAAATCCCTATTGACTCCACCTTTGCGGAAACGGATTCCATTTCCAGTTTTGTGGAGCCCTACCGAAATAGAATCAACGAGGTGCTGGATAGCACGTTGGCATACGCTCCCAACCCTTTATTGTTAGAGGACGGGGAGCGTACCTCATCCATGGGGAACCTAATGGCAGATATTGTTTTTGAACAATCCGCTCCCATTTTTAACACGAGGTCGGGAAAGCAGTTGGATTTTGTAGTGCTTAATGCTGGCGGAGTGCGTTCCATAATTTCGGAAGGAAATGTAAGTGCCCGTAATGCCTACGAAGTAATGCCCTTTGAAAATTATATCGTGGTGGTCGAACTCAGTGGTTCAGCCACGCGACAATTGATTGATTTTGTAGCGAAGTCTTCCCGCAGGCATCCCGTTTCAGGTATTCAGATAGTAACGGACAAAAACCGCTCCTTAGAATCGGTAAACATACAGGGACAACCCTTTGATGAAAATAAAAATTATTATGTGGCCACTTCTGATTACCTAGTTAACGGAGGGTCAAGCGTTGGTTTTTTTAACGAAATCATTTCAACAACCGAAACCGATTACCTTCTACGCAATGCAATTATCGACTATTTAAAAAAGGTGGACACCTTAAGGGCCGTAGCGGACGATCGAATAAAACAATTGAACTAGATGAAAAGAAGGGATTTTATTACCAATACCACTGCGGCCTCAACTTTGATCGGTTTAGGCGGGCTCAGTTTAAGCTCTTGTTCCAACTTAGGAAAAAAGCATATCACAATCTTGCACACCAACGATGTGCATAGTCATATCGACACTTTCCCCTCATCCCACTCCCGGTACCCGAATTTGGGAGGAGTTGCACGCAGGGCTACTTTGGTAGAGCAGATTCGAAACGAAAACCCGAACACCCTTCTTTTTGATGCAGGAGACATTTTTCAGGGCACACCGTATTTCAACTTTTACGGAGGTGAATTGGAGTTTAAGCTGATGAGCAAATTAAAATATGACGCATCCACCATTGGCAACCATGATTTCGATAACGGAATCGAAGGTTTATTGGCACAAATGCCCCATGCTACTTTTGAAATGATTTCCGCCAATTACGATTTTTCCAATACGGTGATGGATGGTTACGTAAAACCATTTAAAATTTATATGGTGGATAGGGTTAAAATCGGCGTGTATGGGCTAGGTATTGAGTTAGATGGATTGGTGACCAAAAAACTCTACAAAGAGACCGAATATCTGAATCCTTATGAAATTGCTCTGGATATGGAGAAAAAGCTAAAGGAGGAAGAAAAATGCGATTTGGTCATTTGCCTATCGCATTTGGGATACGATTACAAAAATCCAGAAAGGCCCTGCGATACGCGTTTAGCGCAACAAACCTTCCATACCGATTTGATTATTGGTGGACACACCCACACCTTTTTGGACAAACCAGATGTACGAACCAACCAAAACGGGAACTCTGTGCTTGTAAATCAAGTAGGGTGTTATGGTATTAACCTCGGAAGGATTGACTTTTATTTTGATACCGATAAAAATGCTTCAGCCGAAGGGGTGAGTATTAGAGTTTGATTTGTATCTAGTTTAGGGATAATGAAAAAAGTATCATTTTGAGCTGTCATCCTGTGCGCAGTCGAAAGAGAAGTACAGAATTCTTTGATTAGAAATCGGTAAAGAGGAAAAGTTTTAAAACGAATTTCAACAATGTTCACGAAACAACTTCTTTGTCATTCTGAACCGTGTAAAGAATCTTCGTAAACTTATCATTTTCAACTCTCGGCAGGAATGGATTCCTGCATTCGTAGAAATAACAATCTGTTCTTTTAAAGCATATCACACAATATCCACAAGTGTCCCTACGAATAGGAATCTGAGTAAATCCAAAGGAGTAGGCGAGAAATCAGCTCCATGACAGATGTAATGTTTTTCAATAAATACTCTTACTTTTCCTATCGAAATAAAAGAGTTCCTAATCTAATATAACTTAAAAAAACACCGGAAAATATTCAGTTATTTTCCGGTGGAGAATCAAAAAAAACTAAAATATATTATACTAATACTTTTTAACACCGTTTAAATTAATTGCAATTTTGCACATCTCCCACAAACTCCCATCCATAATTATCACTTAAGTTATTACGGGCAGAAATAGATTCTTCTGAACAGTATTTTATATTTGTAGCCCCTAAGGTTATTCCGGTTAAATTGTCTGCCAATTCATCAGCTAATTCTGACCAACCAATTAACGTAAGTTCATAGTTGTTTCTGGAAAATCCGGAATTGGTCAACATGGCTTCTAAATTAGTGACGCTCTTAATATTCCAGTCTCCTAAGTTTTGATTAAAAGCTTGGGCATCTGTAAACATTCCATACATAGACTCCACATTCTCTACATTCCAACTACTAATATCCGTATTAAACGAACTGGCGCCAGCAAACATTGCGACCATATCTGTAACATTACCAACTTCCCAATTACTTATATCTGAATTAAAAGAGGTGGCAGAGTTAAACATGAAGTTCATTTTTTGTACTTTGGCCACATTCCATGTACTTAAATCACCATTAAATGATTCCGCATTGTTGAATAAATATGACATGTTGGTAATATTGGCTACGTTCCAACTACTGATATTACCATCAAAGCTGACAGTGTTAGCAAACATACCTTCGATTGTACTGATATTATTTAAATCCCAACTATTTAGATCTGCGTTAAACGCATTGGTATTTGCAAACATGTAGGCCAAATTGGTAACTGATGTAAGGTCAGGAACGTCGGAAGCATTATAAAGCATATAGGAACATCCCTTAAATGCCTTTTCTAAAGTCAACCAACTTGTTGTTCCCCATTTATCTAAGGATTTAAGAGCCTTTTTAGAAAAATCATCTGCATAATCCATTATAATCGATGGAAATTCGCCTTGAATAATTACTGTATAAATGCCTGCTTTCTCATATACATGAGTCGGGTTTTGAGCAGTCAATTGCTCCTCTACGGTTCCGTCTCCCCAATCTATAGCATAGTTGTAATTATATGCAGGATGCGTTCCTATCGTAATTGACTCATTATCACCTGTTGTTTCCCAGGTAGTTACAAATGATGGTAATTCTTCACTCTTTGTATCAATAACATTCTCTACTAGGATAGTAATCTTTGCATCAACCTGTCTACTTCCATCACTTACAGTTGCGGTAATCTGATGCTCTTCCGATGTTTCAAAATCCAGGGTTTTTCCTTCAGCTAAGCTAAGTTCTCCCTTATCGGTAAGTTCAAAAATATCATTGTCATTCGAGAAAATTGTAAATGTCAATGGGTCATTGTCTGGATCGGATGCTTCGAGTAACCCAATAATTTGGCCCTGAGGAAAATCCTCTTTTACTACAAGTTCTTGAGCAACAAACTTTGGCACATTATTCAACTTTCTATTTGAATCATCTTCACTACATGATACAATTGCAAACATAATAAAGACGGTAATCCATAGATTATTTATTCTCATTTTACTCTAATTTTATTTTTTTATACGATTAACCTTTTTGTTTGTTGCTAAAAATCAATAAACCTGCAGTATCAATCAATTCCTGAAAAGCCAAAAGTTGATTTCTACTGAGAGTAAGAATCCTCTTGTTTAGGCATTTCGATTTGAAGCAAATAATTTTTAAAATGTTTTAAGAATCAAACAAATATTCAATTACAAGTTTCTGTTATGATTGCATCATCAATTGTCCAGTTGTAATCTTCCTCAAGTGATAAAGCAGCAAGATAAGTCTCTATACCACAGGCAAAAATATTATTGGCTCCCAAGTTTATTGAGCTTGGACCGTTATTCTCATTCACATAATAGTACCAACCAATCAAGGTATCACTAATATTCTCTGTTGATATACCACAATAATCGAACATATTAGTCATTACATTAACTTCGCCAATATCCCAAGTTCCTAGATTTTGATTAAAGGAAGTAGCCCCCTCAAACATACCGCTCATATCAGACACACTACTCACATCCCATCCTGATAAATCTCTATTGAAAATAATCGCACCGGCAAACATATTTGCCATATTTTGGATATGACCAACATCCCAATTAGTAATTTCAGCATTAAAAGATTCCGCATTTGCAAACATATTAGACAAGGATATAACCATAGATATATCGGGTTTATCTTGAGCATTAAAGGTCATATTGACACATCCCATGAACGCCCTTTCCATAGTTCGCCACTCTATATTTCCCCACTGATTTAAGGATATTAAAGCCTCTCTGGACTTCACATCCGAGTCACCCATCACAATTGCTGGGAACTGTCCTTGAACAGCCACATTATAGGTTCCTGCTATTTCATATTGATGTGTTGGGTTTTGTATGGATAATTCTTCAACTGTGCCATCTCCCCAGTCCACTGTATAGTCATATTCATAATTAGCATTTGTACCAATTGTGATAGAATCCCCATCCGCATCGATACGCCAAGTAGTAATTAATGATTCTGGTTCTTCGAATATACTTTCAATTACATTTTCCACCTTGACCGTAACATTCGAAGTTCGCCCAACGATCTTATCCTCTACATAGACAATAATCTGATGTTCTGAAGCAGATTCGTAATCCAAAATTTCGCCATTTTTTAGTCTAATCTCACCATTTCCATTGATTATAAACAACCCACTTTCATCTGTTTTTATTGAATACATTAATTTTTCTCCGTCAGGATCGGTTGCTTTTACAGTCCCGATAAGGTCACTACTCGAGATATTCTCCAAAACAGTAACTGTTAAGTCCTGAACCAATGGCGCGCCATTTACATAAACTGAATCGGGTTCATTTTTATCACATGATAATATGGTAACAACACATAACAACAATAACAGGGGCAGATTCCTAAAATTCATGATATTATTTTTTTATTTCGGAGCAATATCATCAAATATGCAGAATCAAAAGGGTGTCATTTTATCAATGCCCTATATGAATTGATGAATCAAGGGTTTCAATTGTTCTAAACGAAGATTACCTGATTTTAGATTGCTAAAACCATGTCCAATTAAAAGAAACTATAAGTAATGAATAATTAAATGATATTAGTGTAGCTTATAGATTAGCCTCCACCAAAACTTTCAACTCCTCATCCAAACTGTAATCTGGAAATGGTTTGTTAGCTTTTCTGTACCAATAGCCAGCATTCCACACATCACCTTCTTTCCGATGAAGGTATGCGTGGATCCAACTTCCCATTTGGGAATGCAGGTCTTGAGCAATGTCATGAGAAGCCCCCCAATCCCCATTTGCATCGAACCATAGGGATTTTAAGGGTTTGGACCACTCTTTTGGAGGCGCACTTTGATTCAATGTAGACTCAAACTCCTCGTAAGTCTTGGGCGTCATACTTCCAGTTTTTGTAAAAATTCCTGTTCCGAAATGATGGGGACCCCCAAAGTCTCCGCTTTGGTACGTTTACTTGGTCCCATTTTGTCGCCAGCGACCAAAAAACTGGTTTTTGAGGATACGGACGATGCCACCTTGCCTCCATTATCTTCGATCAATTTTTTTAAATCGTTTCTGCTAATGGTTTCGAATACTCCGGAAACAACAAAAGTCTGCCCTTTGAGCAACTCAGTTTGATTCTCTAATTGTTCCTCAGAGAGTGAGAATTGCAATCCGTAGGATTTTAATCGATCAATGATTTCGATATTGGCGGGCTCTGAGAAAAAGTTGACCACACTTTCCGCGATTCGCTCCCCTATTTCATCAACAGCGACCAATTGCTCTTGTGAAGCAGCCATCAAGGCATCAATATTTTTAAAGGCTTTTGCTAATTTTTTGGCTACCGTTTCCCCAACATATCTGATTCCTAAAGCAAAAAGGACTCGTTCAAACGGAATGGCTTTTGAAGCCTGCACTCCATTCACCAAATTTTCAGCAGATTTATCCGCCATACGCTCCAAAGGCATTATTTGTTCCTTGGTCAAGGTGTACAAGTCGGCATAGTTACCAATTAGCCCTTCCTTAAAAAGAAGCTCCACTGTTTCACCACCCAAACCTTCAATATCCATTGCTTTTCTGGAAATAAAATGCTGAATACGACCTGTAATCTGCGGTGGACAACCAATGTCATTAGGGCAAAAATGCTGTGCTTCTCCTTCTTTCCGAATCAATTCCGTTCCACATTCCGGACATTCGGTAATGTATTCCGTGGGGCTGGAGTCAGCATCTCGTTTGGTAAAATCAACCTTTACAATTTTAGGGATAATCTCACCTCCCTTTTCCACAAAAACGGTATCGCCTTCGCGCACGTCCAGTTTTGCAATTTGGTCGGCATTGTGCAAAGAAGCTCGTTTTACCGTTGTACCGGCCAACAATACGGGTTCCAAATTGGCTACAGGTGTTATGGCACCAGTACGGCCAACTTGATACGTTATTTTGTTCAATGTGGTAATGGCTTGCTCCGCCTTAAACTTGTAGGCCATGGCCCAACGGGGAGATTTTGCCGTATACCCCAGTTCATCTTGATGTTGGATACTGTTTACTTTAACCACTACCCCGTCTGTTTCGTAGGGCAAATCGTGACGGTGTACCTCCCAATAATCCGCAAACTGCATTACCTCGGTAGTGGACTTGCATAGCTTCGCTACGGTTGGCACCTTGAATCCCCAAGACCTTGCTTTCTCCAAGACCTCAAACTGCGATGAAACCCCTAAATTTTCGCCTGCTATGCTGTACAATAGGCACTCCAATGGTCTTTGGGCCACCAAAGCACTATCCTGTAATTTTAAACTGCCCGATGCCGTGTTCCTTGGATTCATATAGGGGTCCTCACCTGCTTCGACTCGCTCTGCGTTCATTTTGGCAAATCCTTCGAGTGTTAAGATAATTTCTCCCCGAATATCAAATTTTGGTGGATAATCCCCTTTCAACTTCAGAGGAACGGACTTAATGGTTTTAATGTTATTGGTCACATCATCTCCCTGAAAACCATCACCACGGGTAACCGCTTTCACCAATAAACCATCTTCGTATGTAAGACTAATAGAAGCTCCATCATACTTTAATTCGCATGTAAATTTCACCTCAACATCGCCCAAAATACGCTGAATTCGTTTCTCCCAATCCTCAAGGTCTTCTTTGGAGTAAGAATTATCCAAAGAATACATGCGATGTTCATGGGGCACCGTTTCAAAGTTTTTCGTGACCATCCCCCCTACCCGTAAAGTGGGTGAGGTAGCATCGTAAAATTCAGGATGCTCCTCCTCCAGTTTCTGAAGTTCTTTGAGTTTCATATCAAACTCGTAATCGGAAATGGACGGCTCATCGAGCACGTAATACTTATAATTGTGCTCCCTTAGCTCATCGCGAAGGGTGGTGATTTTTTCTTGGATGTTCATTTTTTAATTGCTTTTAGCATTCTATCGTTGCCGAACATATCTTTTCGTAGTTCAATTTCTGAAAAATTACGGGCATCGAAAAGTGCTTTGGTTTCCTCACCCAAATATTGGTTGATTTCAAAATACAACTTTCCTTTTTTGGACAGATGATTCTCGGCAAAAGCGATAATGGCCCTGTAAAACATTAGTGGGTCTTCGTCTGGCACAAACAATGCCGTTTCCGGCTCAAAGTCCTTTACATTTTTTTGAATCTCACTTTTTTCCAACTCCCTGACATAAGGTGGATTGGAAACGATGATATCAAAATTAAGTTCAAGTTCAGTGTTTAAAATATCTTCATGAAAAAACGTGATATCCACTCCGTTTGATGCTGCATTTTTCCGAGCCACGTTCAATGCACCTTCGGATACATCCGTAGCAAACACTTTAGCATGGGGAAGATGCTTTGCCAAGGTAATGGCTATGCAACCACTTCCTGTTCCGATGTCAAGAATATGTGGAGAACGGTCATTGAGCGAAGTCGAAATGACGCTTCGGCTCCGCTCAGCGTCCAACAAAATCCATTGCACCAATTCCTCCGTTTCAGGACGAGGAATAAGTACATTTTCGTTCACCTGAAGCTCCAAGTCCATAAAATGGGCGGTTCCCAGAATATATTGCAGGGGTTTTTCCAGTTTCATTTCGGACAATGCCTCAAAAAGTGGCTGTTCTTCTTCCTTGGTCAAAGTAATTCCTGGTTGAATGGCCAGAATAAACCGTTCCAGTTTCAAATAGTGTTCGATACACGAGTAGAAAAAAGAATCAATTTCCTCTTTGGGGTAAATCTCACCCAATTCTTTTTGAAAAATATCCTTTATCTCTTTAAGGAGCATTACAACTTTTTAAGCATCCAGACCGGGCAAGAATAGTGTCCCGTGTTTCCCATAGGGGCATCTATATATTCGAAACCATTTTTTTTGTACAACTTTTGGGCAGCTTCCATGTAGGGCATGGTTTCGAGGTAGCATGCTTCAAAACCAAATTCTCTGGCCTTGTCCAAACACATTTCTATCATTTTGGAACCAATACCCTTACCCCTGGCCTCTTCCAAAAAATACATTTTTTGAAGTTCGCAGATGTTTCCATCATAATTATCCAATTGTGCCACTCCCGCACAACCGATTACTTTGCCTTTGTGCTCAACTACAAAGTAAGCTGCCTTGGGCACATTGTAATTGGAGTACATATCATCCAAAGCCTTATCCGCATAAGCGGTGCCCACTTTGGGAACGCCCATATCCTCAAAAACCTTTCGTATAACTTGGGCCACCTGTGCGTTGTCTTCGGGGGTTATTTCACGAATCACCGTATCTCCCATTATTGTGTTTTTATTGTTCTATTTTTGCGGGGTGAATATACATCAAAAATACATCCTTCGCTGCATAGAACTGGCCAAAAAGGGATTGGGGACAACTGCCCCGAATCCCATGGTGGGATGTGTGATCGTACACGACAATAAAATTATTGGCGAGGGATTTACAAGTCCTTATGGAGGCCCACACGCAGAAGTAAATGCCATTAACGCGGTCAATGATAAGGACTTGCTTAAAGAAGCATCCCTATATGTTACTTTGGAACCATGCTCCCATTACGGAAAAACTCCTCCTTGTGCTGATTTAATTGCTAAACATAAACTCAAAGAGGTTTTTATTGGGTTACAGGATCCACATGATAAAGTAGCCGGAAAAGGCATCAAAAAATTGGAGAATGCTGGCTGTAAGGTAACGGTAGGCATTCTTGAAGATGAATGCAGGGGTCATCATAAACGGTTTTTGACATTCCAAGAAAAGAAACGCCCCTACATCATATTGAAATGGGCGGAGTCCGATGATGGCTTTTTAGCTCCCGATGCTGCCAAGCGAAGTGACAACCCTGAGCCATTTTGGATTACCAATGCCCATTCCAAACAGTTGGTGCATCAATGGCGAAGCCAAGAACAGGCAATTTTGGTCGGTACCAACACGGTTTTGGAGGACAATCCCAAATTGACGACCCGTAACTGGGCTGGCAAAGACCCAATTCGTGTGGTTTTGGATAGGAATTTGAAAATTGGTTCAAACTATCATGTTTTAGATACATCCGTTCGGACCATTTTTCTTACGGAGGTCGAAGATGCATCAAAATATATGGAAGGTGTTGATTATGTCATCATCGATTTTTCAGCAAACTTGGCAAAAGAAATTTGTGATGCACTCCATCAACATAACATTACCAGCGTAATTATTGAAGGGGGCACCAAAACGCTTCAAACTTTTATCGATGAAAACTTGTGGGACGAAGCCCGTATTTTTAAAGGTGCTGTTTGTTTTAAAAATGGTTTGCCAGCTCCCAAATTAAAGGGAACTTTACAGCATCAAAACAAGATATTGACCGACACTTTATCCGTTTATATCAATGATTAAAAACATTATTCTCGATTTTGGCGATGTACTCATCAATCTGGATAAACCGGCCACGGCAAAAGCTATGGTGCAGCATGGTTTTACCGAAGTGACCCCAAATTTGGAGCGTTTGTTTCAGGAATACGAGAAGGGACTTATCACATCTACAAACTTTTTGGACGAAGTATCCGTACACTTTCCAAAAGCCTCCAGAGAATATTTAACACAAGCTTGGAACTCCATTTTATTGGATTTTCCAGAACACAGGCTCAATTTTATTGAACAACTAGCAGCTGAGAATCAATATAAAATGATATTGTTGAGCAATACCAACGACCTGCACATTGAGCGGGTAAAAGAGCAAATGGGCATGCAGCGCTTCAATAGGTTCAAAAATGCATTTGATGTGTTCTACCTAAGCTACGAAATAGGTATGCGCAAACCAGATAGCGAGATTTTTGACTTTGTCCTGGAAGAAAACCAACTTTCAGCGGAAGAAACCTTTTTTGTGGACGATGTTAAGGAGAATACGGATTCAGCAGCTAGATTAGGTATAAAGGTCTGGAACCTCCAAGTGGGCAAAGAAGAGGTGACACAACTAAAATCAAAATTATAAATGGTATATCTGATTTTGAGCGTTTTGAGCTCGACTTTGATTTTTGTGGTCTTTAAACTGTTCGATGTTTTTAAAATACAGACGCTTTATGCCATCATTACCAATTATGTCGTAGCCTGCACAGTCGGCTTCTTTTTATATGAGGGTCCTGTTGGAATTAGCGACTTTAGCAATAAACCTTGGTTCATCGGTCCTATATTATTAGGTGTCCTTTTTATTGTGATTTTTAATTTAATGGCCCGCACAGCACAGGTCTCGGGTGTTTCTGTAGCATCGGTCGCAACCAAAATGTCGTTGGCTATTCCCGTAGTGATGGGAGTTCTGTTGTATGGTGAACATTTAAGTGCAACACAAATTATAGGGATTGTTTTGGCTTTGGCGGCCGTTTACTTGGCCTCCATTAAAGAGAAGAGCATTCGCATAAACCGAAGAGCGCTGATACTACCTTTATTGGTTTTTCTCGGGTCTGGAGTTATTGATACCAGTATCCAATACTTTGAAGAAATCCATTTGACCGATCAGGAGATTCCGGTGTTCTCTTCCATGATCTTTGGGTTTGCAGCCTTGACTGGGTTCATATTTATTGGTGCAAAGGCGTTGAAAACGCCGTTAAAAGTCAACCTGAAAAATATAGTGGGCGGAATAGCACTGGGGATACCCAACTATTTTTCCATTTATTTTTTGATTCGCGCCCTGAGGTCGGACATTTTGAGCAGTGCTGCCATCTTTACCTTAAATAATGTTGCCATTGTAATGTTCTCCACCCTCTTGGGTATATTGCTCTTCAAAGAGAAACTAAGCCTTAAAAATTGGAGTGGTGTTGCCTTGGCCGTTTTGAGCATAATATTGGTAGCTTTGTTTTAATGAAGAAAAAAGAAGATGTTTACAAAACCGTAACCAAACCTTCACCTGAGATTTTATATAAGGACCGAAAGAGCAAGTTCTATGCTCAGGTCCACCCCATTGCTTCGGAAGAGGATGTGAAACCGATTGTTGAAGAGCTCCGAAAAAAATACCACACGGCCAATCACGTTTGTTATGCCTGGCAATTGGGAGTCCAAAATCCGATTTACAGAGCAAACGATGACGGTGAGCCGAACAACTCCGCAGGTATGCCCATTTATGGACAAATACAATCCTTTGATGTTACCAATGTTCTGATTACCGTAACCCGAATCTTTGGAGGCACCAAACTTGGGGTCGGCGGATTGATACAGGCGTATAAAACAGCTGCACAATTGGCGTTGGAAAGTGCCCAAATCGTAAAAAAAACAATCAAAGCTCAATTGAGCTTGCAATTTGAATATCCGGTCATGGATATTGTGATGCGAACCATCAAACAAAAAAACCTGGATATTGTTTCCCAAAAAATGGAATTGGATTGTGAGCTGGTTATTTCGGTTCGATTAAGCGAATCGGAAGAAATATTTCAAATTTTCGATGAAATGCAACATGTGAAAATTTCACAAGAAGATTAACCGTCCAATTTTTCCAGAATATAATCAGGACATTTAATGGGTCTTCCAGTTTTTTTATCCATAAATGCCAAAACAGTATTTGCTGTCGCCAATAATTCTCCAGACTCGTTGGTCAATTCGTAATCAAACTCAATTTTCACCAAGGGTTTGGACTTCAATCGGGTCCGAACTGTTAGCAAATCATCATACAACGCAGATTTTTTGTAATCAATGTGTAAGGAAATTACGGGCAACATTATACCAGTATCTTCCATACTCTTGTAGGTGATTCCCATAGCTCTTAACCACTCTACTCGACCCAACTCAAAATACTGTGCATAATTTCCGTGGTAAACAACCCCCATTTGGTCGGTTTCTGCATAACGAACCCGAAAAGAATATGAATTTAGACCCATTTTTAACTGAAAAATTATATATTTAGAGGCTTGCTTATTTTGAGGGTAACATGCGAAAAAAAAAGAAAACTTTCAATGACATTTTGATTTTTTTTTTAAAAGATTTGTTCACATATTTGTCGCATCCAATAAGCATCTTATAACCCTTTAGATGTTTACTCTTAAAAATTAAAGCTAACCATTAAAACAAGGAAAAACTTCTATGAGTGCTACTGCTAATTCCGTATGGAAAAACTGTTTGGCTTTTATCCAGGATAACATCCAACCGCAGGCATTCAAAACATGGTTTGAACCTATCAAACCCATTAAACTAACTGATAAGGCACTTAGCATTCAGGTTCCCAGTAAGTTTTTCTACGAATGGCTCGAAGAACATTATGTAAAGCTTTTAAAAGTTGCCATGACCCGTGAGTTGGGCAGTAACGCAAAGCTTATCTACGTTATAAAAATGGAAAACAAGTACGGTAACAAGGAACCTTTTACGGAACAAATCCCAAGTTCCAACCGTACCGCTGTGGGACCTCAAGAGTTAGATGTTCCCATTACCTCCAAAAGCCCAGAGTTAAAGAATCCGTTTGTGATACCTGGAATTCGAAACATAAAAATTGAATCCCAGTTAAATCCAAACTACAATTTTGAGAATTTTCTGGAAGGAGATTCCAACCGTTTGGCAAGATCTGCTGGTATGGCCGTAGCCAACAAACCAGGAGGGACGTCCTTTAACCCATTATTGGTTTTTGGTGGAGTTGGTTTGGGAAAAACCCACTTGGCCCATGCCATTGGAGTTGAAATCAAAGACAAGTATCCAGAAAAAACGGTTCTTTATATTTCGGCTGAGAAATTTACCCAACAATATATTGAATCTGTAAAAAAGAACACCAGAAACGATTTCATTCATTTTTATCAATTGATAGATGTACTCATTATTGATGATGTACAATTCCTATCGGGTAAATCTGGAACACAGGATGTATTCTTCCATATATTCAACCACTTGCACCAAAACGGCAAGCAAGTGATTTTGACATCGGATAAGGCTCCGGTTGATATGCAGGATATTGAACAGCGTCTCCTCTCCCGCTTCAAGTGGGGACTTTCTGCTGAACTACAAAGTCCCGATTATGAAACCCGTGTATCCATCCTAAAGAACAAGTTGTACCGAGATGGAGTTGAAATGCCGGAAGAAATCATCGACCACGTGGCTAAGAATATAAAAACCAACATTCGCGAACTGGAAGGTGCCATTATCTCATTGATTGCCCAATCTTCCTTCAACAAACGCGAGGTTACCTTGGAACTAGCACAACAAGTGGTGGAAAAGTTCGTGAAAAACACCAAGCGCGAAGTATCCATAGACTATATACAAAAAGTCGTGTCCGATTACTTTGAAATGGACGTGGCCACACTTCAATCCAAAACAAGAAAACGCCATATTGTACAAGCAAGACAATTGGCCATGTTCTTTGCCAAGAAATTCACCAAGGCATCCTTGGCCAGCATTGGTTCACAGATTGGTAAACGTGACCACGCAACCGTGCTTCATGCATGCAAAACGGTTGACAATCTTGCGGAGACCGATAAACAGTTCAGGAAGTACATAGAGGATTTGAGCAAAAAGTTCTCCTAACATCTTCACAAAAAACATTTATGAAAACCAAAGTTTTGATGGTCTGCTTAGGAAATATCTGCAGGTCACCATTGGCCGAAGGCATTCTGCAATCGAAAGTGGATCCTGATTCGGTTTTTGTTGATTCTGCTGGTACGGCCGGATACCATGTGGGTAACCCTCCGGACAAACGGTCTATTGCTGTTGCGCATAAATATGGACTGAATATTGGCCATCAAAAGTGTCGAAAGTTTTCGGAACAAGATTTTTCTGAATTTGATCACATTTATGTGATGGACCGTAGCAATTTTTCGGATGTGGCCAGTCTTGCCAAAAACCAAGAAGAAGCCAGCAAGGTTAAATTGCTATTGAGTGAAGTCGAATTGGGCATCCGAGAAGTACCCGACCCCTATTATGGTGGCCATGATGGTTTTGAAAATGTTTACCAAATGATAGATAGGGCTTGTGAGGCAATTGCGAAAAAACTAAATTAAGCCCATGGAAGAGGATAAACCTGGTTTGGTAATGGGCAAAATCTATTTGATTCCCACCACCTTGGGAGACAACGCCCCTTTGGAGGTGCTGCCCATTTCTGTAAAAGGGACCATAGAGCGTATTGACCACTATATTGTGGAAAACGAAAAGACCGCTAGAAGATTCATTAAACGGGTAAGCCCAAGCAAACCTCAACCCGAACTCCAATTACAATCACTGAACAAATACACAAATCCCGAAGAAATTCCGTCATTTTTAGACCCATGCATACATGGGTTCGATATTGGAATTTTATCCGAAGCTGGTTGCCCAGGAATTGCTGACCCTGGGGCAGATGTGGTTCGAGTTGCCCATGAAAGAAGAATACAGGTGGTTCCCCTAGTGGGCCCCTCCTCTATTTTGATGGCCATGATGAGCAGTGGGATGAACGGCCAGAACTTTGCCTTTAACGGATATTTGCCCATAGACAATGCCGAGCGCAAAAAAATGATAAAAAGTCTGGAACGAGTGTCCCGTGACAAAGGACAATCCCAAATTTTCATGGAGACCCCTTACCGAAACAACAAATTGGTCAAAGAGCTTTTAAGAACCCTGCAAAAATCTACCCGTTTGTGCATAGCCTGTGACATTACTTTACCTACTGAATTTATCAGTACAAAAAGTGCACACGAATGGAGTGAAATTGAAATAGATTTGGATAAACGACCTACCATCTATATAATTCAAGCATAAAAAAGCCCCGAAGTTCGGGGCTTTTTTTAGTAACAATCCTTTTACCAATTATACTTTGGCGTTTTTCTGCTGCTTGATATTGGAAATATCATATCCCGCAAATTTTTTCATATAGTGCGATATGCTACTTCCGTACGCATCAGTTACATCGTTTTGTCCATAAGACCGTAGATACTTCTTTACATTTCCGGCTCCAGCCAAATGTGCCGCAGCCAAAATTCCTGACTCTGTAACTTTGATACCACCAATGGTTTTTCCGTTAAAACGCTTGATATCCCTTCGAAGAATCCATTTGTTACGGGCAATATTGGCCTCAAAAGCCTTTTCCTGAAGTTTGGGGTTACCCAAAAAATCATCCATATCGTAAACTCCCATTAAATTAAGGGTACTACTACCAAACTGGTATTTTCCCAAATAACCCAATGTGTTTACTCTATGATATTTACCCTGGGACTCTTTAAAAGCAAGTGCTTCCTTAAAGCCATTGAAAGCTTTACCCAGAAAAGGAGGTGGTGTAACCTCGTCCTTGTCAAGAAGTGCAATGGAATCTTGCGGAGCAAAGATTTCCAAATTGGTTGTTACCTTCAATGATTCAGGAATTTCAACATCCCCTTTTTTCATTACGGTATAAGAACCAAAACTTGTCAAAACTACAATCATGGCAAGATGCAGTACAAAACCTATCCATCTTTTCATAATGTTCATATTTGTGATCTCGATACATATACGTATCAAAAATCAATTTGGCCGGCAAATATAGGTGGAGATAAGTTAATGGGTACCCTAAAGCTCTTAAAGATTTCTTAAATCAGCCCTAAAATCCGTTAAAGTGATGAAAATCAACGGCAAAGAACACTATCGAAGTACTTTTTGTTGGTTCAACCAACGGGTATATTGCACTTTATTTCGGTTATGTTGAGCTAGAGACTTCGCAAAAATGTGATATCCGAAGTTGGAAACGTCGGCAACAAAATATAAATAATCGTGCTTTTCAGGGTTTAAAACCGCATCAATGGACGAGATATCCGGCATCGTAATCGGACCGGGTGGAACCCCTGCATATTTATATGTATTGTAGGGTGAATCCATTTCCAAATCTCGGAAAAGCACCCTTTTTATAATAGTATCGTAATTGCCCGTTTCTTTTTTGATAGCAAATATTACTGTGGGGTCTGCCTGGAGCAACATCCCTCTTCTTATTCTATTTAAATATACACCGGCAACACGTGGACGCTCATCCACTTTGGCGGTTTCCTTTTGTACTACGGCCGCCAGGGAAGTAACCTCATTGGGGGTCAAGCCTAGGTCTTTGGCTTTCTGTAGGCGTTCCTCGTTCCAAAATCGGTCATATTCCGTTTTCATCCTGTCCCGAAAACTCTCCGCATCGGTATTCCAAAAGAACTCATAGGTGTTTGGAATGTACATGGCCAGTTTAGTATCGTCATTAAACTTGGATTCCTTTAAAAAATCAGACTCATTAAACGTTTGAAGCAAAGACAAACTATCAGCTTCAATTTGTTCGGATATCCTTCCTGCCAACAGTGCCAATGATTCTTGATTATTAAAAGATACTTGGACTGGAATGTTGGCGCTACGCAAAGTGTTGATGATCTCGTTGTTGTTCATCCCTCTTTTTAGTGCGTACTTGCCTGCTTTAATGTTGGAAATGTAGCCTTTACGTTTGGCAACAGCCTCAAAAGTGGACAAATCCTTCAACAGAGGCTCCAAAGAAGATTTTACATCGGAAAAAGTGGCATCGGAAGCAACGTAAACGTATGCTTCATCATTATTGAACTGGGTATTGGGACTAAATATGGCACTATAAATCTGATAAGCTATAAAACCACAAATCACAAGACCTAAAATGGCCGTTGCCCAAAGTACTTTTTTAAGATTCATCCGTATTGATCTTTTGATACATTATTTCGTTCTTGAACCCTTGACTGGTTCTTATCCATTCTTTTTTGACACCAATTTCCTCAAAACCCATTTTTTGGAACAAATGGATACTTGCCTCATTATCCTCCAATATATTGGCATACAACTGATGCATGTCCAAAGTGGAAAAGGCATAATCGCACAAAAGTGACAATGCTTCCGCTCCAGCACCTTTATTTCGGTCACCAGGTTCTACTATTATGATTCCAATGCCTGCTCTTCTGTGTTTTGGGTCAAAATCGAACAAATCTATCAACCCAACACATTCATCTTGCTGATTGCTAATACAAAGTCGTAATTGCTTTACATCATAAATATCCCTATGGGCATTGTCCAAATACAATTGCAGTACTTTCTTGGAATATGGTTTCAAGGTACCGCTTACCTCCCAAACCGATGTATCGTTTTCCAATTTGTACAGAAAATCGAGATCGGTGGGCTCAAGGGCACGTAGATATACTTGTTTTCCTTTTAGACTGAGCATTCTATGGTTCCTTTAAATACTTGTATGGCAGGTCCTTTTAAAAAGATATTACTGTATTTCCCATCCTTTTTCTCAAAAGAAATGGTCAGATCTCCTCCAATGGTATGGATGTGGACCTCATTTGCAGCGGTTTTACCTGATTCGTGCATGGCCAATGCCACGGCAGTTACACCTGTACCGCATGAAAAGGTTTCGCCTTCCACTCCCCTTTCATAGGTCCGTACATCAAAAGCATTATCACTGGTCTGTTCCACAAAGTTGATATTGCTCCCTGATTCTCCATAAATTCCATAGCGAAGTTTCTTTCCTTCCTTCTGTACATCAAACTTTTCCAGTTCTGTAACTATTTGTACATGGTGTGGAGAACCCGTATCCAAAAAGCTATGGTTTTGTTTTTCGTGGATTTTGTCCACATCGATCATCTTCAGGTTAACAATATCTCCCTCAACGGTAGCATGGTGCAAACCATCCACTGCGTTAAAGGTGGTTTTCTGCTCTATCACTCCCAAATAATGTGCAAAGGCCACCAAACAACGTCCGCCATTACCGCACATACTGCTCTCTGCACCGTCGGCATTGTAGTAGACCATCTTAAAATCCGACATATTGTCATTTTCAAGAAGTATCAAACCATCGGCTCCTATGCCAAATCTTCTATCACATAGTTCTGCGACAAGCTTGGTATTGTTTTTGGGAAATATATGCTGACGGTTGTCAATAATTACAAAATCGTTTCCCGTTCCTTGATATTTAAAAAACTGTAGTTCCATGATTATCTACAAAGGAACAAATATATGTGATTCTTTAAGGTTTTTTTTGGAGTTAAAACAGCGTTAAACCGACCTGATCAAAATTTGAAAACTTTTAATTTTGATAAAGCTAAATGTTAAATAATTATAGGATTATGAAGAAAATAGCGAGTTTATTCCTAGTATCCGTATTCGCCGGTGCCATTACACTGGGAGCTTACAAATTATTTTTTGAGGAAGAAAGCTACAGATGGGTCACTTCGGAACAAGAAATACCCTTGGTGACCACAAGCAATCTGGATACTTCGGCAAGAGGAGCTGGTATCAATGAGGTTGATTTTACATTAGCGGCCGAAAAAACAGTCAACTCTGTAGTTCACGTTAAAAATATGACCCTTAGCAGAGGTCCATCCAGTATAGCTGAATTCTTTTATGGCTACGAACGCCAACAAACCCCACAGGTGGGAACAGGATCTGGAGTTATCATTTCTCCAGATGGATATATTGTTACAAACAATCACGTTATCGCCAACTCCAGGCAGTTGCAAGTGACCTTGAACAACAACAAAACCTATGAAGCAGAAGTGATTGGAACCGATGCCGATTCGGATATCGCCCTAATAAAAATTGATGCTGAAGAAGCACTGCCTTATTTGGCCTTTGGTGATTCGGACAATACCAAAATCGGGGAATGGGTCCTTGCGGTAGGTAACCCTTTCAATCTTACATCTACGGTAACTGCAGGGATTGTAAGTGCGAAAGCTAGGTCTCTATCGCCTAGAAGATCGCAATCCTTCATACAGACCGATGCCGCCGTTAATCCAGGTAACAGTGGGGGCGCATTGGTGAACACCAACGGTGACCTAATTGGAATCAATACTGCTATTACATCACAAACTGGTTCTTATGTAGGATATGCATTTGCAGTTCCCAGTAATATTGCCAAAAAGGTAGTGGAGGACATTATGGAATTCGGTAATGTACAAAAAGGGCTTTTGGGAATTAGAGGTGGAGACCTTAATCCAGAAGCAGCTACCGAACTTGGCATAGATGACTTGGAAGGCGTGTATGTTTCCAGTGTAGAGGAAGAATCTGGAGCCGAAGAAGCTGGTTTAAAGGAAGGTGACATTATTAAGCAGGTAGATAACATCCAGGTGAGCAAGTTTTCTGAACTATCCGGTTACCTATCTTCCAAAAGACCTGGAGATAGAATTGAAGTTACTTTGAAAAGAGATGGTAAAAATTTGGTCAGAAACGTCACCTTAAAAAAGCGACTTAGCGTTGAATTGCCAGGTACTGGATTTACTGTGAAGAATTTATCCAAAGCCGATATCAAAAAATTCGGAACTTCAAAAGGAGTGAAAATCACCAATGTGCCTGCACCTTATGCTAGATATGGTTTGGAAAACAAGATTATCATTGAATTGGATGGAGAGCCAATCAACAATATTGATGATGCCAAAGAACGTTTTGGCCAGCTATCCAGATATGGCAGAACCAGTTTCACCATGATCAATGAGGATGGAGAGAAAGAACATATGATACTTCAGTAAAAAAGTGCTGAAGAAACACTTAAAAGCGTCTTTAATAAAGACGCTTTTTTTATGTTCAATATGTTTCACGAAAACGTTTGAAATATATAATTTAGCCGCAAAATAATCGATACAATCGCAACCACAACCCATGAGTGACATTTCTTCTTACGAAAAAGAGCTTGCCTTTCAGGCAGATAGACGAAAAGCAACCACTGAATTCATCAAAATTATAAGCGACCTTTGGTATGACAAAGCTATTGAGGTAGTCTTATTCAAGAACCAAATAATCGATAAGAATGTAAGCGATATCATTAACCTGCACGAATATGCCGGTGAATTTGTTCAAAAACCAATGTCCATTTTCGACTCTGTCGAAATTTTAAGGGCCATTAACGATATCAACCTCCCTCCTGCCAAATTGGATATTGGAAAGTTGACCTATGAATACAACTCCAGTGAGAATTCCCATCTCAATGTAAAGGCATTTGTTATTGATAAGCTCAAAGGAGCGCAGTCCTCCAAAGCCATAAAACCTAAAGATGTGGTGCTTTATGGGTTTGGACGTATTGGTCGTTTAGTGGCCAGGGAACTTATGGCCAAAACAGGTCGTGGCAGTCAGTTGCGATTGCGTGCTATTGTAATCCGCGGTGAATTGAACAAAGAAGTTCTGGAAAAAAGAGCCGCATTGCTGAAAACCGATTCGGTACATGGGCCTTTTACGGGAACTGTGGATATTGATGAGGAAAAACAAGCGCTAATTATCAATGGAACAACCGTAAAGTTTATTAGTGCCAATCAACCCGAGGACATTGATTATACTAAATATGGCATCTTCAATGCTTTAATAATAGATAACACCGGAGCATTTAGGGACAATAAGGAATTGTCCCGACATTTAAAATCCAAAGGGGCCAATAAGGTATTGTTGACCGCTCCCGGAAAAGAAGTTCCCAATATTGTTCACGGTGTAAACCACAAGGACTTTGACCCGGACAAGACCAAAATCTATTCCGCAGCCTCTTGCACTACCAATGCCATTACCCCTATCCTAAAAGTAATAGAGGATTCGCTAGGTATTAAAAAAGGGCATCTGGAAACCATTCACGCGTACACCAATGATCAAAACTTGGTGGATAACATGCACAAAAAGTACCGTCGTGGCCGTGCAGCAGCCCTTAACATGGTAATCACGGAAACAGGCGCCGGTTCCGCCGTTGCCAAAGCATTGCCTTCTTTAAAAGGAAAACTTACCTCAAACGCCATAAGGGTTCCCGTTCCCAATGGATCCTTGGCAATTCTAAACTTGGAAGTGAAGAACAAGACATCCAAAGAAAGCATTGACACCATAATAAAAAAGTATGCCTTGGAGGGCGATCTGGTGGAGCAAATAAAATATGCATTGAGCAACGAATTGGTCTCTTCCGATATCGTAGGAACCACAGCTCCATCAATTTATGACAGTAAAGCGACCATAGTAGCTCCCGGTGGAAAAAATGTGGTGCTCTATATTTGGTACGATAATGAGTATGGATATTCACATCAAGTTATCCGATTGGCGAAATATATAGCGAAAGTTAGGCGTTATACGTATTATTAGTGGAGTGAGATTGTTCAAAGAACCTGTTTTCTTTTTTTGAAATTGGGTATATTGATGTAATTTCGTCCCGCCCTTAATCTAAATTTAATACGAGAACATTATTGAACATGAAGCATTTACGCATTTTATTCGTCTTAGCCTTACTTATCCCAACCTTGGTAATTCATGCGCAGGAAGATGAGTCCGCCGATGAAACAGACAACACCTTAAGGGGACAATTTGAAGAGTTGGAAAGAAAGTCCGGAAACTATCGGGCCAATGGTATCCGTTATGAGGTAATCAAGCTATCGGATCTGTACGAAACCAAGAACAACATTTTCGATTCCCTTGATACGGCCAATAAGACCATTAAAGACCTTTCTTCAACTATTTCCGCAAACAATGCTGAAATAGAAGACCTTAATAACAAGTTGCAAGAAACCACAAACAACTTGAATGCAGTTACCGAAGAAAAGGATAGCATCTCATTTTTTGGCGCTATGATCAGTAAAGGAACCTACAACTTTATATTGTGGTCCATTATTTTTGGACTGTTGTTACTGTTGTTGTTCTTTATATACAGATTTAGAAACAGTAATTTCTTGACACAACAAGCCAAATCGGCACTTGCTGATTTAGAAGAGGAATACCAAAACCATAGAAGACGCGCACTTGAGCGTGAACAGAAGATCAGTCGTCAACTTCAGGATGAGCTGAACAAACAAAAAAAATAGGATTACAGGCTTCCAAAATGGAAGCCTTTCTTTTTTATATCATAGTTGTTATAGCTTTCACTACTTTTAACGCGAATTAATATCCAATCAAAATGTCCATGCGGATTGACATTATCACGGTACTTCCCGAACTTCTAAAAAGTCCTTTTGAAGCATCCATTTTAAAGCGAGCCATCGAAAAAGGCCTAGTGGAAGTACACCTACATAACTTAAGGGACTACTCCATTGGAAATTACAAACAAGTAGACGATTACCAATTTGGTGGTGGTGCAGGTATGGTAATGATGGTCGAACCTATTGACAAATGTATTTCAAAGCTCAAGTCGGAACGTGATTACGACGAAGTAATCTACATGACCCCAGATGGAAACACTCTTGATCAAGGGATGGCCAATGAGATTTCCATGAAAAAGAACATTATTGTGCTTTGTGGACATTACAAAGGTGTGGACCAACGGGTGAGGGATATGTTCGTTACCCGTGAGATTTCTATCGGAGATTATGTGTTATCTGGGGGGGAATTGGCCGCTGCCATACTCTGCGATGCCGTCATCCGATTGTTGCCGGGCGTATTAAATGATGAAACCTCCGCCCTAACCGATACATTCCAAGATAATTTATTGGCACCGCCAGTATATACAAGACCCTCCGAATATAAAGGTCTAAAGGTTCCGGAAATACTGCTGAGCGGTAATTTTCCAGAGATTGAAAAATGGCGGGAACAAAAAGCTTTGGAGCGAACCCAACAGAGAAGACCCGACCTTTTGGAAGATTAAGATGATTCGAAATTCAAAAACGCAAAAAACAGCTTGCTATTTCTAAATATTGCATTACTTTTGCAATCTCAAAATCAACCTCTGACGAAATCCGTGAAAGTTGGTCTTGTAAAAACGCTAAAAAAAATAAAAAATGGAATCCTTAGTAAAATTTGTTGAAGACGAATTTGTTCCAAAAAAAGAATTTCCAAAATTTTCAGCTGGTGACACCATCACTGTTTATTACGAAATCAAGGAAGGTGAAAAAACACGTACCCAGTTCTTTAAAGGTGTAGTGATACAACGAAGAGGTAGCGGCGCTACCGAAACATTCACCATTCGCAAAATGTCAGGTACGGTAGGTGTGGAAAGAATTTTCCCAGTAAACATGCCGGCTTTGCAAAGAATTGAAGTTAACAAAAAAGGTAAAGTACGTAGATCTAGAATCTTTTACTTTAGAGGTCTTACCGGTAAAAAGGCCCGTATCAAAGAAGTTAAGGGATAATCCATATTCCATACAACAAGGAAAAGCACCTCAGCAGGGGTGCTTTTTTTATGAACAATTGTTAATAACCATGGTTCATATCCTGTTGATTTTTAATGCTTTAAAAAGTTGCAAATATTAGTTTTCAGTTCTACTTTAGTCGAAGATATGATAGTGATACCATCACGATTATATCGATTTAAAGTTGACGTTCTTTAAAACTGTGAATTCCCTTTAAATTGGTAACACTACTGATCACAAAAGGAATTTCGATTGAGGTGGAGCTTCGGTGAGACCTGATGAGAAATAATAAATTTTATGTGCGAACAGAAGAGCAATTTTCTGTTTTGATAAAGTTTAGGAATACAACAGTACACTTTGCAGAATGTAGTTTAGTTGAAAAATTAAGAACATAGCAGAGTAAACGTCGAAGGGTTTCAAGGACAGTCAATAGATTGTTTGGTTTTGTAGCAATACAAAGAAAACTTGATCCCATTCTGAAAGCCATATCCTTCGTTAAATCGAGGATATGGCTTTTGTTTTTTAACAAATTCTCATTAAAAACCCGCACTTTTAGCAACTTCCATTCGTGCTTCACCGTCCATAAATTGTATATTTGCAACCGCTCAAACAAATACAGATAAATGGCTAAACTTTATTATACCAAAACAGATGAGGCTCCCGCCTTAGCAACATTGTCATTCTTACCCATTGTAAAATCATTTACCGAAACCGCCAACATTACCGTAGAGACCAAGGATATTTCTTTGGCCGGTAGAATCGCAGCTATGTTTCCAGAATTGTTGACCAAGGAGCAACAAATTCCGGACGATCTGTCCATTTTAGGTGAACTCGCTAAAACGCCTGAGGCCAACATTATAAAACTTCCCAACATCAGTGCTTCCATTCCACAGCTCAAAGAAGCTATTGAAGAACTTCAAGCAAAGGGATATAAATTGCCGGACTACCCAGACGAACCCAAAAGCGAGGAGGAAAAAGAAATTAAGGCCAAATACGATAAAGTAAAAGGTAGTGCGGTAAATCCAGTACTTCGAGAAGGAAACTCTGATAGACGTGCTCCTAAAGCCGTTAAAAATTACGCCAAAGCACATCCGCATACTATGGGCGAATGGTCTTCGGACTCAAAAACCCATGTGGCCACCATGTCGCACGGTGATTTTAAATCCAACGAAAAATCGTTGACCTTGAGCAATGCAGATGTAGTTCGCATTGAATTGGTAGATGCAGATGGCAATACAACCGTGCTAAAGGACAAACTTTCCCTTTTGAAAGGCGAAGTAATCGATGCCACAGTAATGAGCAAAAAAGCATTGGTTGAATTTTTGACCAAGGAAATTGCCGATGCAAGAGAAAAAGGCATCTTGCTATCATTACACTTTAAAGCGACCATGATGAAGGTTTCCGACCCCATCATTTTTGGTCACGCTTTACAAGTTTACTTTTCTGAATTGTTCAAAAACTATGGAGATACTTTCGAAAAATTGGGAATCAATCCAAACGATGGATTGGAAACCTTGTTGGATAAAATCGGAAAGTTGCCCGAAGATCAGCACAAAGAAATTGAAGGAGCCATCAAGGCCAGCATTGAAAACGGACCTGACCTGGCCATGGTGAATTCCGATAAGGGCATTACCAACCTTCATGTGCCCAGTGATGTGATCATTGATGCCTCCATGCCGGCCATGATCAGAAACTCCGGTAAAATGTGGGACAAGAACGGAGAGCTTCAAGATACCAAGGCCATTATACCTGATAGCAGTTATGCTGGAGTTTATCAAGCCACTATCGATTTTTGTAAAGAACATGGTGCTTTCGACCCTACAACCATGGGAACAGTTCCCAATGTAGGTTTGATGGCCCAAAAAGCTGAAGAATACGGTTCCCACGATAAAACTTTCGAGATTGAGAAAGCTGGAACCGTGAAAGTGCTGAATGCTGCTGGAGAAACATTGATTGAGCATACCGTGGAACAAGGCGACATCTGGAGAATGTGTCAAGTGAAGGACGCTCCTGTTCAAGACTGGGTAAAATTGGCCGTGTCTCGTGCAAGAGCCACAGGTGTACCAGCCGTTTTCTGGTTGGATGAAACCAGAGCCCACGATGCAGAATTGATCAAAAAAGTAAATCTTTACCTCAAAGACCACGATACCGAAGGATTGGACATTAGAATCCTTTCCCCTATTGAAGCGACAAAGTTCACTTTGAAACGCATGAAAGAAGGAAAAGACACTATTTCCGTATCAGGTAACGTATTGAGGGATTACTTGACTGACCTGTTTCCAATTTTAGAGGTAGGAACCAGTGCAAAAATGCTCTCCATTGTTCCATTGATGAATGGTGGTGGATTGTTCGAAACCGGTGCCGGTGGTTCCGCTCCAAAACACGTGGAACAATTCTTGGAAGAAGGTCACCTGAGATGGGATTCCCTAGGTGAGTTCTTGGCATTGGCCGTTTCTTTGGAATTCTTTGGAGATAAGAACAACAATAAAAAAGCGCAAGTATTGGCTGATGCTTTGGATAAAGCGACCGAAGAGTTCTTGAACCAGGATAGATCACCATCCAGAAAAGTAAACGAGATTGACACGCGCGGTAGCCATTTCTACTTAGCACTTTATTGGGCCGAACAATTAGCTAAGCAAGACAAGGATGAAGAACTAAAAACCATCTTCAGCAAAGCTTACCAAACAATGTCCTCCAACGAGGAAAAAATTTCTCAAGAATTAATAGACGCTCAAGGTTCGCCTATGGATATTGGAGGGTATTACCTTCCAAATCCTGAAATGGCATCTAAAGCCATGCGACCAAGTGAAACGTTGAACAGTATTTTGAGTTCTATAGGATAGTTAAGGACAATAGAAAAAATACTTAATAAGGCAGCCATTTATTTATTTGGCTGCCTTATTTTTATAATACCATATGTTAAAATATGCTTTGGCCTCAATTTAGATTTTTTCTCTACTCTATAAATACGTATTTTTAAAAAAACCAATCAAATGTCCAGACATTATCTTGCATTTTTGCTAGCCCTGTTTGGGCATTTTTTTATAGTGCAGGCCCAGCAAAAGTATACCCTTAGCGGTGTGGTTTCCGAAGCCAGCAGCAATGAATCCCTTATCGGGGTAACCATTGCCATTTCCGAACTAAAAACAGGGACAACCACCAATGAGTATGGCTTTTACTCCATTACCTTGCCCGAAGGGCAATATCAGGTCATCGTTAGTTATTTAGGTTTCCAAGAAGTTGTAAAAACCATTACCCTTGACAAAGATCTAAAGTTAGATTTCGACCTCGCGGAGAAAACGGAGGAATTAAAAGAAGTCGTGGTTACGGATGATGTGGAAAGATTGGATATTCGAAAACCGCAAATGAGTGTTACCTCGCTTGCTTCGCAAACCATAAAGCAAATCCCTGTGGTTTTGGGCGAAGCAGATGTGATAAAATCCTTGGTCCTATTACCGGGTGTAACAAGTGCAGGAGAAGCATCTTCGGGATTTAATGTAAGGGGCGGAGCTGCGGACCAGAACCTTATTTTATTGGATGAGGCCACTGTTTTCAACTCTTCACACCTATTTGGTTTCTTTTCTGTTTTTAATCCAGATGCCATTAAAGATGTCAAACTGTTTAAGGGAGGTATTCCCGCGAGGTACGGAGGTAGGGTTTCCTCGGTTCTAGAAATCTTTCAGAAAGAAGGAAACAGCAAAGAACTAAAAGTTAACGGAGGGATTGGAGCCGTGGCAAGTCGGTTACTGATTGAAGGCCCGATCCAAAAAGACAGAACCGCTTTTTTGGTAGGAGGAAGAGCCTCTTACGCCCATTTATTTCTTCCATTGTTTGATGTGAACAACAAGGCCTATTTCTACGATTTAAATACAAAAATCAACCACAAAATCAACGAAAACAATAGTGTTTTTCTATCCGGTTACTTCGGGAGAGACCTTTTTAATGTTAGTGACAGATTTGTAAACGTGTATGGAAATGCGGTTGGGAATTTTAGATGGAACCATTTGTTTTCCGACAAGCTCTTTTCCAACCTGTCACTGATCTATTCGGATTATTATTATGGCCTAGAGCTCGATTTTGTTGGATTTGAGTGGAATTCAGGGATTCAAAACTTTAACGTTAAATACGATTTAAAACACTACCTGAACGATAAGTTTCAGCTTAACTATGGAATTAATAGCATTTACTATGTGTTCAATCCAGGTAAAATAGTTCCCAATAGTCCAGATTCAGGAATTTTGGAAGAACAACTCACAAAAAAATATGCCAACGAGAATGCAGCTTATATAGACGTTGAACATCAAATCACGGATAATTTAAGTGTTGAATATGGATTAAGGGCAAGTCAGTTTGCTAGATTGGGTCAAGATGAATTTTTTGTTTACGAAAACGATAACCCAGTGGAGTTTGACCCCTTTACACTAACATACCGGGAAGGTGAGCCCATTGACACTATTAATCCAGGAAGAGGCAATACACTCAAAAGCTTTTTCAACTTGGAACCACGGATTTCCATGTCCTATAGTTTTAAAGAAAACAATTCCATTAAAGCCAGTTATACCAGATTGGCGCAATACCTTCACTTGCTTTCGAACACCAGCTCCCCTACTCCTTTGGATGTATGGACACCCAGCGGGCCTTTTGTTGAACCGCAGTTGTTGGACCAATATGCCCTTGGTTATTTCAGGAATATAAATAACGGAGAATATAGTTTGGAGACAGAGGTCTTTTATAAGGATATCCAAAATAGGATAGATTATATTGATGGGGCCAACCTCATAGCCAACAATGCCATTGAACAAGTCATATTGAATGGCCAGGCAAGAGCCTATGGGCTGGAACTTCTTATTAGAAAAAATCAAGGCCGTTTTCAAGGTTGGTTGGCCTATACGCTATCCCGGTCGGAACAAAGAACACCTGGAAGAACCCAAAATTTTGATACAGGTCGTTCCAATTTGGAAACGGGTATTAATTTGGGCGACTGGTACAGCACCCCGTACGACAAAACACATGATCTGTCCCTATATGGAAGTTTTGAGTTGAATGAAAAATGGAGCTTTAATGCCAATTTCATTTATCAAACAGGACAACCCACCAATTATCCAATTGGCCAATTTGAATTTGAGGGCGTAAATGTCCCCTATTATGGCCTACGTAACAAAGAAAGGCTACCGGATTATCATCGATTGGATATCTCCGCAATTTTAACCCCTAAACGCAACAAACGAAAAAAGATACAGTCCGAATGGGTATTTAGCATTTACAACGCATATAGTCGCAGAAATGCTGCATCCATCAATTTCAGGGAAAATGAAGATACAGGAAGAAACGAGGCCATACGGACTTCGATATTTGGAATCATCCCATCGGTAACCTATAACTTTAAATTTTAACGGTATGAAGAATCCTATAATTTATGTTCTTATCGTTCTGTTGCTAGGTTCCTGTGAGGATGTTGTGGATGTCGATTTACCGGAAGTGGAAACCAGATTGGTTGTGGATGGGCTGTTGCGTGTGGATAAAAGCGAAGAATTTGTGGATGTTAGGATTACCATGCGCGAAACCAGCATTTTTTTCGAAGAGAACGAGCCCACTCAAGTCGAAAGTGCCGTAATTGGTTATGGCGTGCTCAATGATAACGGACTATTTGAAAGCCTAGCCTTCTCAAACCTTACCGAAGAAGCACCTGGGACAGGAGTTTATGTTCCTGACCCCAATTTTACAACAGACCAACGCATTAGGACCTCTGCAGCCGAGCCTGACGTGACATTTATTTTGCAGGTCACCCATAAAGGAAAACAATATTTTGCCCAGACAAAGTACGCCCCAACAGTTCCGTTGGATAATTTGGAACAGGGAGACGATACCCTTTTTGATGACGAGGAAACAGAAATCATCGTAACATTTACCGATGATGGTGCCAATGACAACTTTTACGTGTTCGATTTTATGAACAGTGAATTTCAGACTGTGGAAGATGAATTTTTTCAGGGCCAACAATTTGAGTTCTCCTATTTCTACGATGAAAATTTAGAGGTAGGACAAGATATTACCGTAAGCATATTGGGGGCTACTGAAGACTTTTACAATTACATGGACTTGATATTGGAGCAAACGGAAAATAATGGCGGTGTTTTTCAAACGCCCGTTGCCACCGTTCGAGGCAACGTTTTTGATGTAACAGGGCTCGACAATGTAACCGTTTTGGATAATGTGGAGCGCCCCAACGATTATGCACTTGGATATTTTGCGGTAGTTCAAGAGTTTTCCAGAACCTTGACCATTACTGATTAGTTGCTCCACGTAACTTTTGATGTGGACCCGTTCCTAGGGCTCAATAATCGTAAAACATTTTAATGGGAATGGATAAAAGTAATTTTCAATAAAAAACCGTTTACGTTTTTCGATACGAAAACAATGAAGAAAGGACTAACCATATTGTTCAGCATTATTATATCACTTTCTTGTGAAGATGCAATCGATGTGGATTTGCCCGAAATTGAAACAAGACTTGTTGTGGACGGTCTTGTAAGAGTGGACAAAAGCCAAGAGTTTGTTGATGTAAAAATCAAATTGAAGGAAACCAGCAACTTCTTTGAAGAAAACCAACCAACACAAGCAGAGAGTGTATTGATTTACTATGGAGTACCCACGGGAGGTGGCTTGTTTGACAATCTATCGTTTTCCTATCTCGTTGAAAAAGATGAAGGCTCCGGAATCTATGTGCCAAACTTGGAACAGGATAGTATACGAACCGCTTATGTAGAACCTGGAGTCGTATTTATCCTGCAAATAACCCATAAAGAGAAGAGATATTTTGCCCAAACCGAGTACGTCCCTACAGTTCCTATTGATGATTTAAAACAAGGGGATGATACCCTTTTCGATGACGAGGCAACAGAAATCATTGTAACCTTTACGGATAACAGTGAGCAAGATGATTTTTACGTGTTCGATTTCATGAACAGTGAATTCCAAACGGTGGAAGATGAATTCTTCCAAGGTCAACAGTTTGAATTCTCCTATTTCACTGATCAAAAATTAGAGACTGGTCAAGACATTACGGTCAGTATTTTGGGGGCTACCGAAGACTTCTATAATTACATGGATTTGGTGTTGGAACAAACGGAAAATAACAATGGAGTATTTCAAACCCCTGTAGCCACAGTACGGGGCAATGTTTTTGATATTACCGGGCTGGATAACATCGACCTTTTTGATAATGTGGAGCGCCCCAACGACTATGCTCTTGGATATTTTGCCATGGTTCAAGAATATACTGCTATACTTACCATTGAATAATCAATCACTAAACGATTGTATAAAGCAATAGAATCATTAAAATACCAACCGTACCCTGAACCAATGTCCCGAGGGTATGACCTCGCAAAGCGGTTTTCACTTTCATATTGGAAAACTGGGATACTACCCAAAAGTAACTGTCGTTGATATGGGAGACCGTCATGGCTCCTGCTCCTATGGCAAGAACGGCCAGTGCCTTATCGGTAATGGAAACCAGTCCAAAAGTTTCCAGTAAAGGCGCAATTATGGCCGATGTGGTAATAATGGCCACTGTTGATGACCCCTGAGCGGTTTTTAGCACAGCAGCAATCACAAACGCAATCAATAGCCCGCCAATACCCGTGCTGGATTCCAAATTAATGATGGAGGCAATATCCATGGTACGAAGAATGGCACCAAAAGCACCACCAGCACCTGTTATCAAAACAATGGCTCCTGCCTGCTTAAACGCTTCGGGCACCCATCCCTTCTTTTCTTCCGAGGAAATTTTTCTACCTAAGGCAAAGGCAAAAAATACACCAATCAACAATGCAATTACAGGGCTGCCGAGAAAATTGAAAATACTGAATACTAAACCTTCACCCAAAGGATGGGTTGGATAATCCACCACGGATTTCATCGCAATCAAAATTATCGGAACCAATAATGGTAAAAAAGCTTGAAATGGTTTTACAGTGGAAGGAACTTCTTCCTTTTCTTCAAATTCCTTATTAGATTCATCCTCTTGCAACGATTTTCCGATGAACCGTGCCCAAAAATATCCTGATATGGAAACAGGAATGGCAACTACCAACCCAAAAATCAGCACCATTCCCAAATCAGCCTCCAAAATAGCGGCTGCGGCCAATGGTCCAGGGGTGGGCGGAACAAAAACGTGGGCGGAATATAATCCAGTGGCCAAGGCAATGGCAAACACCAAGGCGGGGATACCCGTTTTTTTACTGATAGCCTTATTCAATGAAGACAGTATAATGTAACCCGAATCGCAATATACAGGAATGGAAATGACAAATCCAGCCAGATTCAGTGCTAACGGAGAACGTTTTAAACCGATTACTTTTAAAATACTATTGGCAAGAACTTGGGTACTCCCCGTTTTTTCAAGATAAATACCGATTACCGTCCCAAACGCGATTACCAATCCAATACCGGAAAGTGTATTTCCAAAACCTTCGGCCATGGTGGACATAATATCTTTTGGCGTTATCCCCAACAAAAAACCAGAAGCTACAGCAGCAATGGTCAGGGAGAAAATGGGATGCATTTTGAATTTTACGGTAGCAATAATAATGAAGAGGACCACTACCCCCAGAACAAGTATTTCCATGGTTAATTTTTAGTGCAATATCCCCTAAATATAAGCTAATATTCCTACTTTGGTCCTATGAGGCGAACTAACAAGGAACTTCTGGTAAAAGGAATAAAATCGTTTGGCTATACGGTACTTGCCATGTTTATGGGGCCGTTTTTAATCTATGAAGCTTTTAAAAATGAAGGGCACCCGTTTTATTGGCCTGTTTTGGTTTTAGGCATTATCTGCGCCATTTTGGCCATTTATTTAGGATTTAGGTCGGTAAGTATTGTAATGGAAGCCATTTTTGGAAAGAAGTCCAAAAACTAGTTGCCAGCACTTGGTGGTCGGTTTTTCCATTTGTTTGTAAGCTGGGCATAATCGTAATCCAAAACGGATTTTTGTCGCTCCAACCTACTCGCCGCAAAGGCACGTTGTAGAATATCCTCTATTAAATAATCTTCATGGACTTCTTCGGGAAGAAACTCTTCCTTTAGACTGATTTTGAATAAACTGGCTGTAGTATTGTACCAAAATGCGCGCCACCCACTTCTGAGATCCTTGACCAAATCAAATGCTGTTGTTCCTGTCTGACGGTGAATCAATTTTACTAAAATCTGACCTTCTGTACGGGTCAATTTTTTTAATTCTTCGGAGAACTCACCTTCAATATATTTTTGCACTTTTCGGGTATATCTTCGCTGGTGCCTGCGTTTTGTAATAAGCTGAAGACTATCATTAAGTTCAACCAACCGCTCAGCGGCCAATTTGGCATAAGGATACACCTTCAAGGTTTTTCGTCGGAGAATATAATAACGTAATTTATCTTTACGACTGGCAAACTCCAATTTCCCAAAAAGATATACTTCGTCCAGTTCAATGGAACTCATCAAAATGGAGTCTCCCTCGAACCGAACATAATAATCCTCTACAGAATCATTGGCAATGGAATCCCTGTGGTTTACAATGGAATCCAGCGGTTCCTGAGCAAACCCTAGGGCAGTAAATGCAAAAAAAACAACAAGAAAACAGTTGCGCAGCATAACATTTCTTCCTCAATAGTCTTGCCAAAAGTACATATAAAGGTATGATTTGGTTATTAAATAAAAGTGAATATTCTTATGTTTGTCTATTAAATTAGATTTATGTCAAAAGAGAAAATCATCAAAAAAAAATCCCTCGAGTTTTTAGAAAAATACTTGAACAACCCATCTCCCACAGGTTATGAATGGGAAGGGCAAAAAATTTGGATGGACTACGTAAAACCCTATGTTGACGAGTTTATAACTGACACATATGGAACTGCTGTAGGAGTTATTAATCCAGATGCCAAATACAGGGTTGTGATTGAAGGGCATTCCGATGAAATTTCTTGGTACGTTAATTATATTACGGATGAGGGTTTGCTTTACGTTATCCGAAATGGAGGGAGCGACCATCAAATAGCACCCTCCAAATGGGTGAACATCCATACCAAAAAAGGAATTGTGAAAGGTGTTTTTGGATGGCCTGCGATCCATACAAGAAACAAGGCCAAAGAAGAACCACCTAAATTGGACAATATCTTTATTGACATAGGTGCCAAGGACAAGGAAGAGGTCGAAAAAATGGGCGTTCATGTTGGGTGTGTGATCACCTACCCCGACCAATTCCAAATCTTGAACAAAGACAAGTTTGTTTGTAGGGCATTGGACAATAGAATGGGCGGATTTATGATCGCTGAGGTAGCTCGTTTGCTCAAAGAGAACAAAAAAGAACTTCCCTTTGGATTGTATATCACCAATTCAGTGCAAGAAGAAATTGGACTTCGCGGAGCAGAAATGATCACGCAGACCATAAAACCGAACGTTGCGATTGTAACCGATGTGTGCCACGACACCACTACCCCAATGATCAATAAAAAGACCGAAGGTGAAACCAAAATTGGGGATGGGCCTGTAATATCCTATGCGCCCGCGGTACAGAACAAATTGCGCGAGCGTATCTTGGAAACAGCTGAATCCCATAAAATTCCGTTCCAGCGCAATGCATCATCCAGATACACAGGTACTGATACGGATGCCTTTGCATATAGTAATGGTGGAGTCGCTTCCGCTTTGATTTCGTTGCCTTTGCGCTACATGCATACCACGGTGGAAACCGTTCACAAAGATGACGTGGAGAACGTTATCCGTTTGATTTACCAAACCTTGTTGAACATCAAAGAAGGAGAAACCTTCAGTTATTTTGATTAACTGAGCAAAAACCATCCTTTATAAACTAAAATTAAGTCATCCTGAAACATCTTCTGGGTGACTTTTTTTTATCTTTATGTTATATGGATGAGCGAGTTGACATTTTGAATGAACAAGGAAAACCAACAGGCGAATCCTGTTTAAAGTCGGAAGCTCACCGCCAAGGGCTGCTTCATCCAACCATTCACGTTTGGCTCTACACAACAGATGGGCGAGTCCTATTACAAAAACGGGGTGAAAACAAGGCTACCCATCCCCTACTTTGGGATGTTTCGGTTGCTGGTCACGTTTCTGCAGGAGAAGAGATTGTTACTGCGGCTGTTCGAGAAGTGAAAGAAGAAGTCGGGCTGACCATTTCGGAATCCGATTTGGAACCCTTGGGCACTTTTAAGGCCATCCACAAAATTTCCGAAGACTTTATCGATGCCGAACTGCATCACATTTTTTTGTGCAAGCTAAACGTTCCGTTGAATCAACTTACCAAACAAGAAAGTGAAGTAGCGGACCTTGCCTTGATTCCTCTATTTAAATTCGCCGAAGAAACCTGGGGTTTGGCCAGTGTGGGGAAATATGTCCCGCACGGTCCCACTTATTACAAAACCATCATCAAAGCGATTAAAACTCGGACTTGAGCTTTTCCACGAACTCTTGGATTGCATCCAACGAATAGTCCTTCTGGTCGCCAGTCTTCATGTTTTTGACTACAAATTTGCCATCGGTCAACTCTTGGTCTCCCAAAAGAATCACATAGGGCACTCCCCTTTTGTCCGCATATTTAAATTGCTTCTGTACTTTGGTGTCCGTAGGGTATAAATCGGCTCTAAGACCTTGCTTACGTAGCCCAGACACCAGTTTTAAGGATGCTGTTCCCTCTTTCTTTCCAAAGTTGAGGCAAAGCACGTCCAATGAAGTATCCAAGCTGTCAGGGAACAGGTTCAATTCTTCCAAAACCAGATAAATCCGGTCCAGTCCAAAGGAAATCCCCACACCACTCACATCTTTGAGTCCAAAAATGCCGGTAAGGTCATCATATCGGCCTCCACCACCAATAGAGCCCATTTTTACACCTTCAGGAGCAGCGACTTCAAAAATAGCACCTGTGTAGTAATTTAGTCCACGGGCAAGGGTTACATCTAACTGAAGGCTAGCGGATTGCAGCCCGACCATATCCACAGTGGAGATAATCTCCTCCAGTTCCGAAACGCCTAACATGCCAACTTCTGAATCGGCAAGAATGGATTTCAGCTTTTCCAATTGCTCTGTAGCCGTTCCCTTCATTTCGAACAAAGGCTGTGCTTTGGATATAGCACCTTCGGAAATACCTTTTTCGACCATCTCCACTTTTACCTTCTCCTCGCCTATCTTGTCCAATTTGTCCAATGCCACGGTAAAGTCGACCAACAGATGTTTGGCTCCAATGACCTCTGCGATTCCAGATAGGATTTTTCGGTTGTTAATCTTGATGGTAGCTCCTTTTAGACCCAAATCGGTAAAAACGGCATCATACAATTGCACAAACTCCACCTCTTGAATCAGGGAGTCAGCACCAACTACATCGGCATCGCACTGATAAAACTCACGGAAACGCCCCTTTTGTGGACGGTCAGCACGCCATACCGGCTGAATTTGATATCGCTTGAATGGAAAATCTATCTCGTTCTGATGCATGACCACATAGCGGGCAAAGGGTACGGTAAGGTCGTAACGTAGGGCTTTTTCAGAAATCTTGGGCGTCAAAGAAACGGAATCCTTGGAACTATAAGTTACATCATCCACTTTGGAAATAAAATCACCCGAATTCAATATTTTAAAAATCAAACGGTCCCCTTCATCCCCATATTTACCCATTAAGGTCTCCGAATTCTCAAAAGACGGGGTTTCTATCGGCTGAAAACCATAGGTCTCGAAATGCTTTTTTATGGTTTGGATGATGTAATTACGCCTAGCTACCTCTGCAGGTGAAAAATCGCGGGTTCCTTTGGGTATGGATGGTTTCTTTGCCATGTGGTTTTTAATTCTCGTGCAAATATACGTTTTTGGTCGATGTCAATGGGGCCAAGGGTCAAGGCTGAAAGATTAAAGAATCAAGGGTTTTTCTTCTCACTTAGAACCACTTTACTACTAATTCCATCAGTTTTCCATGATCTGCTCAAACCATTGGTACAGCTCTCCCTTGGTGATCACAGCTCCTTGTTTGATGATTTCGAACTTGTCAACGTTCTTATCCTCCCCATATGCCTTGGAAGCGGACAGATATTCAACAAAATCGGATTGGTAATTACGTTTGAACCAACCAAAGCCCACTTCGGTCCTTAGGTCGATTTCTGGGTTTAAAATCTTTACTGACAACAATTTCATTTCCTTGTCCGTTAGGTGAAATAGGTGCATATGCCGCTCGGAAACATTTTCTAAATATTCCACTTTGTTCAACACACCTTCCCAGATTAAATCGCTAAAAACGTCTATTTCCTCCTCTGCAACTTCAGGCTTTTCTTTTTTAAGGGTGTCCCATTCTTCCGCAGTAATGGATTGGGTCGCCAAAAAGTTGATAAATTCAGGATGGAGCTCTTCTAATTGCTCCTTGGTCAATCGTCTGTACTTCATGCTGCAAAAATATAAAAGGCTAGTGAGAACCTCCTTGTTTTTGTTCCAAGAAAACCATGAAATCCCAGATTTTACCGCATTTAATTTAAGTATAGATTAACATCCATATTAGCCGTGATTTTTGGCAAGCGCTTTTATTTATTGTAGTTTCGGAAACTAACATTATTAATAAAACACGTACAGAATGAGATTTTTAAAATCATTTAAAACTTTAGTGGTTTGTATAGCAACCATTGGTGCATGTGGTCTTTCGCATGTGAACGCGCAAGAGCAGGTGGAGGTCAGCGATGCCGAACTAAATAAAATAGCTTCTGCTTTCCAAGATATTCAAAAGGTGAATATGGAAGCCCAGCAACAGGTTATGCAGACCGTTAAGGATAGCGGTTTTGAGCCCAACCGATTCAACGAAATGTACCAAGCTTCGGCTTCGCCCGAAAAAACCGTTGATGCGAGCGATGAAGAAAAGGAGCGCTTCGGGAAGTTAATGAACGAAATCCAGCAAATGCAAGTTGGTTTTACCCAACAAATTGAAGAAATTATTGGCAATGAGGGGCTAACTATGGAGCGTTACCAAAAAATAGCTATGGCACTACAGACCGATACCGAACTTCAAGGGAGATTGAGAACCGCATTGGAGCAGCAACAATAGATATATACTTAGATTAAGAGCACACACAAAAAAGCCCGAGCGATACGCTCGGGCTTTTTTCTACAGTATGGTTTATGAAGTTTATTTTGCTTCTGCAACAACTTCAAAAGGGAATTCCACAATAACTTCCCTGTGCAATCTGATAATAGCTTCGTAAGGACCAACTCTTTTGACAGCTCCACCTTTAATATTGATGAATTTTCTATCAATTTGGTGTCCTTCTTTATCCAAGGCAGCAGCAAGGTCGATATTTGTTACAGATCCGAACAATTTGTCGCCTGCACCAACTTTTGCGGCAATTTTGATTTCCAATTGCTTCAATGCATCGGCGATCTTAGTAGCCTCATCGATAACCTTTTTCTCCTTGTGAGCTCTTTGCTTAAGGTTCTCCGCCAAAACTTTTTTGGCAGAAGGCGTAGCCAAATCGGCCAAACCTTGAGGGATAAGGAAGTTTCTGCCGTAACCGTTCTTTACGGTAACGATATCATCCTTAAATCCCAAATCCTGTACATCTTCTTTTAGAATAAGTTCCATTCTCTGGTATTTTTTTATTTCAACATATCGCCAACATACGGCATTAACGCTAGGTGACGGGCACGTTTAACGGCCTGTGCTACTTTTCTTTGGTATTTCAAGGAAGTACCGGTAAGTCTTCTTGGAAGCAATTTACCTTGCTCGTTCACCAACTTCATCAAGAAATCCGGGTCTTTGTAATCAATATACTTGATACCTGATTTCTTGAACCTACAATACTTCTTTTGTTTGCTGGTTTCAATGTTAAGTGGGGTCAAATATCTGATTTCCCCATCTTTTTTCGATTTTGCTTGTTGCTCAATAGATGCCATACCCTTATGCCTTTGCTTTTAGTTTGTTTCTTCTTTTTTCCGCCCAAGCAATTGCATGCTTGTCCAATTTAACGGTCAGAAAACGCATAACGCGCTCATCTCTTCTTAGTTCCAACTCGTAAGGGCCAATGGCCTCGCCTGGAGCTTGGAATTCGAACAAGTGGTAAAATCCACTTTTCTTGTGCTGAATGGGATAGGCCAACTTTTTAAGTCCCCAATCTTCCTTGGAGACCATTTTGGCACCATTCTTAATCAAGAAATCCTCAAACTTCTTGACTGTTTCCTCTATCTGGGTCTCAGATAGAACGGGATTCAAAATGAAAACAGTTTCGTAATGGTTCATTATAATATATTTTTAAAGGAGCGCAAAATTAATAATATTTCTTACACCCTGCAAGAAAAGTAAAAAAACTTCGTTTAAGTACAATAGTTATCAACAATAAAAAAACCCAATAAACCTAAATAACACATATGGCAATTTACACAACAAAATACACCATGTTTACATCTTTTGTTGCTCTTAAACGGGTTTTTTATGTAATTTGCCGATGATTTAAAACCCTACAAATCACCCCATTCTATGAAATTAAAAAGTATAATTGTAGACGATTCCTCGATGCAGCGCATGGCTGTCGCGAAGTTGGTCAACAATCATCCACACCTAGCTTTAGTTGCTGAGTACAGCAATGCCATTGAAGCCAAAAATGGCCTGAAAAACCATGAAATCGACCTTATCTTTTTAGATGTTGAAATGCCGATCATCAGCGGTTTTGATCTTTTAGAGGCCTTAGAGAACCCACCACAGGTTATTTTGATTACCGGAAAACCTGATTATGCACTTAAAGCGTTCGATTACGACGTTACCGATTACCTTCACAAACCCATCACTTTGGCCCGTTTTGAAGCTTCTGTAAAAAGAGCTGTTGCCAAGTACGAACAAATGAACAGGGTTGATGAGGACGAAGAGCACATCTTTGTCAAGAGTAACCTTAAAAAACGAAAGGTTATCTTAAACGATATTAAATGGATCGAGGCATTGGGAGATTACATTAAATTGGTAACGGATGAAGCCAATATCGTAATCCTTTCCACCATGAAATCTTTCGAAAAGCAATTGCCAGCCGAAAAATTTCTACGTATCCATAAATCTTATATTGTGAATCTGGAGAAGATTGAAAAATTCAACAGTAAAAATGTTGAAGTAGGGGGCAGACAGATTCCATTAAGTAGAAACAAAAAGACAGAACTAGCAGAAGCGCTGGCCAATGTATAATTATATGTGGTCCACATTGTAGACCAGTCTTACACTTTTATACTTGGAAATAGCATTAAAAGATTTTTCAATTCTTTTAATGCTATTTTTTGTTTGGGCCAATGGCTGATTCCTTGGTATTTTAATCATTATGTTTTTAAGGTAGTCTCTTCGGATTCGTGCCACCGGTGGATATTCCGGTCCAAGAATGTTGGAACCAAGTACATTTCGAAGAGAGCCTGCCATCCAATCCGCAGATTCGTTCAATTTATTGAAATCCTTATCCTTTAGGGTTATTTTGATAAGCCTCACCAAAGGTGGATACTTGAACTGTTCCCGCTCATAGAATTGTTCCTTGAACATTTTATCGTAACTGTTGGTGGTTACCTGCTGTAATATTTGATGGTAGGGATTGTAGGTCTGAATCAATACTTTGCCACGCTTTTGGGTACGCCCTGCCCTACCCGCTACCTGCGTCAACATTTGGAAACTACGCTCATGGGCACGGTAATCGGGGAAATTGAGCATGGAATCCGCATTCATAATGCCTACCAAACTTACATTTCTAAAATCCAGTCCCTTGGTAACCATTTGGGTACCTACAAGGATATCCATTTCCTGGTTCTCAAATGATGAGATGATTTTTTCATAGGCATACTTGCCCCGGGTGGTATCCAAATCCATTCGCCCTACCTTAACATCTGGGAACAACTGCCCCAACTCCTGTTGAATTTGTTCTGTACCAAAGCCTTTGTTGTCCAAAGTAGGGCTGCCACAAGCTAAACATGCCTGCTGCAAGGCCATATGATAACCACAATAATGACAACGCAATTGGTTTCTATGCTGATGATAGGTCAAGCTTACATCACAATTGGGGCATTGGGCCACATGTCCGCAGGTAGTACATTCCACAACTGGAGCAAATCCTCTTCGGTTCTGAAAAAGAATAACCTGTTCCCCCTCCTCCAACGCTTCGGTAATAGCCTTAATGAGTGTTTTGGAAAAATGACCCTTCATTCGGCGTTTACGGGTGGCTTCTTTGATGTCCACCAGATTGATGTCCGGCATCAAAACATCGCCGAACCTGTGTGCTATGGAAGCGTAGCCATATTTTTGCGTCTTGGCATTGAACATACTTTCAATACTCGGTGTTGCCGAGCCCAGAACAATATTCGACTTATGAAGGGCAGCCAAGACCACAGCAGCATCCCTAGCATGGTAGCGTGGTGCAGGGTCAAATTGTTTAAAGGAACTTTCGTGCTCCTCATCTACCACCACCAACCCTAAATTGGTAAAGGGAAGGAATAAGGATGAACGTGCACCAATTACTATCTGGGCTTTTTCAGCATTGTTCAATACATTGTTCCACACTTCTACTCTTTCGTGAATACTATATTTTGAATGATAAACGGATACTTGGTGGCCAAAATAATGCCTTAGCCTATTGATCAATTGGGAAGTCAGTGCAATTTCCGGAAGTAAGTACAAGGCTTGTTTGCCTTCGTCCAAACATTGTTGAATCAGTTTTACATAAACCTCGGTCTTTCCAGACGATGTAACCCCATGCAACAATACCGGTTTTCCGTTATCAAAGCCTTTGTTGATATCCTGTAAAGCTTGATACTGATATTCATTTAAATCTACATGCTTGGATGCTTCGGAACGTTCATCAAACTCGACCCTATCTTTTCGGATGTGGTATTCCTCCAGAATATCTTTATCGATAAGCGCCTTGATGACAGCTCGTGAAGCCCTACTTTCCTTTTCCAATTCAGCAATGGGAATGGGTTTGGTGCTTTTGGCTTTCAACTGAAAAAGGGACAACACCACCTGGCTTTGTTTAGGTGCTCGGGTTAGCTCGTTCAGTAAATCAGCTAGTTCTTCTTCGTCATCATATTGTTCAGAAAGTTTAACGTAGCGGACCAATTTAGGTTTGTACTGTTCGTACAACTCTTCTTTTTGAAGCACTACCCCTTTATGGACAAGCGTATTTATCAGTTTCAGCACATTTTTCTTGTCCACAATATCACTTACCTCAGAAATTTTCAGTGCACTTTGATGCTGTAGTGCTTCAAATACCAAAAACTCGTCATCCGTAAGTTCAGCTTCGTCCACATCGGCATTTTTATTGGGCAACACCAAGGTTTCGCTCTCCAACATAAAAGCACTGGGCAAGGCGCTTCGAATCACTTCTCCCAAAGTACACATGTAATATTGGGCCACCCATTCCCAATGCTTCAATTGCACTTGGGTCACCACCGGGTGGTCATCAAGGATTTGATAAATTTCTTTGGGTTCGTAGGCTTCAGGTGCATTTCGGTGTACGCGATATGCTAGGGCAGTATATATTTTTGTTTTACCAAAAGGAACAGCAACACGCATCCCCTCCTGAATAAAATCCGCTTCGGCCTGCGAAATTTTATAGGTAAAGAGTTTTTCCAAAGGAATAGGAAGAACAACATCCAAAAAATAATCCATACGTTAATTCTCTAGTACCCTGTGCCATGTTTGGGTCCTATACAAAAATGCCAAATAGCCCCTAACTTTCAATCGATTTTCGTTATCCTCATCCAACCAGACCCTTCCTTTAAAAGTCATAGCCTGTTCAGGATCAAATAGCTTATCACCTTTGTAGATGCCTTTTTTGTTCTTCTCAAAATTTTCCATGATCTTCATTCCAAGAATGGGCTTATCCTTTTTATCTCCTTCACACTTGGTACACAGAGCCCCTTTTTTCCCTTCTTCCAAAATCTTGACCACCTTGGCATGCATTAATCCATCTTCCTTGTAAATTTCGATTATGGCCTTGGTTATCCCATTGCGGTCATCGATTGTTTTCCACTTACCGAAAACAGTTTGCGACCATGTTACCTGACAAAGCAGAAAACATACTAGATATATATACTTATTGCGAGCTTTGCTGCTTTTCATGTCTTTTTTTTAAGGAATTAAGCGTGGCGTTCAATTCAAAACCCAGTAATAATATATTAGAATTTAACCATATAAACACCATTAAAATCAATAATCCTCCCAAAGCTCCATAAAGTTCGTTGTAACGAGCAAATTTCTCCACATAAATTCCGAAAAGATAAGAGGTCAATAAAAACAGAAGTGTGGTCATTAAAGCTCCTGCGGAAAAAAAGCGGGCCTGTCTACCTTCTGCCGTTCCAAAATAGTAAAGTATGGCCGTTGTGAAATAAGAAAGACAAAGAAAAAACAATATTTTGGCTACCTGTATTCCAATGGTATCGCCTTTTTCCACATCATAGCCCAATGTTTTTCCCAAATATTCACTGGTGTATTCGACAATGTAGAATTCAAAATAAACAAAGGCAACAGCACCTACGATCAATAAAATGGAAAGAATCAATCCAACCATCAGGGCATACGCATATTGACGAAAAAAATTACGTGTCAACTCTACGTGATAGGAGTTCTCAAATCCGCCAAAAATGGCATTCACACCGTTGGCCATCAAAAAGATGGACAAAATAAAAGCAGAGGATAATAACCCCCCTTGTTTTTGGTCTTTGATCTGCTGGTAGATTTCACCAAAGTAATCACTCGTTGCCGATGGGAGAAAAGATTCCAAAAAATCCAAAAACTGGGCATCAAAATTCTCGTTGCCCACACTTACGTATGGAATGATAAACGGAATCATGGTCACTAAAAAAATGAGCAGGGGAAACAAAGCAAGAAAAATACTGAAGGCGATGGAACTTGCCCTAGAAGAAAGTGCTCCTTTGACAATTCCCATCAAATACATTTCAATCAGATCATAGAAAGAGAGTCCCTCAAAAGCTTTGAGCTTAATTTTTTTCAACAACCGAACAATCCAATTGATTACGGGTATTTTTTCCAATTTCTCTTCTACGGCTGCGGACATTTAAACGGCTTTTAAACTTAGGTCCATATTGTAAACGGAATGGGTCAAGGCTCCTGATGAAATATAATCCACGCCGCATTCGGCATATTTTCGAATCGTGTCCTCAGTAATGCCTCCCGAAGACTCGGTAAGGCACTTATCCCCTATTCGCTGGACTGCCTCGCGGGTGTCATCATAATCAAAATTGTCCAAGAGAATGCGGTACACACCATCTGATTTCAATATTTCATCTACCTCATCCAAATTCCTGGCTTCAACGATAATCTTTAGGTCCTTACCTTTTTCTTTTAAATAATTCTGCGTTTTTTGAATGGCTTTTGTGATTCCGCCAGCAAAGTCGATATGGTTGTCCTTGAGCATGATCATGTCATATAGGGCAAACCTATGGTTTTCCCCTCCTCCGATTTTAACGGCCCATTTTTCCAAAGCACGAATTCCAGGCGTGGTTTTTCGGGTATCCAATATTTTGGTTCCCGTACCATCCAAAATGGAAACAAAATCCTGTGTTTTGGTCGCGATTGCACTCATACGCTGCATGGCATTCAGAACCAATCGCTCAGCCATTAGTATACTTTGAGAGCTACCCTCAACATAAAAAACGATGTCGCCATATTTTACCTTTTCACCATCATTGATCAACACTTCCATGGTCAATTCAGAATCGACATAGCTAAATACCATCTTGGCAAAATCCACACCTGCGATTATGCCTTCATCCTTCACCAAAAGTTTCGCCTTGCCCTTTGCAGAAACAGGGATGCAGGCCAAGGAACTATGGTCACCATCGCCAACATCTTCCCTAACGGCATTGGCAATGATCAAATCCAGTTCGTTTTGAAATTGTTCTTCGGAAATCATCCAATTGGGGTTTTAACGAAAATAGTAAAAACATTGCTGCCTGTAAACGATAAGTTCATGCTTAATTTAAGCTGAAACGTTTATTTTTGGGTATGCAGATTACTTTAATCGCCATTGGCAAAACCGATAAGTCTGAACTTAAAGAACTTATAACTGTTTATGAGAAACGGCTAAGACACTACATCAAGTTTAACTTAGAGATTATTCCGGATATAAAAAACCGTAAAAACTTATCCGAAACCCAACAGAAAGAGAAAGAGGGCGAGTTGATTTTGGCGCAACTTCAACCTACGGACACCTTGATTTTGCTCGACGAAAAAGGAAAACAATACACCTCTGTTGATTTTGCCCAGTTTTTACAGAAAAAAATGAATGCGGGAACAAAAAACTTGGTATTGGTCATTGGTGGACCGTATGGTTTCAGTGATGCCGTTTACGCCAAGAGTTCCGGAAAAATAAGCTTATCCAAAATGACCTTTTCCCACCAAATGGTACGCTTGTTCATCATTGAACAGATTTATCGGGGGTTCACCATTCTCAGAAACGAACCCTATCACCACCAATAATTAGTATAAAACCCTAAACTTAATGGTGTTCTCTATTTTCTTGAGTGCTTTGATCACTTCTTTGTTATACTCTTTGTCCACATCTGTGATCACGTAGCCCACTTCACTATCCGTTGATAGGAACTGACCGGTAATATTTAAACTATATTGGGCCAACACTTCATTGATTTTTGCCATTATTCCTGGAACATTTTTGTGAATGTGCAAAAATCGGTGTGCCTTGTTCTGTTTGGGCAACCTTATGTTAGGGAAGTTCACTGCGTCCACTGTATTCCCAGAGTTGATATAATCCATGATTTTGTTTGGCACAAAATCGGCAATGTCCCTTTGTGCTTCTTCCGTACTACCGCCAATATGAGGAGTCAAGATTACGTTGGACAATCCTTGCAGCGGTGTTTCGAACGCTCCATTGCTCCTTGGCTCCCAAGGATAAACGTCTATGGCCGCCCCACCTAATTTTCCGTTTTTAAGAGCATCTGCCAAGGCATCAATATCAACAACAAACCCTCTGGATAGGTTAATGAGCTTGGCCCCATCCTTCATTTGGTTTATTTCGCGCTCCCCGATAAAATTTTTGTTGGCTTTGTTGTCGTCCACGTGCAGCGTAACCACATCGGAAACATTGAGCAAGTCTTCCAAGGTGTCACATTTTACCGCATTACCAAGTGCCAATTGGTCATTCACATCATAATAATATACTTTCATCCCCATGGCTTCGGCCAAAACCGACATTTGTTTACCGATATTACCATAACCTACGATACCCAAATTTTTGCCTCTTACTTCTTGTGAACCAATGGCTGTTTTGTTCCATTCACCGTTGTGAATCTCCGTACTGCGTGGAAAAATACTCCGCATGAGCATAATGGTCTGTCCAATGGCGAGTTCCACTACAGAACGGGTATTACTATATGGAGCGTTAAAGACCACTACCCCTTTCTTTTTACTGTAATCGAGGTCTATCTGGGTTGTACCGATGCAGAATGCACCTACTACCAATAATTTATCGGCGGCATCCAATACTTTTTGGGTAACCTGGGTCTTCGATCTGATCCCCAGAACATGAACACCTTTAATACGTTCAATTAGGTCCTCTTCGGATAGACTAGTTTTAATTAACTCTACTGAAAATCCTTCTTCGGAAAGGTTCTCAAAAGCTGCTGGATGTACATTTTCCAGTAAAAGGATTTTGATTCTGTTCTTCGGATATGATAGGTTTCTTGGCAAATCGTTCACAAATAAAAATTCATCTAGGTTAGGTGTTACGTGGTCCGCATTATCTGCGGCCTTTTCACGATGCACATTTTCAGTGTAGGCAAAAAACTTATGGGCAATTCCTGCTTCGCGCATTACATAATCGCTGTAGCCATCACCAATAACTTGGACTTCGCCTTCCAAATCCAAGTTTTTTAAACATTCTATTTTTCCATTATGGGCTGCCAATACATTGGTTTCATCAAAACCAATGATGTTACCGTCATCATCAAACTTGAACGTATTGGCATAAACACGCTCGGAAGGAATATTATATTCCTCAACAATGGGATCGATAAATTCCTTGAATCCACATGAAATCACGTAGATATGTTCTGAGAATTCATGAAAAAATTCTTTATTGGCCGCAATGGATTTTGAAATCTTTTGTCTCAGTTCCACTACAAGGTCTTCCAAATCGTTTTTGTTTGCGCTCAACAAACGAATTCTTCGCTCCAAGGATTCCGTAAATGAAATATCCCCATCGATTCCCAAGTTGGTGATCTTTTGGATTTCTGCGACGATTTCATCCCTTTTTGGGTTGCCTTGCAAAGTCATTTCCGCTAAAACATCCAACGCCTCAACGCGTGTGAGGGTACTATCAAAATCGAACACATATTTGCGTCCTGTTTCCACCATGAGCTTTTTCAAAAAAAATTAAGGCATAAAATTAAACATTAATTCCATCCTTATAATCGGAACTTGTCAAAAACCTTACACATTTGTGGATATCTCAAAAATCCGTTACGATTTGTTTTAAATGCCACCCAAAAAAGTGTATTTTTCAACTTTGCTTCTTAAAACCAACGCCTTGTGAGCTTACAATAAATTTTATAATCCTGCCCGAACAGTTCCATCAAGGCATCTTCTTCTGGCTTTATCTGAAAATGGTTCATGTAGGAAACAAAGCCCGCGGCAATCAATGTATTAAAGGCATTCCCCAATTTTAGACCAAAGGCCAATAAGATCAGTAGAAGCGCCAAATACATGGGATTACGGCTGTAATTGTAGATGCCATTGGTCACTAAATGATTGGCTTTTTCAGGCATTAATGGGTCTACGGTCGTTTTTTTATAAAGGAATTGAGCAATTGAAAGAATACCGATTATCGCTGCCAACACCAATAATATCCAAGTTAAAACATTTCTGCCAAAGAAATCGAACTCACCTACAGGCAAAAACCTATCCAAAACATACATTAATCCCGCAAAAACCAGCATTACGATGGCTGGTGGCACTTTTGTTTTCATACAAAAAGTTTAATGCCCGAAATTACTACTTTTGATGCTCAAACAGAACCCTTTTTGATTTGAAATTAGTTTTTGCCACCCACAACGACCACAAGCTGAAAGAAGTTCAGCAATTACTTCCAAATACAATAAAGTTGCTATCCTTAAAAGACATTGAATGCTTTGATGAAATCCCGGAAACCGGCACCACATTGGAAGAAAATGCCAGAATAAAAGCGGATTACGTAACCCAAACCTATGGTTTGGATTGTTTTTCCGATGATACGGGCTTACTTGTAGATGCTATGGATGGCGCCCCAGGAGTATACTCTGCCAGGTATGCGGGCGAGCAAAAAAAAGCTTCGGACAACATGGAAAAACTACTATCTGAGTTGGAAGGTTCAGCTAATCGCTCGGCACACTTCAAAACCGTAGTGCATTTAAACCTTCAGGGCAGAAGTTTCACTTTTGACGGTATTGTTGAGGGACAAATTACCACCGAACTGCATGGAGAAGGTGGTTTTGGCTACGACCCCATTTTTAAACCTGACGGATACGAGAAAACCTTTGGGGAACTGCCTCCCGAGACCAAAAACGCTATTAGTCACCGAGGTAGGGCCATTCAAAAGTTGGTGGCATTCTTAAAAAAGAAGACGACTTAGCTTGCACCGATCAAAATAAGTGTACCTTTGCCGCTTTATTAACGCCGCCGGTATGGGCAAGGTGTTGTGATGGGCTTGAACGGGAATTACTAAAAATCGCTCTATACAACACAAACATATTTGCGATTTAAGGTATTTACACCGCTATGACAAAATTTGAAGCCTTGGGGTTGGACAAACCCCTATTGGATGCTATTTCCGACCTTGGATTTGAATCCCCCTCTGAAGTACAAGAAAAATCAATCCCAATTTTATTGGAGCAGGAAACCGATTTGGTTGCCCTCGCACAAACTGGAACAGGTAAAACTGCTGCTTTTGGATTTCCGATGATTCAAAAAATCCAACAGGATAGCAGAACCACGCAAGGATTGATTCTCTCCCCTACACGGGAGCTTTGCTTGCAGATTACCAACGAATTAAAACTCTATTCCAAATACGTGAAGGGACTGAATGTGGTCGCCATTTATGGTGGTGCCAGCATTACCGAACAGGCCCGACAGATAAAAAGAGGGGCGCAAATTGTTGTGGCCACTCCCGGTCGTATGAAGGACATGATTGGCCGAAACATGGTCGACATTTCCAAAATTGACTACTGCGTATTGGATGAAGCCGATGAAATGTTGAACATGGGCTTCTACGAAGACATTAAGGACATTTTATCCAATACACCAAAAGAAAAGTTCACTTGGCTATTTTCGGCGACCATGCCCAAGGAAGTGGCAACAATTGCCAAAAAGTTCATGCACAAACCCATCGAGATTACCGTTGGGTCCAAAAATGCTGGTGCTTCTACTGTACAGCACGAATATTATGTGGTGGGCGGACGTGATCGTTACGCGGCCCTAAAACGTTTGGCCGATGCCAACCCTGGCATCTTCTCCGTAGTGTTCTGTAGAACCAAAAGAGATACCCAGCGTGTAGCCGAAAAACTTATAGAGGATGGTTACAATGCTGGAGCCCTACATGGCGATTTGAGCCAGAACCAAAGGGATTTGGTGATGAACTCCTTCCGTAAAAAGCAGGTGCAGATGTTAGTGGCTACCGATGTTGCGGCCCGTGGTATCGATGTGGATGATGTAACACACGTAATCAACTACCAGCTGCCTGATGAAATCGAAACCTATACCCACCGCAGTGGTCGTACAGGTCGTGCCGGAAAGTCTGGAATTTCCATGGTGATCATAACACGTTCCGAGTTAAGAAAAATAAAGGCCATTGAGAAAAAGATTCAACAGGAATTCATATCCAAAAAAATTCCAGATGGTATTGAAATCTGTGAGATTCAATTGTATCATTTGGCCAATAAGATCAAAGAAACCAAAGTCAACAAAGAAATTGACAGCTATTTACCTGCCATCAACGATGTTTTGGAAGGTATCGATCGCGAGGAACTCATCAAAAAGATATTCTCGGTAGAGTTTACACAGTTTTACAACTACTACAGTAAAACCAAAGATCTTAATAGTCAAGATTCTGGCAAAGGAGATAAAAAAGGTTCATCCAAAGGAGATATTCCTACCGATGGCTCCGTTCGTTACTTCATCAATGTCGGTGAACGTGACGGATACGATTGGATGAGCCTGAAAGATTTCCTTCGTGACACATTGAACTTGGAAAAAGAGGATATCTACAATGTGGACACAAAGGATTCTTTTTCCTTTTTCAATACTGATGCACAACTTACTGAATTCATCCTTCAAACATTTACGGATTTCAAGGTAGATGGACGTTTTGTTAATGTAGAAGTTTCCAAAAACCCAGGTGGCGGCGGCGGAAAAGGAGGCAAAAAACGTCGCGGTCGAAAAGGCGGTGGCGGTGGCCGAAGAGGTGGCAATAAGTCCTACAAAGGAGGAAAAAAGGGTGGTTACGGCAAAAAAGGAGGCAAGAAAAAACAGGGCTTTTATTAGTTAATTCTATATTAAATGGTAAGTCTCTCCTATTTATTTTTCTTTGTTTAGTATTTTTATAGCTACAAAGATTGCATGAGAAGATTACTACTTATACTACTGTCCCTTATCCCATTGCTTGGTTTTTCACAGGTCGAAGACAATGAAGATCAAGAGGTAATGGATTTTACCGCAACGGTAATCAATGCCCAGACAGAGTTTCCTTTGGAAAGTGTACACGTTATAAATCTAAATCAGGTTAAGGGAACCATTACCGATCAAAACGGTAAGTTCACTATTCCTGCAGCGGTTAACGATACGCTTTACTTTTCGTACCTGGGGTTTAAAACCCAAAAAATACGGGTTACCAACGATATGTTCCGATTTGGAAATACGGAAATTGCATTGACAGAATTGGCTTATGCACTTGAGGAAGTAGTAGTAAGACCATATCAACTTACGGGCTATTTGGAAATCGATGTTAAAAACCTACCAGTAAATACCGCTTATCAGTATAGTATTTCTGGACTTAACACCAGTTATGAGGCCGGGAACAAAAGTCCAAGTGCAGTTACCAAGGTGCTGGGAGCTATTCTGAACCCTGCCGACCTCTTACGAAATCTTTTTGGAAAAAAACCGAGACAGATGCGTAAGCTTCGTCAAATCAAAGAAGATGATAACATTAGGGATTTATTGGCTTCCAAGTTTGACCGGGAAACCCTGACTGAACTCCTCCAATTGGAAAAAGTGGATATAGAGGACATTCTCAATAATTGCAATTACTCCAAATCTTTTATAAAAACAGCTAACGACCTGCAAATTTTAGATGCTATTTCCAGCTGTTATGAAGAATATAAAGTACTGAACAGAAACTAATAACCGCCATCTAAATTTAATCTTGGGAAAGTGTTTTTCGGCTATAAATAAATTTTATTTTTAGGACTGCATTTTATAGCTTTAGACAAAATCCCAATTGATGAAAAAACTACTTGTCGTATTGTCATTGTTACCTCTATTTCTTGGCTGTAAAGAAGTTAAAAAAAAGCAACAAACTACGCAGGTGGTTAAAGAAGAAGTGCCCAAAAAAGAAGTGCCCTTTGTTTGGGAAGGTGCCAATATTTACTTTCTGCTAACGGATCGCTTCAACAACGGCAATCCAGAGAACGATGTCAATTTTGAAAGAACTGAGGAGACTGCTGTTCTTAGAGGTTTTGAAGGTGGCGACATTCAGGGGATTACCCAAAAAATAGAAGAAGGTTATTTTACCGACCTTGGCATCAATGCGATTTGGTTCACACCTGTTGTGGAGCAAATCCATGGAGCAACAGATGAAGGTACCGGCAAAACATATGGTTATCACGGATATTGGGCAAAGGACTGGACCTCGATAGACCCCAACTTTGGAACACGAAAAGACCTTGAAAAATTAGTAAAAACAGCGCACAACAAAGGAATACGTGTTCTTTTGGATGTAGTTTTGAACCATACGGGACCCGTTACCGAAAAAGACCCTGTTTGGCCGGATAGCTGGGTAAGAACCGGGCCAAAATGTGAGTTTACCACCTATGAGAACACTACTGCCTGCACCTTGGTGGAAAACCTGCCAGATATTCTTACCGAATCCAATGAGGCCGTAGAATTACCCGACGCCCTTTTGGCTAAATGGAAAGACGAAGGGCGCCTCAGTAAAGAACTCGATGAACTACAACTGTTTTTTGAACGCACCGGTTATCCAAGGGCACCTCGATATTACGTCATCAAGTGGCTTACCGATTATATCAATGATTTAGGTGTTGATGGATTCCGTGTGGACACGGTAAAGCACGTGAATGAAAATGCTTGGGCCGATTTGCACAAAGAAGCTGAGTATGCCTTTGAAACATGGAAGAAAAAGCATCAAGATAAAATTCTGGATGACAATCCGTTTTATATGGTCGGGGAAGTTTACAACTACGGTATATCCGGGGGACGTGAATTTAATTTTGGGGACAAAAAAGTGGATTTCTTTGATTATGGATTCAAAAGTCTCATCAATTTTGAGCTCAAGAATGATGCTGATAAAAGCTACGAGGACATTTTTAAAAAGTATAACAAACTTCTTCAAACCAAACTCAAGGGCAAAAGCGTGCTCAACTATTTGACTTCTCACGACGATGGTGCGCCCTACGATAAAGAAAGGTCAAAACCTTATCGCACAGCCAATGTTCTTTTACTTACACCGGGTGCCTCACAAGTTTATTATGGGGATGAAACATCACGAAGTTTGGTTATTGAAGGTACCCAAGGTGACGCCACGCTACGTTCATTTATGAACTGGGAAGACCTGGACAGCCTGCCCGAAACACAGAAAATACACAAGCACTGGCAAAAATTGGGTCAGTTCCGAGCCAATCATCCCGCCATAGGTGCAGGTAAGCATAAACGTTTGGCCAAATCGCCTTATGTATTCTCCAGAACTTATGTCCAAGGTGAATATCGAGATAAAGTTGTGGTTGGGTTGGATCTACCTAAAGGCAAAAAATCCCTTTGGGTAAAAGGTTTCTTTGGTGATGGCACCAAATTATACGACACCTATTCCGAGACCGAGGTTACTGTTGCCAATGGAAAAGTAATCTTGGAAAATAATTTTGACATCGCTCTTTTAGAGCTTGTGGAATAGCACTTACTGTCTGGAGTGCAGTGCAATTCGGTTTCCCTCAGTATCCAAAAACAAGGCCATATAGCCAATTTCCGGGCTAATTTGGGTTTTAGCCTGCATTATTTTGCCTCCTGCATCTTCAATGCGGCCAAGTTCGTTGTTCACATCCACACTCGAAAAATAAATAAGTACTCCTGCGGTATCACTGGGTGTGTACCAATCCTTATTTTGAACAAGTGAACCGGATGTACCCTGTTTATCCTGAACCCACGGGAACCATCCCATTTTGGTTCCTCCCAAATCCTGTAACTGTATTTCAATTTGAAAAACGGTCTCATAAAACGTTTTGGCTCGATCTATATCTCCGACGGGAATCTCAAACCAGCCTACCATGTTGTATTCCATAACTTATTGGTTTTCCAAAATTTGTTTTAAACTGGCTAGACCTTCTTCAAAATCCTTACCCACGGCTTTGTCCATGTTCATGAAAAGCATCATAATGCTCATAGGAAACTTGTTCTTCCCTGAAAAACCCCAAATTACCTTGGTTACATTAGGCTCCACCTCTTTGGTAAGAATGTAGGCGTCGGAAGTCGACTTGAACGGCTTTAAAAACCGGAGTTCGGAATCAATACGCTCACCCTCTACAATATTCATGATTTCTTGTTCCCCTTCCCCTACTTCTTTGTTTCCTTTCCAACGGCTTATGGCACCAACATCGCCATCGGTGCCACTAAAATCTTTTACCATGTTCGGGTCACGTTTCCCCCATGGGGACCATTCATCCTGTTTTTTTAACGACTTGAGATACGCAAAAACAACATCTTTAGGTCGATGGATTTCGATAGAGCGGGAAACATCATAATTTTTCGGGGCAATGGCGGCCAAGAAAAGGATAAGTACAACCACCGCCAAAACAATATAAAGTACTAGCATAACTGTGTAATTGATTGATTAACAGTTAAAAATACAAAAATTTTATTCGGTCAGATATCTTTTTATGATGCCGCTGACATCCTTTATGGATTTTTTGGTCCAATCCATTCGTTTTTCAAGAATCTCTATATCTGTTAATTGCCAATCAAGATGGGAATCGCGTACTTTTTGTGCCAATTGCTGAATGATGATGGCCGCGGATACAGAAACATTCAAGCTTTCAGAAAAGCCCACCATGGGGATTTTTAGGAAACTATCCGCCTGTTGCATTACCTCCTCGGACAATCCTTCCTTTTCCGTACCAAAAAAAATGGCGGATTTATTTTCCGGGAAAAACTCATGGAGAAACATCGAATTGTTGTGTGGTGTGGTGGCGATAATTTGATAGCCATCACTTTTTAATTGGGAAATGCAGTCCGTGGTATTTCTGTATCTCCGTACATCCACCCATTGTTCGGCTCCCATGGCTATGTTCTTGTCCAGCCGTTTCCCGAATCGGTCCTCTACCACATGAACGTCTTGTACCCCAAAAACATCACAACTACGAATTATGGCACTGGTATTGTGCAGTTGGTATACATCCTCAATGGCAACGGTAATGTGCCTTGTTCGTTGTTTCAGGACATCTAAAAAACGCTTTTTTCGCTCTTCGGTGAGGTAACCTTCCAAGTATGTCAACAAGTCGTCATTAAACATAAAAGCAAGATAGGAAAAATTGGAACTTTACCGTGGTGGCACCTTAAAGCTAGATAACATAACTTTTATAGATGTTTGCAAGGAATATACATATTTGCTGTATTTCCTGTCCAGAACATCATTAATTTAGTACTATAGAATTGGTAATAATGAAAGTGAATTACAACACATCCGATAAAACCATTGAAATCGAGGATGGTTTAAAAACCCATTATCTTGTTTTAAAAATGCTGATGATACTCAATTTGGGCAATGCGGCATTAAACTTATACGATATAAACAAAAAGGAAATTGGATTTATAGAAATCGTTTGGATCGTGGTAGGGTTGATATCCCTAGTCCTTTTATACTTTTTCATCTTTAAAAAATCAACAGAGAATAAACTAGCGGTAACCTCTATTGAAAGATTGGACAATACATCCCTATTCGGAAGAAATATATTTAGCATTGTGCTAAAGAACGGGAAAAAGCGCGACCTTATAGAAATTAAATCCAAAGAAGATTTCAACCAACTAAAAACCTTGTTTTCCAATATTGGAAAACATAACTAAGACCTCATCATAAATGAAAAAGCAACTCCTCCTATTATTTTCGATACTAAGTGTATCAAGTTCGCTATGGGCCCAGGACAAAACAGCCATTATCTGTGGCAAACTCATTACTGGAAATAATGATGCTGTAAAATCCAATGCCGTAATCCTAATTGAAGGCGAACGCATTATAGAAGTTGGCTCCCTAGAGCTAATACAAGCGGGGTACAACACCATTGATTTGAGCGAATACACGGTGTTGCCTGGACTGATTGATGCCCATGTACATCCCTTGATCTATGGAAGCGAATACCAAACCAATCATCTGAAAGGATCATCCGCATTTAATGCACTACGCGGTTTAAAAACCGTGCAAGATTGGCTTAAAGCCGGTTGGACCACCCTCAGGATTGCAGGAGACGCAGACACCAAATATGCCCATTTTGAAATTAGGGATGCCATTAATTCAGGGATGTTTCAAGGTCCTAGAATTTATGGTGCCGGGCATTATCTGTCCGTTACGGGAGGTGGTGGAGACGTAAACTATATTTCCAACGAGCAGACTATAATTCCAGACGGATTAATTGTGGATGGCAAACAGGAAATGCAAAAGGCCATCCGCGAAGAAATAAAAAATGGCAGTGATTGGATTAAATTGTTGGTCACAGGCGCATTTATGTCCACAGGGGATAACCCCAAAAATATTCATTTTAGCGACGAAGAGCTGATTACTGCAGTGGACGAAGCCAATAGAAGAGGAATTCCTGTAATGATGCACGCCCACGCCAAGGAAGGTATTGTGAAAGCCATCAAGTATGGGGCGCGTTCCATTGAGCATGGCACATTCTTGGACGAGGAAACCATTGATTTGTTATTGGAATACGATACTTACTTAGTGCCTACCCTCACGGTAGGCACCTATTTTCGGTTAAAGGACCCGGGCAACGTAGCTCTCACCAAAACAGAGCGCTCGCAAAAACAGTTTAGGGAAGAGCGTATGAAGATGTTGGAGAAAGCACACAAAAAGGGAGTGAAAATTACCATTGGCTCCGACAATGTTGGTTTTCCTGGAAGCTTTGCCGCCAATGAGTTTGAAGAGTTTGTGAAATTTGGGATGACACCCATACAAGCTATTCAGGCCGGAACCAAGTTAAATGCAGAACTATTGAAAAAGGAAAAGGACATCGGAACCATAGAAGCAGGGAAGTTCGCGGATATTATCGCAACCAAAATAAGTCCATTGGACGACATTACAGAGTTGCAACGCGTACAGTTTGTAATGAAAGGTGGTGAAGTCATTAAATCCATAAAATAACCAAAACAATGTGAATGAGTTTTGATCGAAGTAGGCACAACATCAAAAAATGATTGAAAAGGAAATACTAGAGTTACGGCACAAATTGCATGCAAGCCCAGATTTATCGAACGAGGAGCATAAAACAGCGGCGATAGTAAAGAACTTTATAGTACAGCACCATCCTACTGAAATTATTGAAGGAATCGGAGGAGCTGGCTTAGCTGCTATTTACAAATTCCCTAAAAAGGGGAAAACCATAACCTTGCGCTGTGAGTTGGATGCCCTCCCTATTGATGAAACCAACAAATTGGATTATAAATCCAAAAACAAAGATATATCCCATAAATGTGGGCATGATGGGCATATGGCCATCGTTGCTAGTTTAGCCCTTTGGTTAAAGCAAAAACCTATAGACTCGGGCACCATTGTTTTACTGTTTCAGCCTGCTGAAGAAACAGGAGAGGGGGCAAAACGTATTATCGAGGATGAGAAATTCAAAAACCTGCATACCGATTACGTTTTTGCACTGCACAATATTCCCAAAGAACCTATGCATAACATAATTCTCATGGATGATGGATTTTCGGCAGAAGTGCTAAGTCTTATCATAAAAGTCAAAGGCAAGGAATCCCATGCATCCGAGCCGGAAAATGGAATCAATCCAGCCATGGGAATATCAGAGATGATTCAAAAATATAACCCAATTGAATGTTTCGGACCCATTGGATGCCAACTTTGCCATCTTAACACCTATTCATATAAACATGGGACAAAAATCTTATGGGATTTCACCGGCCAATGGAGAATTGCACTATACACTGCGAACTTGGAGTACACATAAGATGGAGGATTTAAAATCAAAATTGACACATCTAACAAATGCTGTTGGCAAGGAATATCATTTGAAACTTGAACTGGAATGGTTGGAACATTTTCCAGCCAGTATGGTGAATAAAGAAAGTAATGCGTTTGTTCACAGAGCGGCAGAAGAAAATAATTACACAATCAAGGAGAGAAAAATTCCTTTCAAATTCGGTGAGGATTTTGGCTGGTTCTCCAAAACATACAAAACGGCAATGTTTGGTATTGGTGCAGGGTTATCGACCCCAGCTTTGCACAATGCAGATTACGATTTTCCCGACGAAATTATACAAACCGGATTTTCGATGTTCAAATCCATAATTTTAAATATCCTACAGGAAAAATAATCAAGGGCAATACTGTTCATAAAGAGCTCAAATACCCAATTATATAAAAATCATATCTTTAGAGAAACCGACCTCTAATGATCAACTTCTTCCGAAAAATTCGCCAACGATTGCTTACCGAAAACAAGTTTACAAAATACTTGCTCTACGCTATTGGTGAAATTTTTCTTGTGGTGATCGGGATTTTACTGGCCCTGCAGATAAACAACTGGAACGATAAGCGAAAGGAGAAACAAAAGGAGGCGTTTATTTTAAAGGACCTTCACCAGGAATTTGCCTCCAATAAAAAACTATTGGATTCTATTATGACCTACCATAAACAAACCTTTAGGTCTGCTGAATACTTAAAATCACAATTACCAATCGACCTTAATAGTATTGACAACCTGGACTCATTATCTTATCACTTGTTTACGGTCAGTTTTGCCTACACATATAACCCTTCCACTGGAATTATCAATAGTTTGCTCAACAATTCATCTATTGAAATTATCTCTAATGATGAGTTACGGCAATTACTCATTGGTTGGAAGGATGTATTGTCCGATTATCAGGAAGAGGAATTACGGGCCAGTGAAAATTATCTTAACCATTTAAAGCCTTTTGAAAAAGAGCACTTTAAATACAGTTTGGATTACAACGAACTGTTGTCGGACCCCAGAATTGATTTGACCTTTTTAGAAACCCTTGCTTTTGACAATTATGTACTCGACAGGCATAACGACCTCAACAATATTGTCAACACTGCCACAGGGACGGGAGAACTAAATCATATCACGAAAACAATGGACCGGATAATTCTACTTTCGGACTCCAAATCCTTGAATTGAGTTTTTCATATTCATCAACTCTATCTGCATAACCTCCTTATCTATTAATGCGATACTTTACATAACCCTTCATTTGGTAAGAACTTAAAATGGTTTGGGCTGTAAGTGATACTTTGAACATCGGTAGTAACGCATTTTTGTCCACTTCAAAAATGAACATAGCCTGTCCGCAAGAAATGAATTTGGCTCCCAAATCTTCCAATTCCCCAATGAGCTTGATGTTCGGGTTGTCCGTGTTGAATTTCCCATTATAGAATTCATTGGTAGTAAATGCATTCAGCGAACCTGCGTGAACCACGATTACGGGAGATATATTCTCCAATGGAATTCCGGATGCCACATGTAAATTGATGATACGTGCCACCTCGACAATACTCGCATCCAAATCGGAGGGGGAATCGTTATCAAAATTCACCAATTCGAACAACAATTTATATTCCAGATTTGGATCAGGGGTTTCGGTGATGTCTTCTATAGGAATGACCCCAGAAAATGTTCCAGCTTCAAGAACAGGGTATGTGATGGCCGCCTCGATTTTGGCCATCATTTCTTGCCTTTTTTTAGCTTTTTCCGCCATTACGGAATCTGTTTTGGCCGTAGCCATCGAAACACTGTCCTTTTCAGCACTGTTATCGTTATTTTGGGAAAAAGAGGTCAACACAAAAAGACCTGCAACTAAGGAGAGAATAGTTTTTTTCATTGGTTAATGGTTGGTTGGTTTCAGGGTCGAATCATCAACTGAGTGTGATTCGCTGAATACTTTAAATTGAAAGTACGTAATTAATTCAGAAAACAAACATAGCTCCAATTGTTTAATACACTCATTAAGGGAATAGATTCCTTATCTTAGTTACCAATATGGTGCAATTCCAGAGCTTATTAAAAAAGCACATGAACCAACTGAAACCAACAATCTTTACCATGAAAATATTTCAAAGTTTCCTGTTTCTACTTCTTCTTTTAGCCACCTCCTGCAAAAAACAAGATAACGCCAATGCGATTCAAATTGATGGCCTGACCGATACTGTGGAAGTGCTTCGTGATGAAGTGGGAATCAATCATATATATGCGAAAAATCAGCATGATTTGTTTTTTGCCCAAGGATATTATGCCGCAAAAGACCGTCTCTTTCAGTTTGAGATATGGCGAAGACAAGCCACGGGCACAGTTGCGGAAATATTGGGAGAAAGGGAACTAAAAAGGGATATCGGCACACGCTTGTTCAAATTTAGGGGCGATATGAAGACCGAGATGCAACAGTACCACCCCGATGGGGAGGAAATTATCACAGCATATACCAATGGTGTAAACGCCTATATTGAAGAAGTACTGCAAAACCCCGAATTATTGCCCATCACTTTCAAGGCGCTGGGCATCAAGCCACAAAAATGGACCCCGGAAGTAGTCATTTCCCGCCATCAAGGCCTATTGGGTAATATTACCAATGAATTGGACATCGGTAGGGCGGTCGCTAAATTAGGTCCAGAAAAAGTAAAGGAATATTATTGGTTTCACCCCAAAGAACCTAAATTGGAGTTGGACCCTGCAATTGACCCGGAGTTGTTGTCCGGTGACATATTGGAATTATACGAAGCTTATAGAACTCCTGTAAAATTTGAGCCCGAAGATATTTTGGCAGAGTACCGTGTTGAGCCCGGTCTGAGTCTAAATTCCAAGCTTAAGATGTATCCATCTGAATCCGATAAAATGTGGATTGGCAGCAACAATTGGGTAACCAGTCCTTCACTTGCAGAGAACGAACATGCCTATATGGCCAACGATCCGCACAGAACCGTGGCAGTGCCCTCTCTTCGTTATTGGACACACCTATCGGCCCCTGGTTGGGACGTAATCGGCGGCGGCGAGCCTGAGATTCCTGGCATTTCCATCGGACACAATCAATATGGTGCTTGGGGGTTAACGGTTTTCAGAACAGATGGGGAAGATTTGATGGTGTATGAACTGAATCCCGAAAATCTCAATCAATATAAATACAAAAACACATGGGAGGACATGGAGGTTATCAACGAAACCATTCCGGTAAAAAACAGTGAAGATGCTAACGTGGAACTCAGATATACCCGCCACGGACCGGTCACCTATATAGATTCGCTGAATCATGTGGCCTATGCCGTACGATGCGCTTGGATGGAACCCGGAAGCTCCCCTTACCTGGCTTCCCTGAGAATGAATCAAGCCAAAAATTGGGAAGAATTCAGGGATGCCTGTAATTACAGCAATATTCCAGGTGAAAACATGATTTGGGCCGATAGAGAAGGGAACATCGGATGGCAAGCCGTGGGAATCGCACCTGTCCGAAAAAACTTTAGCGGGTTGGTTCCCGTTCCCGGTGACGGCAGGTACGAGTGGGAAGGCTATCTCCCCATCAAACAAAAACCACACGATTATAATCCTGCCAACGGTTTTATCTCAACCGCCAATCAGAATGTAACTCCCGATGATTATACGGAATGGGACGCTATTGGCTATATGTGGAGCGATCCATTTCGCGGGGATAGATTAAAAGAAGTACTGGGCTCTGGTGAAAAACTGACCATGGAAGATATGAAAGCTTTACAAACGGATTACCTGTCCATACCGGCTCGTACCCTTGTTCCACTATTGGAAAACCAAACTTTTACCGACGACCTTGTGAAACAAGCCAAACAAGGATTGCTGGATTGGGATTTTGTATTGGATAAAAACTCGATAAATGCAGCTATTTATGTGGCATGGGAAAGGGAGCTGATGAACGAGTATTTTGGATATTTCCCAGATGCCGAAGTACAATCGGTCATTTCCAGGATACAAATGAGCAAACTGATGCAATGGATTCTTCGACCGGAATCAAAATTTGGTCAAAATGCAATACAAAAAAGAGACACCTATTTATCTGGGACTTTTGCCTCAGCCGTAAAAGGCCTTTCTGAAAAATTTGGACGTGATATGGCGACATGGCAATATGGTCAAGCTGACTATAAACATGTACAGATCGTACACCCATTGGGCAAAGTGGTCAATGCCGAATTACAATCCAAATTAAATACGAGGAAACTGCCCAGAGGGGGCAATCAATATACCCCAGGGGTCACGGGAAGCAACGACAACCAAACATCTGGAGCTACTTTCAGGATTATTGTTGATGTAAACGACTGGAATGAATCCCTAGGAACAAATTCACCTGGGCAATCCGGTGACCCCGATAGTCCTTTTTACAAAAACCTTTTTGAAGATTGGGCCAACGACACCTACTTTCCAGTCTACTATACAAGAGATAAGATAGAGTCTATTACCGTTAACAAAGACCAACTTGTCCCAAAACAATAAATTCCCTGGAATAAATGGCAAAAAAGAAAATAGTCGTATTGACGGGAGCAGGAATGAGCGCTGAGAGTGGGCTAAAAACATTTCGTGACGAAAATGGACTTTGGGAAGGTCATGATGTAATGCAAGTAGCCTCGCCACAGGGATTCGCCAGAAATCCCGAACTGGTGCTTGAATTTTACAATCAACGAAGACGGCAGTTATTGAATGTTTCGCCCAACAAAGGCCATTTAGCCCTGGCCGAACTGGAGCAAGTATTTGATGTAAGCATCGTAACCCAAAACGTTGATAATCTTCATGAGAAAGCAGGTAGTTCCCATGTGGTGCATTTGCACGGGGAACTATTTAAAGTGCGCAGTACAGTAGATGAAGACCATGTGTTGGACTGGAAAAAAGACTTGGTTTTGGGCGATACAGACGATAAGGGCAATCAATTGCGTCCGCACATTGTGTGGTTTGGTGAAATGGTTCCCATGCTGGAAACTGCTGCGCAAATCACACAACAGGCCGAAATATTGATTATCGTGGGAACATCCATGCAGGTTTATCCAGCTGCCAGCTTAATACACTATGCGTCCAAACAAGCACCAATTTACTTTGTTGATCCCAAGCCTAATATTCGGTCAACCGATTTTGATAACCTTACCGTGATTCCAAAAACTGCGGCTGAAGGTGTTCCCGAATTGGTGAAAGAGCTCTTTAATAACTAGCCCTGGCTTTATCTGCCCAAGCTACCAAAGCACTTATTTGCTCGTCGGATAAGTTGGCATCGGCATGGGTCCAAGTGTACTCGTTCAGGGGCATCTTGCCTTCCTTTACTTCTTCGATTACTTCCTCTAGTTTATGATCCTTCTTTTCCGTATCATAATTTTCCCAATCGGAAAAATTCAAATGTTCCTTTCCCTCCTCAATATGGTCGGCCAGCCAATAGGAAACAGGAGCTATATTATTGTACCAGGGATATTCGGTATTGGCACTATGGCAATCGTAACAGGCTGTTTTTAAAATTTGCTTTACCTCGGGTGAGGGTTGGGTCTCAGCTTCAAAAGCGGCTACATAGTCCCCTTCGGAAACATTTTTTTCAGGACGATAAAATTGCATTCCGATAAGTACTACCAAGAGAACAATTGCTATTTTTTTCACTATTTTCATCACGCATAGGATTTTACATAAATATATTCATTTTTTGTGACGAAGGAGGAATTACATATCGCACTTAATTCCGGTAGGATATCAAAATCCCAAATTGATGTTTTGGTCATGGAGTTAAAAAACGAACCACAATTGGCACAAGTGCTTTACAAAGAGGTTTTATTGGAAGATAAAGAAGGTACTTTTAATGCCAGTTGGACGTTTGACCATTTAATGCGTAAAAAACTCACTTACCTCCTACCTTTTTTCGAAGATTTTGTGGATGGGCTATCGGAATTACAGAGTGAATCCTGCATACGGCCCATCGCCCATGTATGCGAAATGATCTGCGAAGCCTATTTTAAAAAGAAAAACCCAGAATTCGTTCAAAACATCACCAATGACCAGTTGGAAAAAATAATGACGGTTTGTTTTGATTGGTTGATTGGTCCCATGAACGTTGCACCTAAGGTATTTGCCATGACAAGCCTGTATTATTTAGGCCAAAAATTTGATTGGGTCCACCCAGAACTTAAACTTGTTCTAGAAGAAAGCTACGCCTCCGGTACCACCGGATATAAAAACCGTGCGAAAAAAACTCTGGATAAGTTGGCCAATTTGGGTGTCTAAACCGCAGCGTTTAAGTATCTTTGATGCTTTCAAAATTTTCCTGACCATGTCATTGACACCACTTAATGCCATTTCGCCGATTGACGGTAGATATAGAAATAAAACCAAGGCCTTAAAAGACTATTTTTCAGAAGAGGCCCTTATCAAATACCGTGTTCAAGTAGAAATTGAATACTTTATCGCGCTATGTGAGGTACCATTGCCACAATTAGCTGATTTCAATACAGCTTTATTCCCTGAATTACAGAAGATTTATCAGGAATTTTCCGAAGAAGATGCCCAAGCCATTAAGGATATTGAAAAAACCACCAATCACGATGTAAAAGCCGTGGAATACTTCATCAAACAAAAGTTTGATGAATTAAGCCTTCAAAAATATAAGGAGTTCATCCATTTTGGTTTGACTTCCCAGGATATCAACAACACAGCTATTCCTTTGTCCATTAAAGAGGCCATGAACGAGGTTTACGTGCCTTCCTACTTGGAAGTTTTCGAAAAATTGAAACAACTTGCCAAGGAATGGGAAAATATTCCCATGTTGGCCAGAACACACGGTCAGCCTGCCTCCCCTACCCGCTTGGGCAAGGAAATCGATGTGTTTGTGGAACGTTTTAAGGAGCAGTTCAATTTATTGAACGATATTCCAAGTGCCGCCAAATTTGGAGGGGCTACAGGAAACTATAACGCACACAAAGTAGCCTACCCGAACAATGATTGGAGAGCCTTTGGAAAACAGTTTGTTCAGGAAAAATTAGGATTGCACCACTCCTTCCCAACTACTCAAATTGAGCATTACGACCATATGGCAGCATTGTTCGATTGCCTCAAACGTATCAATACCATTTTAATTGATTTGGACAGGGATATTTGGACTTATATTTCCATGGATTACTTTAAACAGAAAATCAAAAAAGGAGAAGTAGGGTCTTCGGCCATGCCGCATAAAGTAAATCCTATTGATTTTGAGAATTCGGAAGGTAACCTAGGGTTGGCCAACGCCATTTTTGAGCATTTATCCGCTAAACTTCCCATTTCCCGATTGCAACGCGACCTTACGGACAGTACTGTTTTGAGAAATGTGGGAGTACCCTTTGCACATACGATAGTTGGATTCCAATCCACATTAAAAGGCTTGAACAAATTGGTATTGAACCAGGGCAAGTTCGAAAAGGATTTGGAAGATAATTGGGCCGTGGTTGCAGAGGCCATTCAAACTATTTTACGAAGGGAGGGCTACCCGAACCCTTACGAAGCCTTAAAAGGTTTAACGCGTACCAACGAGAAAATCAATCAAAAATCCATTGCTGATTTTATTGAGACCCTTGATGTTTCGGATACCATTAAAGCTGAACTGAAACAAATAACCCCAGCAAATTACACCGGGGTTTAAGTTTGTGTCAGTTCGAGCGCAGTCGAGAACCAACTAAGGCATCTCGACTGCGCTCGATGTGATAATTATTCCTAAGCGTTTTTGTGTATTTCCACTTGATGCGGGTATGGAATTTCAATGCCAGCTTCGTCCAGAGCAATCTTGCAATTTTCATGGGTCGCGAAATAAACATCCCAATAATCTTCGGGTTTGCAAAATGGCCGTACTGCAAAATTCACAGAACTATCGGCCAATTCCAATACGTTTACAGAAGGTGCTGGATCTTTAAGTACTTTTTCGTTAGAGGTCAATACTTTTAACAGTACTTCTTTAGTTTTTTTGATGTCCTCATCATAGCTAACTCCAATTACGGTATCAACTCTCATTTTACCCTCTGCAGTATAGTTGATTATATTTCCGTTGGCCATGGCGCCATTAGGTATGATGGCTAACTTATTCTGGGGTGTCACCAACTTTGTGGTAAATATCTCTATGCCCTTTACATTTCCCAAAATTCCCTGAGCTTCAACAAGGTCTCCAATTTTATAAGGTTTAAAAATCATGATCAGTACGCCTCCTGCAAAGTTCGACAGTGAGCCCTGTAAGGCCAAACCGACCGCAAGACCTGCGGCTGCAATCACGGCGGCAAATGTAGTTACATCGACGCCCAAGCGGGAGATCACTATAATAATCAAGAATACTTTTAATGCCCAAGAAAAAAGGTTCAGTAAAAATTTTTGTAACGACTCATCGTACTTGCTTTTGGACATTACCTTTCGGGTTCCGCCAATAATCTTTTTCACCACCCACATACCAACAATGTAGATGATGAGTGCGGTAATCAGTTTAGGTCCAAATTCTTTGGCCAGTTCAATTCCATAATCGAACCATTCTTGTGCTTTTTCCATGGTGCATAGGTTTTGTTAGTGTTCTTATAATGAGATACTAAGATACTAAACTAGGTCACTTTTTTATCTACAACAACTAAAAAAGGGCGACAATTGTCGCCCTTTTCTCAATTTATGATGATTGGTCTTAGCCTTTTAAAAAGCTTCCAATTTCTCCAAGTCCTTCTCCTTTATAGTCGGATTTTTGGATAGCCTGCATTAACTGCACAATGTGTGCCGGGTTCATATCCTTGCCCAATACTCTTACCAAGGCAAATCCCCTTTCCTTACTATCGCCGTAAATGATAACTTCGTCAATAGCATCTTCGTCTCCTAGATATTTGATTACCCCTTTTCCGTACTGGGAATTGATTTTCATCAACTCAACAAAGTCGTCACCTTTCAAGATCTCACTTACCTTTTTCTTTTCAATCTCGTATTCAGCTTCATTGTCGGCATTCTTTTTAAAGGCCAACAAATTAAATTTCCTAAGGGATTCAATAGCTTCCTTTTGGGTTGGTGTCAAATCTACCTCGTCCATTTTAAGTATACTGGCCGGAACGTCTATGGATAAGAAGTTCGGATTCTCCGAATTGTCCACATAATACTCCTGCAGACTTGGCTGCGAAGCGCACGAAGCCAGAAGCAAAACTCCAGCTACCATTATGGATTTAATTAAATGTTTCATTTTTTTATTTTTTTGATTGATTCTGTAAACTGAAAATCAGTTGACAATAATTAGTTGGGATTTTGTGTGTTTTGTTACACTTTCCAACCGATTATTGCCAACCGAGTTACTTAATTATCTGTTCTTCTCTGCCTCGTTCAATTCTTCAGGCAGGTTCATTTTTTTCGTCAACGAACTTATGTTGTTCAAATCTATATCACCGGTAAGTGATAAGATCACTGTTTCAAACTTATGGCCGTTGGCTTCGACCTCGCTCATTCCAGTGATGAACATTAATAGTTCGCTCACATGGTCCGCATCTTTTCCTTCCTTAATGTAGAACTTTACATTGGCATCCTTGTCCTTGATTCGCATAAGCTCCTCCATTTTGGATGATCTTAGGTAACTGTCCACAGAAGCTTTCATATCATCACCAATACTCTTGTTCTCGGTTGTAAAAACTTTCAAACTTTTAAGGCTACTGGCGATTTCCATAAAATCACGTGCTTCGGGATCATCTACTTCTACATCAATTTTTGCCAATAAATTGAACATGCTCTTGTTCACGATTACCGTGGTCACATCGTCCAGGTCTTCAAACTTATCAAAAACTGATTGTGAGAATCCTGCCAGTGGCAATAATGCCATTACTACGATTAAAATATACTTTTTCATTTTGTTACGTTTTTTAATTGTTGTTGTAAATTTTTTGTTTTGCTTGTTCGAACTCGTTGAGATAAGCCACTTTTTCTGTTCCGCGGCTAAAATTTTCTGCTAAGAGCTCAAGAGCTTTTTTGGTTTCTTGGTAAGCGTATTCCGCTTTTTGTTCCTCCAAACGCTTTGTTTCTTGGTACTGATTACCAAAATAAATGCCAAAGGCGAGAACCACTGCCGCTGCAACGGATAGCCACTTGTAATAGTTTACTCTAGGTTTTAATGGTACCTGCTTGGTGTACTTTTCTTCCTTGGCCATGGAAAAGTAGTTGAACAAGGGTTTGTATTGTTCTAAATGTGGTGCTACCTCATCTTGTGAAAAATATGCCCTAAGTGTTCTTTCTTCGTCCACTGTAGCAGTGGCCTCGAAATACTTCTCCAATATTTTTTCTATGTTACCCAATTCCATAGTTATGTTTTTTTATTAATTCTTCTCTTACTGTTTTTCTTGCCCTCGACAATGCTACGCGCACTGCGGTCGGTTTCATGTCCAAGAGTTCGCATATCTCATCGAACTCATATTGCTCTACATCCCGTAGTTGCAATATCATTTTTTGTTGTTCTGGCAGGTCTTCCATAATGCGTTCCATCCAGCTTACACTGTCTTCGGCTTCCAATTGTTTTTGTAAGGAGGAGTTTCCATCGGTGTAATTACTGTGAACCAATTTTAAGTTTCCTGCTTGCTTGGACTTTAAACGGTCCAAGCAAAAGTTTTTGGTCATGGTCATGGCAAAAGCTTCTACGTTTTTATACTTCTCCATGGATTCGTTCTTTGACCACAACTTCAACAAAATTTCTTGAGTGGCATCCTCTGCTTCTTCCCGGGAAACCAACAGACGTTTTGCTAGCCTGTACAGTTTATCCTGAAAAGGTAAAACCACATTTAAAAATTCTGTTTGTTTCATTTGGTTGTCTTAGTTTTTTGTGTCTTTCTTATCGACCTACACTATCACGACGATACATATCGAATTTTGTTACAAAAAATTTGCAATTTCCTCAGATAAGCCTATTTTGCAGGGGAAATTAATATGTATTTGCATATAATTTTACTCAACCCAACCTACACCTCTGATAAATTTGGAATAATAATTGAGTAAATTCAATAAAAATTAAGCTATGAAAAAATATTTTTCTCTGTTTTTGGCCATATCGTTGGTAGTTGCCTCATGTAGTAGTGACGACAATCAAATTCAGAATAATCCAACGCCGCAACCGGTCAGCGAACCTGATCCTGATACAAATACCGATCCTGATCCCGAACCTGTAGATGTAACTGCGCAAAATTTTATGTGGCAAGCCATGAATCTATGGTACTTTTGGCAAGCCGATGTAAATGATCTAACAGATGATAGGTTCTCCACAAACGAAGAGTACACAACTTTTTTAGAGAACAATACTGATCCTGAAAGCTTTTTTTACGATACACTTCTGTTTGGCGAAGACCGATTTAGTTTCGCCAATGAGGATTATTCGGAGCTGGTGAGTAGCCTGTCCGGTGTCTCTCAAAGTAATGGTCTTGAATTTGGATTGGGACGAATTGGCGATACCGATAATGTATTTGGATTTGTTCAATATATATGGCCGGATTCGGATGCTTCTACCAAAGATATCCAAAGAGGGGAGTTTTTTACACGTGTAGATGGCGTTCAACTCACCGTGAACAATTATATCAATCTGCTCTTTGGAGATAATAGCTCCTATACACTTGGCATGGCCACTGTGACCAACAATACTATTTCTGATAGTGATAAAGAGGTGGTCCTAAATAAAATAGAAAACCAAGTGGAGGATCCCATTTTAATCGCAGAGACATTGACCGCAAGCGACGGGACAAAAGTCGCCTACTTAATGTACAATCGTTTTTTGAGTAGTTTTAATGAAGATTTGAATGCCGCCTTTGCACAATTCAAAGCCGAAGGGGCAACAGAACTGGTATTGGATATGCGATACAATCCAGGAGGTTCCGTAAACACATCCCGCCTATTGGCCAGTATGGTCTATGGTACCAACACTAGCGAAGTTTATATAAGACAGCGTTGGAACGATAAGATTCAAGCACAACTGAGCGATGACTATTTAACGGACTATTTTGCCAATACTACAGGAACCAGCCCTATAAACACACTTAACTTGAGTAGGGTTTTTGTTATCGCCACTGGCGATTCCGCCTCTGCCAGTGAATTGGTTATGAATGGGCTTGACCCTTACATCGATGTAATCCATATTGGTGAAACAACTCGTGGAAAAAATGAATTTTCCATTACTTTAGTGGATGACCCTAACAACTCCTTTATATATAATAGTAATCGCGAAGGCAACATCAATGCTCAAAACTCTTGGGGATTACAACCCTTAGTGGGCAGAAATGAAAATGCAAACGGTTTCTACGACTACACAAGTGGTCTAAACCCTGATATTGAACTGGGTGAGGATTTGACCAACCTAGGTGTGCTAGGAGACGTAAATGAGCCTCTTTTGGCCCGTGCACTGGAAGAAATCACTGGGGTATCTGCCAAAATAGACTTTACAGTGGAAATGCCTGCAGAAACTTTTACATCCTCTAGACTGGAAACTATTTTAAAAGACAATATGTATTTGGAGAAACCATTGCAATTGAATAAATAATAATAAAAAGTGGCCATTTGGCCGCTTTTCTTTTTTTTAAAGGCTCAGGTTGAGACCCACTCTAAAGTTTCTTCCCCAGGTCGTGAAGCCGAGTAACTCCCTGTAATCCTCGTTCAATAAATTATTTGCGTTTAAGAATACATTAAGCTTACCCTTTATCAGTTCGTGTCTAATGGAAAAGTTCAACAGTGAGAATGGGTCTAAAGCAATATCCGTATAAGTTGTAAAGTCCGTATCAAAACGCTCGCCAGTATAAGCATAGGTCAAAGAAGCGTCCGTGGATTCGCAAAACTGGTACCACAAGGACACATTCGCTTTGTGCTTGGGAATACGGATAGCATTATCCCCTTTGCGTTCCGTGAAGGTATAATTAGCATTTACGCTTAAATTGAACAAAGGCAACCACGTAGCTTCCACCTCTACCCCATTGGCATCGATTTCATCGGCCACATTGATGCTCATAAAATTGGCGTCGTAGCCAATAACATTGGTTTCATTTCTATCAAAATAAACCATACTTATTCGGAACGAATTGTTCAATTTGAATTCCAATCCACCCTCAATGGTTGAATTTTCTTCAGGCTCCAACTCCGGGTTACCTCCAAAATCGCCGAAGAGTTGTGTTAAATTAGGTGTGATGTACGATGTGGCATAAGATCCCATCAATTTCATATATCCCTCTTCAGTATCAAACACAAATGACGGATTCACGTTGTACACAAAATGATTCCCGTATTCAGAGTGATTGTTCAGTCTGGCACCCGCATTCAGGTTCAATCCAAAATCCGAAACATAGACCACATTGGCATAGGGGTCCACAATAGTGAAGTCCACTTCATCTGCAAAGATGGCCTTGTCTTTTATATAGTTCACACCCAAAATGGTATGGAATTGCTCGCCAAACACATATTTGTTGTACGCATCCAATACCCAATTGCTTCCCTCGGTTATACTTTCACCGAAGGTGTCTTTGGCAAAGGACTCATAATCTGTATAGGCTGCATTTAAGTGGATGGAACCTTTTCCATAGCCAAGTTCAGATGATAGGCCAACGCGTTGCTGTTCATTCTCTCCCAAATTGGGTGCTTCGGCCATCGAAGCGTCATATTCATTTTTAAACTTGGTCTGACTCCCGTAGATCTGTACCCCAAAGCTTTCTGTAAACTGATAACCCAGCTTTACATTAGTACTGAAGTGCGAAAAGACATCTTCTTCGTTCTCGGGTGTTACCGCTGCGGAGAGCCCACTCTTGTATCTGTTGGAAAAATCAACCCCATAATTGAACTTGCCCAAAGTACCGTTTACGTTTGCAGAATTTTGAATACTTCCAATATTATAATTTTGGTCATCGGCAGTCTGATTGGTCCCTACACTGGTTTCAAAATTCCCTGAAACCTTCTTTTTGGAGCTTTTTTTTGTAATAATGTTGATCACGGCTGTAACCGCATTGGTTCCATAGAGTGTACTTGCCGCTCCCTTGATGATCTCAATGGATTCAATGGTGTTTGGCGCCAGCAATCGAAGATCATACTCAGCAGAAAATGTGGATGGGTCCGACACACGGACACCATCAATAATTACCAAAACCTGACGGCCTCGACCGCCACGGGCATAAACCCCTAGCACGGCACCGTCACGCCCACGGCTACCAGCTAGCTCAATACCACTTTTGGTGTTAATGATTTCCGCAACCGTTCTGCCTTGGTTGCGTTGCATTTCCTCGGCAGTGATCTTGATCACCGTTTTACCGGAGTTTTCTCTTTTCAATTCAAATTTTGAATCGCTTACAACAACCTCGTCCAGTTGCTGCACTTTAAGTGAATCTTGCTGTACATTTTGCGCAAAAATCCCCTTACCCGCCAATAGAGCGGTAATCAACCATAAATGATTTCTTTTCATTTCGTTTAATTGAATAAACGGGAGAATAGTATGTGATGCATACGTAAACTTTTATCCCGAAAGTTTAACATTGTTTGTTTGAACCTGGCAGGTCTCCTGGCTTGCGTATCGCCGTCTACCTTCCCACCCGGTCGGGCAGTGGTTTTGAAGTTGAGACAATCACCTACTAAATACCAATGCTATAAACATCGGTGTCCTTTCGGCACAGCTTACAGTTGCGGGAACAGCTCCGGTTTTGCACCGGATTCCCTTTTAATCCCACGGAAACTCCGTGCGAACCAAAATTCGGGACCAAAGCTAATCAAACTGTTTAATCTTTTTTCGCAAAACCTAAATAATCTTACTTTTGGCTCATGGCAAAAAAACAGTACACCATTCTGCTCTTGGGATTTCTCTTGGCTCTGTTCGTAGGATGCGATCAAGAAAAAAAATCGCAATCCTCTAAAAACCAAAAATCAACATCCACCATAAAGTATGCAACCGGTTTTAATGTGGAAAAAGAGGGTGACTTTACCGTAATCGAAATTACCGCAGCATGGCCAGGAGCGGATAGCTTTAAATACGTATTGGTTCCGAAGGAAAAATTACCGTCAGTGACTTTCCCTAAAGGAGAATACGATGCCATTATTGGCACTCCTGTGGAGAAGATAGTGCTTACCTCTACCACCCATATTGAACCAATAAAACAATTAGGGCAATTGAATTCCATTGTGGGTTTTCCAAACACGGACTATATCTCATCCCCCGAAGCGAGGGAGCGAGTGGAAAGTGGAAACATTAAAAATTTGGGAATGAATGATGTTCTCAATACGGAAATGGTTCTTATGGTAAACCCTGAATTGATTATCGGCTTTAGTATCAATGAAGAAAACAAGGCCTACGATGTTATTGAAAGAGTAGGTATTCCCATAGTTTACAATGGTGATTGGGTAGAACAAACCCCTTTGGGAAAAGCTGAATGGATCAAGTTCTTCGCTCCTTTTTTTGGAAAGGAAAAATTGGGCGATAGCATTTTTACAGAAATTGAATCCTCCTATAAAAATGCCACCGCATTGGCAAAAAAGGCAACATCCAAACCAACCGTTTTAACCGGTGGACTTTACAAGGATGTTTGGTATGTAGCAGGAGGAGAAAGCTGGATGGCCAAATTTCTGAATGATGCCAATGCCGATTATCTATGGAGCAACACCAAGGAAACAGGGAGCATTGGACTCAGTTTGGAGTCGGTTTTGGATAAAGCACAAAACGCCGAATTCTGGTTTAATCCATCTGGCCACACCACTTATTCGGAATTGGGCGAAGCAAACCCGCACCATCAAGAATTTACCGCTTTCACCAACAAAAAGGTGTGTTCCAATGCGATGGACAAAGGGGGTAAAGGAGGACTTATTTTCTACGAATTGGCACAGCACCGTCCCGACATCGTCTTAAAAGATTTCATCAAAATATTGCACCCAGAGTTGTTACCGGAACATGAACTGAAATTCATTAAACCGTTACAGTAAATGCAAATTTCAAGGACATATCGTGTTTCCTTTATCCTTTTGGCACTGGCACTGCTATGTTCATGGCTTTTGAATATAAGTTCAGGTTCTGTAAGTATTCCTTTCAAGGATGTTATTTCTACGCTGTTCGGGGCATCACCCGAGACAGTAACTTGGGAATATATTGTATGGAATTATCGGGTGCCCAAAGCCTTCACCTCCATTTTGGTGGGCGCAGGGCTTTCACTGAGCGGACTTTTAATGCAAACCCTATTTAGAAATCCTTTGGCAGGTCCTTTTGTACTTGGAATAAGCTCAGGGGCCAGTTTGGGTGCCGCCTTATTGTTAATGGGCGTTTCTTTGTTGACAGGCTATACATCCTTTTCCTTTTTTGGTGATGTTTCTCTGGCCATTGCGGCCAGTATTGGAAGTTTTCTGGTGCTTTTGATTGTATTGATAGTTGCGCAACGGGTAAAGGACACCATGGCCTTGTTGATTATCGGGCTGATGTTCGGCAGTATCACTTCTGCCCTTGTAAGTGTGCTCGCCTATTTTTCCAGTGCCGAAAACCTACAACGCTTCATTTTTTGGTCTTTCGGAAGTGTGGGCGACCTATCCATGAATCAATTGCTTTTATTGGGAAGTATTGTTGCTTTGGGTGTTTTACTGAGTATTATCTCCATAAAATCGTTGAACGCCTTTCTTTTAGGAGAAAATTATGCGCAGAGCTTGGGGGTTTCCTTAAAAAAATCCAGATTGACCATTATTATTGCAACTGGAGTATTGGCGGGAGGCATTACAGCATTTGCTGGACCCATTGCTTTTGTGGGCTTGGCCGTTCCCCATTTGACCAGACAGATTTTTGACACCATGGAACACAAAGTTTTGATCCCCGCCGTAATGCTGTACGGGGCCATTTTAATGCTTCTGTGCGATACTTTGGCACAATTGCCCAATTCTGCCAGCGTATTGCCCATAAATGCCATTACATCCCTCGTGGGTGCTCCGGTAGTAATATGGCTCTTGGTGCGCAAACGTAAAATGATGTTCTAATGGCAAAAAGCGGGAAAAACATATTGTCCATTGCCAATTTATCCATTGGGTACGGTTCCAAAACCGTGGCCAACAACATCAATTTTGATTTGGAGGCCGGCATGCTTTGCGGCGTTGTGGGCATTAATGGAATCGGCAAATCTACTTTGTTACGCACTTTAGGCGGATTTCAACCGAAACTTTCCGGAAACATACTTTTGAATGGAAAACCGCAGGAAAAATATACATCTTCCGCTCTATCCAAAGAACTTAGTGTGGTATTGACGGAGCAACCTGCTTCCAAAAATCTCACGGTACAGGAATTAATTGCTTTGGGAAGGCAGCCCTACACCAACTGGTTGGGCACATTGACGAAGGAGGACAAACAACAAATCCAAGCTAGTTTGAATGCCTTTTTGCTGGACGAACTTCGACATAATAAATGTCACGAGCTCAGTGATGGTCAATTACAACGGGTTCTGGTGGCAAGGGCCATGGCACAGGACACATCGTTGATCCTCTTGGATGAACCCACCACGCATTTGGACCTCTATCATAAAGTGCAGATTTTAAAAATGCTTCAGGAATTGGCACACAACAAACAAAAAACCATTCTGTTCACCACGCACGAAATTGAATTGGCCATTCAGTTATGCGACCGAATATTGATTTTAGATGGAAAGGACCATCCTTTCGGAGATCCTTGTCAACTCATCGAACAAAAACACTTTGACCAATTGTTTCCTTCGGAAATGGTGCAGTTTGATGGTAAAACCGGTTCTTTTAAAGTGAATAAGTAAGTACACTTTCCATTTCGGCATCAAACGGAATCCGTTATCTTTATCCTTCAGAAACTTTTTCATGAGCACGGAACTTATCTATGTAATTATTGGCATCGTCGCTTTGGCCATTGGCCTCTTTGCGGGGATGTACATTCAAAAATTGAAAACCAAGTCCACCGAGAGTGTTTGGGGAGAACGAGAACAGCAATTGAACGCTACCATTAAATCCCTGAACGATAAATTGTTACTCAGTGATGAAGAGCAAAAACAACTGCAACGTGAAAAAGAACAGCAGAGCAATCAAATTGTGCGTTATCAAGCCGATTTGGAAAACCTTCAACTAAAGAACAAGGAGCAAAAGGAGGAGGTTGAAAAACTTCAAGAAAAGTTTACCAAGGAATTTGAAAACCTGGCCAACAAAATCTTGGACGAGAAAAGTGAAAAATTTACCAAAAGCAACAAAGAGAACATTGAAAACATACTAACGCCCCTCAACAAAAAAATCAAGGAGTTCGAGGAAAAGGTGGAAAAATCGCAAAAGGAAAACATCAGCATCAATTCCTCCTTGAAACAACAACTCGAAAGCTTACAACAACAAAACCTGAAAATAACCCAAGAAGCAGAAAACCTGACCAAAGCCTTAAAAGGCGATAGCAAAATGCAAGGAAATTGGGGCGAATTGGTCTTGGAGCGCGTGCTTGAAAAGTCTGGCCTAGAGAAGGATAGGGAATACAGTGTACAACAAAGCTTTAAACGCGAAGATGGTAGTAGGGTAATGCCCGATGTGATCATACACCTGCCCGATGGCAAAAAAATGGTGGTGGATTCCAAGGTTTCATTAACAGATTATGAGCGCTACACCAACGCAGAAGAAGAGGACAGGCCCAAATTCTTGAAGGATCATATCAACTCTCTTCGTAGGCACGTGGAACAGCTCTCCTCCAAAAAATACGAAGACCTTTACGAGATGGAGAGTCCTGATTTTGTGTTGATGTTCGTACCAATAGAACCTGCCTTTGCCATTGCCATAAACGAGGACAATTCCCTGTACAATAAAGCATTTGAACAAAATATTGTTATCGTTACGCCTTCCACGCTATTGGCCACACTCAGGACCATTGATTCGATGTGGAGCAACGAGAAGCAGCAACGTAACGCTATCGAAATTGCGCGACAAGCAGGTGCTCTTTACGATAAATTTGAAGGTTTTGTCACTGACTTGACCAAAGTGGGGAAAAAGATGGATGAGGCCAAAAGTGAATACCGTGGAGCCATGAACAAATTGGTCGAAGGACGTGGCAACATTGTCACAACCATCGAAAAATTGAAGAAAATGGGGGCAAAAGCTAAAAAATCGCTTCCCGAACCCATTTTAAAACGCGCCCACGAGGACGATTATGAAGAACTTAATTAGAAACACGGACCATGAAAAAATTCCTGACCATTTTTATCACAGCCATCCTTGTTGGTTTTGTGGGGTATCTTGCTTTCATTTATTATGTGCCCTATAGCGAGGGATATCGTTCTGGGGAGCTTATTAAATTCAGCAGAAAAGGGGTTTTGGTAAAAACATGGGAAGGACAGATCAGTCAAGGGTTGTCCGGCACCAATGTATTTTCGTTTTCCGTGGAAGACGGTGAAAAGGAAATCATTGAAAAAATGAAAGAGTACCAGGGCCAGTACATCAAAGTTACCTACAAAGAACGCTATGCCACATTTTTCTGGTTGGGCGACACCAAATATTTTATCACAGAAGTAAAATCTGAAAAGTCACCGATTTTTAGGAATTAATATGAAGAAGTTCAAATCATCCAGAGAAAGTAGAGTTGCCATCACTGAATTAATGCTTCCCTCCCACTCCAATTTTGGTGGCAAGGTACACGGTGGACACATTCTCAACCTCATGGACCAAATAGCCTTTGCCTGTGCCTCCAAACATTCACAAAGCTATTGTGTTACCGCTTCGGTAAACCGGGTGGATTTCCTGAACCCCATTGAAGTGGGGGAATTGGCTACACTAAAAGCTTCCATTAATTATACTGGGAAAACTTCTATGGTTGTTGGCGTACGCGTTGAATCTGAAAATGTGACCACAGGAGAAGTCAAACATTGCAACTCGTCCTATTTTACCATGGTGGCCAAAGGGAATGATGGCAAAAACAAACCGGTACCCGGACTTATTTTAAAGACCAAACAGGATATCCGTCGATTTGCACGCAGTAAGGAGCGTAAACAGTCTGCTTTTAAACGTGATACCAAATACGAGTCGAATAACTTTAAAGTAAACGAATACTTAGAGTTTTTAAAGGGCGAAAACGTTAAGATGGATTTTGATTGAGATTTGCTGCGGCCTCCTCATCCAAAAACCAAACTAAATTCCCCGATGATGGATTAACCAAAGATGCAGGGTATGCATCGGAGCCTTCGGTTTTTTCAACAACGGCTTTCACTTTTTCTGCTTTTGATGCTCCTGTGACCAAAAAGGCCACTTCTTTGGCTGAATTGATGACCCTCCCGTTAATGGAAACTCTTTTTTGGCCCGAATCGGGATGGGTGGCTACCACGCAATGATCTTTGGAATCCCACAACTCAATCTCGTGAGGAAAAATCGAGGCGGTATGACCGTCATCGCCCATTCCCAATATGACCAAATCAAATTGCGGTATACCATTTACCCTATCCAAATCAATTTCCAATAGATTGGCATATCGCATGGCTTCGTTAACGGGGTCTTTTTCACCCAAAATCCGGTTGATGTTCTCTTTGGGCACTTCGATTTTGGAAAATAGGTGCTCCACCGTCATTTTATAATTGCTCTCATCATCCGAGGGAGGAACACAACGCTCGTCTCCCCAATAAAAATGCACGCTGCTCCAATCCACTTTGCCCGCAAAATTCTCGGCCAGCACATCAAAAACTATCTTTGGTGTGCTTCCTCCCGACAATGCCACGTGAAAAGCGTCTTTATTTTTTAGTTGATCTACAAAATAGCTGGAAAACCGTTCTGCTACCTCTTGTTTGTCTTTATATATTTTCAAATTCATGTTGAATTAATTTTTGGTTCTCGATGTTTCCTTCGGCTGCGCCCAGGATGACATCTCGAACAGAGAATTGTTCATTGTCTATTGCTTATTGATAATCGTATCTAGCAGATTACGCAATAACCGGGGTCTTCCGCCAAGTTCTCGCTTGGATTCCGCCAATAGCCATCTCCCTCTATTAGACCATCTGCATTTTCAGGCCCCCAGGCACCTGCGGCGTATCCATACATCCGAACATCCTTGCCACTGTTCCAGTAGTTCAAAATCGGGTCTACGAATTCCCAGGCTGCCTCCACCTCATCTGCCCTTGCATATAAAGTGGCATCACCTTGCATGGCATCCAACAGTAAACGTTCGTAAGCTTCCATAACATAGGTTTCTGCCAAACTGGAGTAGTAAAAATCAAGGTTTGCTCTTTCCACTTTGAATCCTTGACCGGGTACTTTAACCCCGAACTTGATCAATATTCCTTCATCGGGTTGAATACGGACAATCAGTTTATTGTCCATTTCTTGCATTCCTGAGCCCCTAAAAATTTGGTGGTGAGGTTTTTTAAAGTGGATTACGATTTCTGTTACCTTGGTTGGCATGCGCTTTGCCGTCCTTACATAAAAAGGAACCCCATGCCAGCGCCAGTTATCAACGTAAAATTTAATGGCGGCATAGGTTTCGGTGGTAGAATTTGGGTCTACCCCATCTTCTTCTCGATATCCCTTTACTTTTTCACCATTCACTTTGGATGATACATATTGTGCCCGTATGGTGTTTTCAAAGAGCTCTTTTTCTTCCGTCATTATTCGTAAAGACTTCAGGGCCTTTACTTTTTCGTTCCGGATTTCTTCGGCATCAGAACCAATTGGTGGTTCCATAACCACCAACGAAACAATTTGCAACAGGTGGTTCTGAAACATATCCCGAAGGGCACCGGACTTGTCGTAATAGCCTCCGCGCTTTTCCACTCCCACACTTTCTGCATTGGTGATTTCTACATGTTGTATGTAGTTACGGTTCCAAAGTGGTTCAAAAATACTGTTGGAAAAACGGGTAACCAATAGGTTTTGAACCGTCTCTTTCCCTAAATAATGGTCGATTCTATATATCTGGTTCTCTTTAAAATATTGGTGAATCCCCTTATTCAACTTTTTAGCGGTCTCCAAACTGTATCCAAAAGGCTTCTCCACCACCAAGCGTTTCCATCCATTGTTTTGGGTGTTCATACCTGCATCGGATAAGTTATGGGCTATAGTTTCGTACAAGGTAGGGGGCGTGGACAAGTAATAAATGATATTTCCGGAGGTGCTGTGTTCTTCCTTTAGTTGCTCTACGCGCTTTCTCAAAGTATCGTAATCCGTATCGTAGCTATCACCCAAATCCTCATAAAACAATTTGTCCGCAAAACCCTTTACTTCACTCTCCTTAAGATCCTTGATCTTTTCTTTCAAATAATCACTTTTATACACAACGCGGTCGCGAAAAGCCTGGTCGGAAAGGTCGCTCCTGCTGACCCCAAGTACTACAAAGTTTTCTGGTAATTGTTTGGCCAAGTATAAGTTAAACAAGGATGGTATCAGCTTTCTTGCTGTCAAATCACCCGATGCTCCAAAAATAACGAGCATCTGATTCTCTGTCTTTTTCATAGTATTTCAGGTTTCTGGCGAGTTATACCCATATTGACACCTTCATTCCAATATGATGTCAATATTTTTGAGCATCACGAATATAAGGTTTATTTTAGGTTCGTATTTCAACAAATCACAACCTTAGGGTTGTCTTAACATCAAAAGAAGAAGAAAAATATATAATGGCGGATACATATGATTTTGGCCTTGTGGGCCTTGGAGTAATGGGACGTAATTTTATTTTGAATGTGGCCGATAACGGATTTACCGCATTTGGAAACGATTTGGATGAGGAAAAGGTAAGTGCGTTGATCAAAGAAGGTGGGGACCCCGACAAAGTGAATGCCTCTTCCGATGTAAAAACCTTTGTTCAGTCACTGATAACTCCCCGAAAAATCATGTTGTTGGTACCTGCTGGAAAAATTGTGGATAGTGTAATCGAAGGATTGCTACCGCATTTGGACGAAGGCGATATTATTATTGATGGTGGAAACTCCTTTTATACCGATACCGACCGTCGTGAAGCTTATTTAAAAGAAAAAGGCGTCAACTTTTTTGGTGCCGGTGTTTCCGGTGGTGCCAAAGGAGCTCGAAAAGGCCCTAGTATAATGCCAGGAGGTTCCAAAGAAGCCTACCAGCACGTAAAACCTATTTTTGAGGCTGTTTCCGCCAAATACAAAGGTGAACCTTGTGTGGCCTACTTAGGACCTAAATCAGCGGGGAACTACGTGAAAATGGTACACAATGGCATCGAATATGGTTTGATGCAGTTGACCTCCGAGATTTACGACCTCCTAAAAAAAGCAGGTGGACTTACCAATGATGAGCTCCATAAAACATATTCCGAGTGGAACGAGGGACGTCTGCAATCCTTTTTAGTGGAAATCACTTCTGAAATCTTTGATCAAAAAGATGATTTAACGGATAATGACCTTGTGGATATGATTTTGGACAAGGCGAAGCAAAAGGGAACTGGAAAGTGGACCTCGCAAAATGCAATGGACTTGGGCATTCCCGTGCCCACCATCGATATTGCGGTCAGCATGCGTGAAATATCGGCATTGAAAGAAGAAAGAATTAAAGCAGATGAATTGTACGACCGCCCTACTCCAAAAGCAGTGGACAAAGAAGACTTTACTGTAAAAGCGGAGCAAGCGTTGTATTTTGCATTCATTATTACCTATGCGCAGGGCATGCACCAATTGGGCGATGCCTCCAAGGAATACGGTTATGAACTGGAATTGGGAGAAATTGCCAAAATATGGCGTGCAGGCTGTATTATCCGTGCCGCGATGTTGGCCGATATAACCGAAGCCTATCAAACTGATAAAGATTTGCAGAACCTATTGCTCTCCCCTTCCTTTGTGGAAAAAGTGCAAAGCACGGTCGATGCCGCAAGGGAATTGGTAAGTTATGGAGCCACAAATAGTATTCCACTGCCAGGATTGTCCAATGCCCTTACGTATTTTGATGCCTATACCAGTAGCCGACTACCGTTGAACTTGATTCAGGCACAACGCGATTACTTTGGGTCGCACACCTACGAGCGTCTAGATCGTGAAGGTATTTTCCATACGGAGTGGGAGAAGTAAAATCAATTCAAATGAAAAAAGTCTTATTACTCTTTGCATTTTCCTTAACTCTTTTAACCGTTAAGGCTCAAAAGGAACCTTACGTTATTTACAACGCCAAAGGGAAAAAAGTGTCGTACAAAAAAATGCTCAAGACCCTTGAAAAAAAGGACATGGTATTGTTTGGGGAGTTGCACAACAATCCCATTGCGCATTGGTTGCAATATGAGCTTACCGCAGACCTACATGGCAAAAGAAAACTTATTCTAGGGGCCGAAATGATCGAAGCGGACAACCAAGACGAACTCAACAATTATCTGTTGGGCAAAATAGATTACAAAGCCTTGGATTCCACTGCACGCCTCTGGAACAACCACAAAACGGATTATGCACCTTTGGTGGACTTCGCCAAGGACAGTAGTTTGGTGTTTGTGGCCTCCAACGTTCCTAGGCGCTATGCTAGCATGGTGTACAAAGGTGGTTTTGAAGCCTTGGACTCACTCCCTGCCCAAGAAAAAGAGTGGATTGCTCCATTGCCCATAGCTTATGACCCGGAGTTGCCAGGTTATCAAAACATCCTAAAAATGATGGGGGACCACGGCAGCCCCACTTTGGTGATGGCACAAGCCATAAAAGATGCAACCATGGCCCATTTTATACTTCAAAATTACGAGGATGGCTCATTGTTTATACATTACAACGGAGCTTATCACTCCAATGATTATGAAGGTATTCTCTGGTATCTACAATTGGACCGACCCGATTTGGAATACGGTACTATCTCCACAGTAACACAGAAAAATGTGCACACATTGGAAGATGAAAACCGTAATGTGGCTGATTTTATCATCTGCGTGGACGAGAATATGACCACCACCTATTGACCAATCGTTTTCACACTGGATTATTTTGCACTCTAGATTATCTGCAAATCAATTGAGAAGAATATAAAATCCTTATTTTTAGGTGTTTCAAGCAAAACACGGCCGAACACCCCTTCAATAGGTCAGTTTTTTTGGAGTTTCAATCGTAGTGTGTCCAAATGGAACTATTTGAAAATTTAAAAGATTGGTTCGCTAATCAAGCTCTCACCTCAAGTGTCCTTAAATACTTGGCATGGGTTGTTCTGGTATTTATACTTATTACATGGACACGACGGTGGATGAAGAAAAACCTTCACGACAACTCCGTTAAATATAAGGCCCAAAAAGCCATTCAAGTAGCAGGTTACCTGTTTATTGTTTTGATAACCATCTCCTATTTTACCGGCAGCATTAAGGATTTTGGTCTTGCCATGGGGCTTCTCACCGCTGGGATTACGATTACCCTCCAAGAGTTGATATTAAGTATTGCAGGTTCTTTTTATATCTTTTTTGTGCGAGTCTACAAACCTGGCGACCGAATAGAATTGAATGGCATTAAAGGAGATGTTATCGATATTGATAGTATGTATACCACCATGATGGAAATCGGTGAATGGGTGTCCAGCGATAATTATAGCGGACGCATCGTTAAGTTGAGCAACGCCTTCGTCTTTAAAGGGCCCGTTTATAATTATTCCTCAGATTTTCCATTTGTATGGGATGAATTCAATTTACCCATTAGGTACGGTTCTGATTTGGAGCTGGCCAAAAATATTGTCATTACGGTTGCACAGGAAATGTTATCCGAATATGTGCAAAACTCCATAGCAGAGTGGAAAGATGTCGTGAACAAATACTATATCGAAGATGCCCAAGTCGACCCAACACTTGCCATTACCATGACAGATAATTGGGTTCAGTTTAATTTAAGGTATATTGTAGATTATAAAAAAAGAAGGATTACAAAACACCTTCTTAATGAAGAAATTGGTAAGAGAATTCAAAAAACCAATGGGAAAGTCATATTGGCCTCGGCCACTTTTGAAATTGTCAATATACCAACAGTCCATATCGATCAGGAAAAAAACACGGATAAACCAGGATAATTATTACAAAAGATAATGTCTTTTTAAAAACATAACCTTAAATACCAACTTTATGAAAAAATTACTCGCCACCATGCTACTTTTTGTAGCGATAACCCCTTTAGGGTTTGGCCAAGTGCAGTCCAATCTGGAGTTATTGGACATATTTAACATGGAATATGTTTCCGACCCCCAGATTTCACCCGATGGATCTCGGATAATTTATGTTCGAAATTTTAAGGATGTGATGACGGATCGGAATCTTTCCAATCTATGGATCATCAATTTTGATGGCTCCAACAACCGCCCACTGACTACGGGTAATCATAACGATTTTGCTCCAAGATGGTCACACGATGGCACAAAAATCGTTTTTAAATCCAATATGGCAGATGATAAAATGAAACTATACCTGATGTGGTTGGATACCAAGGAAACCATGGCCCTTACCAATACTCCGCAATCACCAGGTTCTGTTTCTTGGTCCTATGATGACAAATACGTAGCTTTTAACATGTTTGTGCCCGAGGCCAATAAATCCATTATTAAAATGCCCGGAAAGCCAGAAGGAGCCAAATGGAACAAGCCGCCAAAATACATTGACAAAATGAACTACCGTGGTGATGGTGCGGGGTATTATAAAGGAGGTAACTCTCAATTGTTCACTCTACCCATCACAGGAGGGACACCTAAACAGTTGACTTTTTCCGAGTTTGATCACGGTGGTCCTATTTGGGCAAAAGACAATATGCATCTATATTTTAGCGCCAACTTCCATAAAGAGGAAGAAATGGAGCCAGCTGATAGTGAGATTTACAAAATAAATATTAATACCGGTTTGGCAATTCCACTCACCAATCGCTATGGACCAGATTCGAACCCAGTTTTATCGCCAGATGGTTCTAAAATTGCCTATTTGGGTTACGACGACCGTTTGCAAGGCTATCAGCTCACCCAATTATATGTTATGAACATTGATGGCTCTGGCTCCCAAATGGTCTCCGGCAATTTTGACCGCGATGTGGAGGATATGGCCTGGAACAGCAAAGGCAATGGGTTCTATTTTAGCTACACCGACCAAGGTGTTGGGAAGTTGGCCTCCATGAGCCTATCGGGCAAAGTTGACAACATCACTAACGGATTGGGTGGACTATCTTTGGGCAGACCTTACAACGCAGCTAGTTTTTCAGCTTCAAACAACAACAAATTTGCCTACACTCAGGGAGATACAAGTCATCCATCCGATTTAGGTGCGGCAGATACCAGAAGTGCCAAACGTTTGACCGTTGTGAACGACGACCTGTTCTCCTTTAAAAAATTGGGCAACGTTGAAGAAATGTGGTGGGAATCCAGCTATGATCAACGAAAAATACAAGGATGGGTGGTAACCCCTCCCGATTTTGACCCATCCAAAAAGTATCCGATGATTCTTGAAATTCATGGCGGTCCTTTTACCAGTTATGGGGAAGTGTATTCAGCCGAGATTCAGGCTTATGCAGCAGAGGGTTATGTAGTGCTCTATACCAATCCTCGTGGAAGTACAAGCTATGGCGAGGAATTTGGAAACCTCATCCACCACGACTATCCCAACCATGACTATGAAGATCTGATGTCAGGTGTGGATGCCCTTTTGGAAAAAGGCTATGTGGATGAAGAAAATTTGTTTGTCACCGGAGGTTCCGGTGGTGGTGTGCTCACTGCTTGGATAGTGGGCAAAACCGACCGATTTAAGGCAGCCGTTGTGGCAAAACCCGTAATCAACTGGACTAGCTTTGTGCTCTATGCCGATGGCGTGCAATTCTTCTCCAAATATTGGTTCGGTAAAAAGCCTTGGGAAGATCCAGAAAACTACATGAGACGCTCTCCCCTAACCTACGTCGGTAATGTGACAACTCCAACTATGTTATTGACAGGAGAAGAAGATTACAGAACTCCGATAGCTGAATCCGAACAATTTTATGCCGCTCTAAAATTGGAAAATGTAGAAACAGCCATGGTCCGTATTCCTGGGGCTTCGCATGGAATCGCAAATAAACCCAGTAATTTGATAGCCAAAATTGCAAGTGTGCTGGCATGGTTCGATAAATACAAAGGAGAAGAATGAAAGTTCATTTAAAAATGGGAAAAACAATATTGCTACTATTTATCTGTGCCTTGATTTCCTGTGCAAAAAAACAGGACAAGGCGGTTGTAGAGCCTGTCCAGAACAATGAAATCGATGTGGAAGCCGAGCTGGCCAGAATTGAACAGGTTCGGAAATCCTTTGAACAAACTGTTAGGGAAAGACGGTACGGTGACCTGGGCAAATTCACCACCGACGATATGATTTCGATAGGTCCCGGTAGCGAAGACTGGATAGCCTACAGAAAGTTGAGAGAACAACACGGAAACAAATTTCGATATGACAGTATTAAAATGAATCCCAAGGAAACCGTCATATTGTCCGATACCATGGCCTATGATTTTGGGGTAAGCTCCGTGTTCTATACCGATGAAAATGGAACCGTTCATGAAATGGAGGACACTTTTATGGTAATTATGAAAAAAACCGAAGATGGCGAATGGAAGTTGCACAGGGAACTTGCATCGTCTTTGGTCGTGGAGTAAAATAAATATTTGATATAGTTCCCCCTACACAAATCAAAACGAGCAAACAACCCTTTAACTATATCATTATGAAACATCAGTTCGTACTCAGTATTTCAGCATTGTTGACCATTATTTTTGCTGCTAGTTGTGACCAACCCACGCCTGAGCCCAAAACGGGTGAAGAATATTCTGCACAGATACAAAAAATCATTGAAGAGAAAAATGAGCAGATTCAAGGGTTTTATGCTTCGGGCATGATTGACTCCGCTGCCACCCATTTTGCCGATGATTGCATTCAGTTTATGCCCAACCAACCTGCCATTGTTGGGATTGAGAACTATAAAGCTGCGTGGAAACAAAACATCCAGTTTGGACAATGGGAATTCGATCTAAACACCCAAGAAGTAAAGGCCAGCGGTGATTTAGCCACTGAATATGGGAAATACACCATGACATTCACACCAAACGAGACCTCTCCCATCCCAGCCATGGAAGATAAAGGCAACTATATGGTGCTCTGGGAAAAATTGGACGGTGAGTGGAAAGTGGTCTGGGATGCGCCTGTAACAGAACTTCCATTGCCAAGTCAGGCTCTAGATTCAGCAATGGTAAAATAAAAATTAAACGAATATTTATATGAAAAATGCAAACAATCGCAACTACCGACTCATCTTACTTATAGTCTTAAGCTCAACAGCGCTGACATTTCAAAGTTGTAAACAAAACAAAAAAGAACCCACCAAAGAAATTGAAGAAGAGATTACCGTTGTAGAATCAAAAAAACCAGAATACTTTCAACTTCGACCTGAACTTGAACAAGGATATGGATATTCCCACGCCGTAAAAATTGGAAATGATATAAAAATTTCTGGTGCTGTAAGTATGGATGATGAAGGGAATCCTACGGCTATTGGTGATTTAGGACAACAAATGAAGAATTGCTACACCGATTTGGAAAAAATATTAAATCATTATGGTTGCACATTTGACGATGTTGTCGTGGAAAATATATTCACCACAGATATGGCTTCTTTTATTGAAAATGCAGCCTATAGAGGCACCATCTATACTAAAAACTTTCCTGCAGGTTCTTGGCTTGGAGTCAAGGAATTGGCACTTCCGGAATTTATGATTGAAATTGAATTGGAGGTTCACAAGACTGAATAGAAGTGCTTTTATCGTCTTAAATAGCCTTAAATAGATTCCTTTTTTTTGAAGAACATATAATCAAAATCCCGGTTCACTATTGTGAATGGGGATTCTTTTTGGGTAAATCAATAGCTATAAAAATAGGTGAAATCATCATTTTTTTTCAAGTACCAATGAAATTGGTTCAAATCTTTGAAAACCCTATCTTAGGGGAGCTTGAAAAACAAAGACTTCCATATGAACAACCGTTTTTCTGTAATCTTTCTGGCATTACTGCTCCAGATGGTCTCTTGTAAGGATGCCGACCAAAAAAAGGAAGGTACAAGTTTAGAAAAAAACGCCTTCCATACAGTTTCCATTGATGGGGATTACAGCATTAGCATTCCAAAGTTCATGAATGGCACTACTGGATTGAACGAAGAGGCATCATTACAATATCAAAGTTTACGTCGTGAAGCCTACGTTATTGTAATTGATGAACCAAAAAAAGGATTCGAGGAAGTCTATCGGGATTTGAAGCAATACGATGATCATCTTTCCGTGATACAGAATTACAGGGACGCTAGAATAAAAATACTTTCGAGAACCACAGAAATCATTGGAAAATCAGAACCGGAATCCATCAAAATACATGGTTTGGTTGCTGAAGCTTTGGAGTTGGATGCGAAGGTGAATGGTCTGGACAATGAAATCTCCTATTTTTTAACCTTTGTCGATGGCGGTGAAAAGGTGTATATGATCATGTGCTGGACCTTAAAAAACCAAAAAGAGGAGCACAAAAAAACCTTTAAAACGATTGCCGAATCATTTAAACTTATTCTCTGAAATGTATTTTGATACTAATGCATTTCAACTGATTTATTGTACCTTCTATCTGTTCACAAGCATTTCTGATTTCGATTTTTCTAAATTTGCCAAATTATAAATCACATCTTTTGGCCCCATGAAAAAAAAATTACCTCTTAAGCTTGCTTCCCTTGTATTTATCCTTTTGTCGGTTGTAGCCTGTAGTCCAGAAGACGGTACAAATGGATTGGATGGTATGGACGGAATTGACGGATTGGATGGTTCGGATGGTTCGGATGGGTTGAACAGCTTGGTAAGCACTGCCTCTGAACAACCTGGAAGTAATTGTACCAATGGAGGTTTTAGATTGGATTTTGGACTCGACGTTAATCAAAATGGTATCCTTGACCCAGATGAGGTAACTTCTTCCGAATTCGTCTGCAATACGGACCCATCGAATGGGTTAACAAGTTTAATAAATACCGTTATTGAGCAACCAGGCGTCAATTGTACAAACGGAGGGTATAGGCTGGATGTGGGTCTCGACATTAACAATAATGGCACTCTGGATGTTGATGAGGTAACCACTTCCGAATATCTATGTAATGGAGATGCCAGTGATTTTTCATACCAAAGTTACGCCTCCTTGATCAGTCAAACCGGCACGGATGATCCTACAGTGCAAGTGTTGGAAAATAGTTTAAACCTTACCATCACATGGACAAGGCAATCACAGGGTATTTACCTCGGAACACTGGATATCCCAATTGATATAAGTAAGACAGTCATCTTTTTTAGTACCCCAACCACTCATACCGGAGTTAGAGGTACTTTAGAAAGTAATAACCAAATAAGATTGGAGCTCCAAAATGGAGTCAATGTCTTTGCAGATAATTTTGAAAACCTATCCTTTGAACTAAGGGAATATGAATAATGGTATTTCTATATAAACAAAAAGATATCCTTTTGAAAATAACCCAGTAATTATCATGAAAAAGTTAACCCCACTTTATACAGTTTTGGCCCTAATGCTCTGTGCATTTTCTTATGGACAAAACTCATTTCCAGCATCTGGAACAGTTGGCATTGGAACATTATCCCCTGATTCCAATTATGCCTTGGATGTAAATGGAGCCCTAAATGCCACGGAAATTAACGTTACCAGCTTGTTGGTAGGCGGCACCCCTATGCAAAGCTCTCCTTGGAACCTAAATGGAAACAATATTTTTTATTCTGGCGGTAATGTGGGTATAGGAACCAACACTCCTAATTATGAATTGGATATCTCGGGCACTTTGAATGCAACAACCATTTTGCTAAATGGTACACCTTTGGAGGGTTCGCCTTCACCATGGGTGACTTCGGGAACAGATATATCTTACACCTCAGGTAATGTGGATGTAGCAAATTTGAATGCAACCAGCATACAATTAAATGGAACCACAGTCGTCTCATCGCCATGGAACATTGCTGGAACCGATTTATCCTACACCGCTGGAGAGGTGGGCGTTACAACCTTGAACGCAACAAGCATTTTGCTCAATGGAACTCCTCTGGAAAATTCTCCTTCTCCATGGATAACAGCAGGAAATGACATATCCTATACTACTGGTAATGTCGATGTAGCAAATTTGAATGCAACCAGCATACAATTAAATGGAGCCCAAGTCGTCTCATCTCCATGGAACATTGCTGGAACCGATCTATCCTACACCGCTGGAGAGGTGGGCGTTACAACCTTGAATGCTGCAAACATTCTTCTTAACGGAACACCATTGGAGAACTCACCCTCCCCTTGGACCATTGCGGGAAGTGATATCTCTTTTACCACTGGAGATGTCGATGTAGCCACTCTAAATGCCACTGAAATCCTTTTAAATGGTACTCCTCTCGAAAATAATGAATCGCCTTGGACAGTAACGGGGAATGACCTCTCGTACACTACAGGGAATATTGGAATTGGAACAGCTGCCTCTGGATATGCCTTGGATGTTGATGGAACAATAAATGCAACAGATATCCTGATCAATGGTTCTCCTTTGCCTTCTGGGTCTTCTCCATGGACTACTTCTGGAAACGATATTTCATATACCACCGGGGATGTCGAGGTAGCTACTTTAAATGCCACAAATATTCTTGTAAACGGCTCCCCTCTAACCTCAGCTTCATCTCCTTGGGACTCGAGTGGCAATGATATTTCTTACACCACAGGAAATGTTGGTATCGGAACAACTAATACCCAAGGCTATATGCTTGCTGTGGGCGGTAATATGGTTGCTGAAGGTGTTAAAGTGGAACTTGAGGGCAACTGGCCAGACTTTGTTTTTGATAAAGGCTTTGATCTTCAAAGTTTAATGGAAATTGAAGCTTACATAAAGAAAAACGGTCATCTTCCTAATGTCCCAAGTGCCGAGGAGATAAAAAACAATGGTATAAATCTTGGGGAAATGGACGCAACCTTGTTGCAAAAAATTGAAGAACTCACCCTACATTCCATTCAGCAACAAAAAGAAATAGAAAGCCTGAAAGAAATCAACAAAAAACTATCGGAACAGAACAAATTAATCCTATCGTTACAGGAAAGATTACTTAAATTGGAATCAGAAAACAACTAAAAGGAACATCAAATAAAAAAAGGCCGCTAATAGCGGCCTTTTTTATTTTCAATCTTGGCTTTCTTACTTGCTCAAGTACATCTTTCTTCTTGCGTACAAGTTATAGAACTCATCATCTTTTAAGCTATCGATGAACAGGATGCTCTCCCCGGTACTCTTCATTTCCGGACCCAAGTTTTTGTTCACGTTAGGGAACTTATTGAAAGAGAACACAGGCTGTTTGATGGCATACCCATCCAAGTGCGGTTTAAAGTCAAAATCCTTGATTTTCTTTTCACCCAGCATCACTTTGGTGGCATAGTTCACATAAGGTTCTTTGTATGCCTTTGCGATGAATGGAACCGTACGGGACGCCCTTGGGTTAGCTTCGATGATGTAAACAATATCATCCTTAACCGCAAACTGAATATTGATTAGACCAACTGTGTTAAGGGCCAACGCAATCTTTTTAGTGTGGTCTTTAATCTGTTGCAAAACAAATTCACCTAAGTTAAATGGTGGCAATGTGGCATTAGAGTCCCCTGAGTGGATTCCGCAAGGTTCAATGTGCTCCATAATTCCAATAATGTACACATCCTCCCCATCGCAAATGGCATCAGCCTCTGCTTCAATGGCGCCATCCAAGTAATGATCCAACAACAGTTTGTTATTTGGTATTTTTCTTAACAAATCAACCACATGGGCTTCCAGTTCTTCTTTGTTGATCACGATTTTCATTCCTTGGCCACCCAATACATAAGATGGTCTTACCAACAATGGGAACTTTAATTCCTCTGCCAAATCCAAAGCTTCGTCAGCTGTTTCGGCCACACCGAACTTTGGGTAAGGAATGTCGTTGTCTTTCAGCAAATTGGAGAAACTTCCTCTATCCTCGGCCAAATCCAAGGATTGAAAACTGGTGCCGATAATATTGATTCCGTATTTGTCCAGTTTTTCAGCAAGCTTCAATGCGGTTTGCCCTCCCAACTGTACAATCACACCTTCTGGTTTTTCGTGAAGGATAATATCGTAAATATGCTCCCAGAATACGGGCTCAAAGTATAATTTATCCGCCGTATCAAAATCAGTGGAAACGGTTTCTGGATTGCAGTTGATCATGATGGTCTCGTAACCACATTCAGCTGCCGCCAACACTCCGTGCACACAGCAATAATCGAACTCGATTCCTTGACCTATTCGGTTAGGTCCTGAACCCAATACAACAATTTTTTTCTTATCGGTAACCACACTGTCGTTGGCCACATAGCGTTCACCATCGGGTGTCTCTATTTCTTCTTCAAAAGTGGAATAATAGTACGGAGTTACGGCCTTAAACTCTGCGGCACAGGTATCAACCAGTTTGTACACGCGGTTTATGTTCAAGTCCATACGTTTGCTATGCACTTCGCTTTCCCAGCAATCCAACATATGGGCAATCTGTCTATCAGCAAAACCTTTTTGTTTAGCTTCCAGCAACAATGCTTTTGGCAAGCTCTCAATGGTGTATTTTGATATTTCCTGCTCCAAGTAATGTAATTCCTCGTACTGTTTAAGGAACCACATATCTATCTTGGTGATTTCGTGTATACGCTTTAATGGAATTCCAAGCTGAATGGCATCATAGATAACAAATACCCTGTCCCAACTCGGCACTTTTAATTTTTCAATGATGGTTTCGTAATCTTTGTACCCTTTACCATCGGCACCCAGTCCATTCCGTTTTATTTCGAGGGATTGGGTGGCTTTGTGCAAGGCCTCTTGAAACGAACGCCCGATACCCATTACTTCCCCAACGGACTTCATCTGAAGACCTAGGGTTCTATCAGATCCTTCAAATTTATCAAAATTCCAACGTGGTATTTTTACGATAACGTAGTCCAAAGTAGGCTCAAACAAGGCTGATGTGGACTTGGTAATCTGGTTGTCCAATTCATCCAATGTATACCCTATCGCCAATTTTGCGGCGATTTTTGCAATCGGATATCCTGTTGCTTTTGATGCCAATGCCGATGAACGGGAAACCCTTGGGTTGATCTCGATGGCAATAATATCTTCTTTCTCATCTGGGCTCACTGCAAACTGCACGTTACATCCACCTGCGAAGTCCCCTATACTACGCATCATGTGGATGGCCATATCCCTCATACGCTGAAACGTTCTGTCGGATAAGGTCATTGCTGGTGCAACGGTGATGGAATCCCCTGTGTGGATACCCATCGGGTCCATATTCTCGATGGTACAGATGATGACCACGTTGTCATTTTTGTCACGTAGTAGCTCCAACTCATATTCTTTCCAGCCCATCAAGGCCTTATCGATCATTACCTCGTGAATCGGGGAAACTTCCAAACCATGGCTCAACATATCGTCAAAGTGTTCTGGCTCGTAAACAATACCTGCCCCTGCACCACCCAAGGTAAAAGAAGCACGTATTACTAATGGAAAACCGAACTCCTGGGCAATTTCCTTTCCTTTTAGGAACGATGTCGCGGAAGCCTGAGGAGGCATCCCCACTCCTATTTTCAGCATCAATTCCCTAAACTTTTCACGATCCTCCGTTATATTGATGGCATCGATATCCACCCCAATGATCTCCACTCCAAAATCTTCCCAAATTCCTTTTTCATCGGCCTCTATACAAAGGTTCAATGCGGTTTGTCCTCCCATGGTCGGCAGAACAGCATCAATATTTGGATGGTTCTGTAATATTTCGACCAAAGATTTAGTTGTCAAGGGTTTTAGGTATACATGGTCCGCCATGGATGGGTCTGTCATAATAGTGGCGGGATTACTGTTGATCAAAATAGTTTCGATACCATCTTCCCTAAGGGAGCGGAGTGCTTGGGAACCAGAATAATCGAACTCACATGCCTGACCGATGATAATCGGACCAGAACCAATAATCAAAATGGAATTTAAATCTTTTCTTTTGGGCATTTTCTATAGGGGTTTCTCGGTTATCTGCTTATATGTCAAAAAAAAGGTGTTACCTAGAAAAGTAACACCTTTAATTTAAATAATAAATACTATCATTATTTTTTATGTCTTGGCTCAGAGGAAACAGTTAGTCTTTTTCTTCCTTTGGCTCTTCTTCTCGCAAGAACTTTTCTACCATTGGCAGTCGCCATGCGCTCCCTAAAACCATGCTTGTTTCTTCTCTTCCTTTTGGATGGTTGATACGTTCTTTTCATTTCC
>NZ_CAMYIC010000058.1 GCF_947258355.1 uncultured Allomuricauda sp.
TCATTTTCATCTACACCTAGTTTATCAACGATGATAGCCTTTACTCTTGATGCAATGTCTGACATAATTATTGTGGTTTTAAAAATTTAAATCGTTGGCAAAAATATAAAACTTTGGATTAAATACATCATTTGTCGATAAAATGTGCTCCAAATTAAAGATCTTAAAATGCTGTACATTACTTTAGCCGACGTAATTTAGTCCAAAATCACATGAATTCCTAACGAATGAAACGAATTGTAATCTTCGCATCGGGCAGCGGATCGAATGCAGAAAATATTATTTCCTTTTTTCGTGAAAAACCGCAAGCGGAAGTCGTTGCGGTACTGACCAACAAGAGCTCGGCCAAAGTGCTTGAGCGATGTGACCGCCTCGAAGTTCCTGCCTTTTATTTTAACAAAAGCGCTTTCAAAGATTCCAATGCTGTTGTACAGATGCTACAGGGATTACAGACCGATTTAATTGTACTCGCGGGCTTCCTTTGGAAAATTCCATCGAATCTTATCGAGGCTTTCCCTAACAAAATCATCAATATTCACCCCGCATTGTTGCCTAAATACGGAGGAAAAGGGATGTATGGGGATAGGGTGCATCAAGCCGTAAAGGAAAACAATGAAACCGAAACGGGCATCACTGTACATTACGTAAACGAAAATTATGATGAAGGTGCCATCATTTTTCAAGCTAAAACCAATGTGATTTCATCCGACAATGCCGAAACCATTGCCCAAAAAGTACATCAATTGGAATATGAACATTTTCCGAAGGTGATAGAAAAACTACTCTCCTAATGGCCAAGAAAAAGAAGTTTTATGTAGTTTGGAAAGGAAAGCATCCGGGGATTTTCGAGTCTTGGGCAGATTGCAAGGCCCAAATTGATGGGGTAAAAGGAGCACAATACAAGTCCTTCGCCACCTTCGAAGAAGCAAAGAAAGCCTTCAACAGCAACTATTTGGAATATAAAGGTAAATCCAAGGGCAAAAAAGAACTCACCCCTGAAGAGCTCCTTAAAATTGGAGACCCCAACTACAATTCCATTGCTGTGGACGCAGCATCCAGCGGCAACCCAGGAAAAATGGAATATCGAGGGGTGGACACCAAAAGTAAACGGGTGCTTTTTCATCAAGGTCCTTTTGAACAGGGCACGAGCAATGTTGGGGAATTTTTGGCCCTGGTCCATGGCCTTGCCTTTTTGAAACAGCAAAAGAGTGACCGTATCCTCTATTCCGATTCGAGAATCGCCATCGGATGGGTGCGAAAGAAAAAATGTGGCACCAAATTGAACAAGACCGCAAAAAACGCTCAACTTTTTGAACTTATTGAGCGTGCCGAAGAATGGCTTAAAAAAAATCGGTTCAACACTCCCATCGTAAAATGGGAGACCAAGGCATGGGGGGAAATTCCTGCCGATTTTGGAAGGAAATAACCTTAGGAGAGTACATTTTTGCCAAAATTTCGCAAATGAAAATGGACAAAGTGCCAAATGGAAACACTATACCTTATATTTGCAGCAAAAATTAGGGAATGGGCAAATTACTGATCGTGGGGACCATGGCTTTCGATGCCATTGAAACACCGTTCGGGAAAACTGGGAGAATATTGGGGGGTGCAGGCACCTTTATTGGTTTGGCGGCTTCACAATTTAAGATAGACTCTGCGATTGTATCCGTTGTGGGAGATGATTTTCCACAATCATATATGGATATTTTAAAAAACAAAGACATAGACCTTTCCGGGGTCGAAGTGGTAAAAGGCGGCAAAACCTTCTTTTGGGAAGGAAAGTACCACAACGACCTGAATTCCAGGGACACCTTGGCTACAGAACTGAATACCTTAGCCGACTTTAACCCTATTGTACCCGATAATTACACAGATTCAGATATTGTAATGCTCGGCAACCTCCATCCCAACATTCAACTGAGTGTAATCAATCAAATGGAAAAACGACCAAAACTCATAGTTTTGGATACCATGAATTTTTGGATGGACAATACATGGGATGAATTGATGGCGGTCATTTCCAAAATTGATGTCATTACCATAAACGACGAAGAGGCCAGGCAAATGACCAATGAATATTCTTTGGTAAAAGCTGCCGCTAAGATTCAGGAAATGGGCCCCAAATATGTGGTAATCAAAAAAGGGGAGCACGGAGCCCTTTTATTCCACAAGGACAATATTTTCTTTGCCCCTGCTCTTCCATTAGAAGAGGTTTTTGACCCGACAGGCGCTGGGGACACATTTGCGGGAGGCTTTGCAGGATATTTGACCGAGGCAGGAAACATTTCCTTTGAAAGCATGAAAAACGCCATTATCCATGGATCCAATTTGGCATCGTTCTGTGTGGAACGTTTTGGCACCGAACGGATGGTGGATTTAAAAAAGAGCGAGGTCGAGGCCCGCTTGACACAGTTTAAAGAATTGACGCAGTTCAATATTGAATTAACATAAATGTTTGCCCTGAGAAATTCGGGGCTTTTTTATTTGGTTTGTTATGAGTGATCCCATTAAGCACGAATGCGGAATATCGTTGATCCGTTTGCTTAAACCCCTGGAGTACTACAAGGAAAAGTACGGTACTGCTTTTTACGGCGTAAACAAGATGTACCTAATGATGGAGAAACAGCACAACCGTGGACAGGATGGTGCTGGTTTTGCAAGTATAAAAATGGACATGCAGCCCGGTGAGCGCTACATGAGCCGAGTACGATCTGCCCAACAACAGCCCATTCAGGATATTTTTGCCCAAATCAACAACCGTATCAATACAGCCTTGACCGAACATCCAGAGCACGAGGACGATGTGGCCTGGCAAAAAAAGAACATTCCTTACATCGGTGAGCTTTTGATGGGGCACGTTCGCTATGGAACATTTGGAAAAAACAGTATCGAGAACGTACACCCATTTTTAAGGCAAAACAACTGGATGCACCGTAACCTGATTGTTGCCGGAAACTTTAACATGACCAATGTTGATGAGCTTTTCAGCAATCTGGTAGAACTGGGACAGCACCCTAAAGAAAAAGCCGATACGGTAACCGTAATGGAAAAAATCGGTCACTTTTTGGATGATGCCGTGGCCAAGCTCTATAAACAGATTAAAAAAGAGGGCTACACCAAAAGAGAAGCCTCCGCTTTGATCGCCGAACGTTTGAACGTGGCCAAGATCCTGAGAAAGGCTTCCAAAAACTGGGATGGAGGATATGCCATGAGTGGACTTATCGGACATGGAGATGCCTTTGTGATGCGGGACCCCGCAGGTATTCGACCCGCTTACTATTACCAAGATGATGAAGTGGTGGTGGTGGCATCCGAACGCCCTGTGATACAAACTGTTTTCAACGTCAATTTTGATGATGTAAAGGAACTTGACCCAGGTCATGCCGTAATCGTCAAAAAGAGCGGCACCATGGCTCTGAAAAAAATATTGGAACCCACCGAACGGAAAGCCTGCTCATTTGAGCGCATTTATTTCTCCCGAGGTAGTGACAAGGAAATTTATCAGGAAAGAAAGAAATTAGGAAAACTCGTTTTCCCTGAAATTTTGAAATCCATCGATAATGATTTGGAAAACACGGTCTTCTCCTACATTCCAAATACGGCAGAGACGTCGTTCTTCGGGATGGTGAAGGAGGCCCAGAATTACCTCAACAAGAAAAAAGAGGAACAGATTTTGGCTCTTGGCTCTAATATGAAGGCGGAAGAACTTCATAAAATATTGAATATTCGTCCACGTATTGAAAAGGTGGCCATCAAGGATGCAAAACTGAGAACCTTTATTACCCAGGATAGCAGTAGGGATGATCTAGTAACGCACGTTTATGATATTTCGTACGGTTCCGTAAAACCTACGGACAACTTGGTGATCATTGACGATAGTATTGTTAGAGGAACTACATTGAAGCGAAGTATCCTTAAGATATTGGATAGACTGTCCCCAAAGAAAATAGTCGTGGTTTCTTCTGCCCCGCAGATCCGTTACCCCGATTGTTATGGAATAGACATGGCTAAGCTCGAAGACTTTGTTGCTTTTAAGGCTGCCAAAGCATTGCACGAAGACCATGGAACAACCCATCTGATCAAAGAGATCTATGAAAAGTGCTTAACGCAGACCGACCCATCGAACAAGGATGCGATAAATTATGTAAAAGAGTTTTATGCTTCGTTTTCTGCCAAACAGATTTCAAAGAAAATCGGTGAGATTCTTGCTCCCGAAGGTATTAATGCTGAAGTAGAAATTATCTATCAGACCATTGAGGGATTGCACAGCGCCTGTCCAAAAAATTTGGGCGATTGGTACTTTACCGGTAATTATCCAACACCTGGTGGAAACAGAATAGTGAATAAGGCGTTCGTCAACTTTTTTGAAGGAAAGAACGAAAGGGCTTATTAATCAACCATATAGAAAAAAGCACAATCTGTGCACTTTATCGATGAAACTAGTAGAACAGCGGGTTTTTATACAATCAGCTAGCTGCCATCCTACTTTAGTATCTGCCATAGCATAAGTAGGTTAAGTTCATGGTAAGATTTGGGGCAAAAAAGGTGGAAGCTATTCCACCTTTTTTATTTTCCCGCCTTCACAAATCATTTTTACTCTGTTCCAAATTTCGGCACTTCTCCAGCTTAATATTACTGAACCACCCAGTTTTTCAAGGTTTTGTCCTATTCAAAGTCAAATAAAGTTGTTACTTTAAACTTGTATAAAAATTTCATTTGCTAAATCATTTTTAAGAATAGGTATGTTAATGAAACAATTCAATAACTCACTTCTTATAATGCTATTCGCCCTGTTGGTTTCTTGTGGCAAGGATGACGAAACATTGGAAATCAACAATTTTACAGACACAAGGACAATCATATTGGAACCATACAAGAACTATCCATACGCCATGATGAACATTTGGCTCAAAGGTGAAGTGAACGATACGGTTTTAATAAGACTCAATTCATTGGATAGCGAACCTATTTTAAAGTTTTCCGGTAAAATTGATGAGCGCTGGTACACAGATTATTATGGCGGAGGACCAGTAACTATACATTTCGATCCCTACAAGGCCACTGATGGGAACTTGGAAATTAAAGCACAGTTGTAAAAAGTATTTTCTTCGTAAATGCCCAAACAGGCCAAAAAAATTGAAATTGCTTCCACCAATTTAATTTCCGCACTTTCATCAAGCATCAGAAATCAATTTGCCTTCTTGATATATATCAAAACAAGGTCATGGATGAACACTTTAACCAATTAAAGGGGGTTTCATCTAAAAGCTTAGGCACAAAAATATCGCTTGGCTTACATTTGGAGAACCATAGCATAAGTAGGTTAAGTTCATGGTAAGATTTGGGGAAAGAAGGCGGAGCACGCTCCGCCTTCTTTATATTTGACTACCAAGCTTTTATCCATTTTATCGATGAACTGCACGTTTTCTTTTTCTTCCAAAAAGCAAAATATTTTTTAAAAACCTTTGTTATTTCTCACAATACCAGTATTTTAGTCTCGCCATAGCATAAGTAGGTTAAGTTTATGGTAAGATTTGGGACGAAAAGGGTGAGGGCTTCCTCGCCCTTTTCTATTTAAAAAATTTGAAACAAAAAAGCCGTGCACTCAGTGCACGGCTTTTTATATTATGAATAGGCTAGTTATTATTTGCTAGCTGCGTAGTTTTCGGAAACCTTATCCCAGTTGATCACGCTAAAAAACTCTGAAATGTATTCAGGTCTCCTATTTTGATAATGCAAATAGTAAGCGTGTTCCCAAACATCCAAGCCCAAAATTGGGTAACCACCACAGCCTACTCCTGGCATAATGGGATTGTCTTGGTTAGGAGTGGAGCAAATTTCAACCTTTCCCCCTTTGTGAACGCACAACCAAGCCCAACCAGATCCAAATCTAGAACCTGCAGCTGCACTGAATTTTTCTTTGAAGGCATCGAAAGAGCCAAAAGCATCATCAATCGCGGAAGCTAATTCGCCCGATGGAGTACCTCCGCCATTTGGTGACATTACTTCCCAAAAAAGACTGTGGTTAAAAAACCCGCCTCCGTTGTTTCTAACCGCCGTGTTGGACATGTCCAAATTAGATAGAATATCTTCAATTCCTTTTCCGTCCAAATCTGTTCCTTCGATGGCGGCATTCAATTTAGTAGTGTAGCCATTGTGGTGCTTGGTATGGTGGATTTCCATGGTCCTAGCATCTATATGAGGTTCCAATGCATCATATGCATATGGTAGTTTAGGTAGTTCAAAAGCCATATTTTTCTGTTTTTTTAGGTTATTAATCAATTTAGGTAAAAATACGGATTTTAACATTTATATTCCGCTAAAACCATGTTAACATCAGGGAAGGAATCCTTATTTTGCAGGAAAAACATCCTTGGAGGGGTCCAATTTTAAAATATATAGTGCATCTGCTGGTTCGGGGAAAACCTATGCCCTTGCCAAAACCTATCTTAAACTATTACTCGCCAACGAATCTCCAGTAAAATTCCGCCAAATTTTGGCCATTACGTTCACCAACAAGGCAGTGGACGAAATGAAGACACGAATATTGGACAACTTATTCGCCTTTGGTCAGGATACAGTTCCCGAAAAGCAGCAAAGTCTGTTCGAATCCCTTTGTGAAGAGCTCTCCCTTAACGAGGAACAACTTCGACAACGGTCCCAACTCATTTTAAAGCGGATTCTTCATAATTATTCCTTTTTTGAGATTTCGACCATTGATAAGTTCAACCACAAAATCATAAAAACCTTTGCCCGCGACCTCCACCTTTCCCAAAATTTTGAGGTGGAACTCAATCTAGACCTATTGTTGGAAGAGGCCGTGGGAAGATTGCTGGAACGAGCCGGCAATGACGAAAAACTGACGGAGGTCCTGATTGCCTTCTCACTTGAAAAAATTGATGATGACAAAAGTTGGAACATCACTTACGATCTTATAGAAATTGGAAAACTGCTGTTCCAAGAGAATCATTCGGAGCATATTGCTCCGTTACGTGAAAAATCCATTGGGGATTTTCAGGATATCCAAAAACGTATCGCATCGGAAAGCAAGTCCATTGAGGAGAAGGTTGTGCAAACGGCTCAAGCTGTGCTACAGGAAATAGAGAATCAAGGATTCGATTTTGCTGATTTTCCAAGACAAACGCTACCCAATCATTTTAAAAAAATGGTTCACGGGGAATTCAGCCCTAAAAACTTATATGCCAGCAAGACCCTAGAACCCAATCTAATCGAGGGAAAATTACTCAAGGTAAGCGACAAAAGAGATGTTGCCCAACTGGCCACGATTATTTTGGAAAGCTATCTCTCCATAAAACAATTGGTGTATCGACATAGCTATCTCCAAAACATTTATGGTAACATAGTTCCCATGACGGTGTTGAATGAAATCGCCAAGGAAATCAAGAATATTGAGTTGGACCGGGACATTATTCCCATTTCCTCCCTGAACGCGATTCTCTCCAAGGAAATCAAGAACCAACCTGTACCGTTCATTTATGAACGGATGGGCGAAAAATACCGTCATTATTTTATTGATGAGTTCCAGGACACCTCCAAAATGCAATGGGAAAACTTGGTGCCGCTTATTGGCAATGCCTTGGAAAGCGAGGACGAAGAGCACGAACGCGGGACCCTCTTTTTAGTTGGTGATGTAAAACAGGCCATCTATCGCTGGCGCGGAGGACGTGCAGAGCAGTTCCTGAATTTGATCAATGGAAAATCCCACCCTTTTGTGGTGGAACCCACTATCCATTCGTTGGACACCAACTGGAGAAGCTATGATGAAATCGTGAACTTCAACAACAGTTTTTTCACGGAAATGGCTGCTGTTCTCGAAAATGAAGATTATCGCAACCTGTTTCTTAACGACTCCCATCAAAAAACAAACAATAAACCTGGAGGATATATCCAGATGACCTTTTTGGATGCCGATTTGGAAAACAAAGATGAAGTCTATTGCGAAGAAACCCTAAAGTCGATTCAGCACATTATTTCGGAAAATCATGCTTATTCAGAAATCTGCGTGCTGGTACGCGACAACAAAAAAGGAATGTTGTTGGCAGATTTTTTGGCGCAGCAGAACATACCCATTATTTCTTCGGATGCGCTTTTGTTGGCAAACAACGAGAAAGTAATCTTTTTGGTGTCCATCCTCCGAATTTTTGAAAACACAAAAGACCGAGAGGCGGCATATCATATACTAATGCATCTGTCCCCTGATCAAAACGGCAAGCACAACTTCATCAATAAACATCTAGAAGATATTGTCACCTTCTTGGCCTCCGAATATAATTTCAACCTTAATGACTTAAAAGGAGAACCGGTATTGACCATTTTGGAGACTGCCATTTCACAATTTGAATTGTATCAAGGTTCCGTGGCACACCTCTCTTTTTTGATGGACGAAGTGCTCGATCTGGAAAAAAGAGAAGGACCCAGCGTGTATGCCTTTTTGAATTATTGGGAAGTAAAAAAGGAATCCCTATCCATTGCCGCACCCGATGGCGTGGATGCCGTAAAAATTATGACCATTCACAAAGCCAAAGGGCTTGAGTTCCCTTTTGTGATTTTCCCTTTTGCCAATGCTATTTTGGATGACAAACGAAAGAAAAAGAAAGCTTGGGTGCCCGCCACTATTAATGACACAACCTTGGGACTGGACGAGTTCTTGATCAACAACAACAAGGATATGTTGGAATACAACGAGGCGGCCCATCAAAAATATGTAGCCGAAGAGCAAAAAACCTTATTGGATTCCATGAACGTACTTTACGTGGCCCTTACCCGTCCCGTTAAAGGATTATTTGTCATCTCCGAAACCCCTAAGAAGGATATAACTTCCATTGAAACAGCTACATCCTACTCAGAACTCTTTCAATGGTACGTTCGGCAAAAAAATATTTCTGAAAATGAAAATGGTTTTTACACCATAGGAACCTTTCCATCAAAAGAAGTCGTGGCCTCTTCTGCAGAATCGACTGAGGACCACATCCGTTATGTTACCAGACCTAAAGATGATACTGGTTTTATGATTTCAACAAAGTCTGGCCGTTTGTGGGACGATGAACGGATGGAAGCCATTGAGATGGGAAATGTGATCCACTTTGCATTGAGTCAGATTGAAACCATAAACGACGTTGATGCCGTTTTGGAACGTTTGGAGATTGAGGGACATTTTCCACAGGAAGCAGCGAGCGACATCAAAGAAAAAATAATGGCTGTGGTAAACCACCCTAAATTGAAAGGTTTGTTCGCGGACAACCTTCAAATTTTGAATGAAAAGGAGATTTTGACAACGGATGGATATTCCCTCCGTCCTGATAGAATCGTCATTTCCGGCAACGAAGCCACCATCATTGATTACAAAACAGGAAAACCATCACCCAAGCACAAGGAGCAGATTGCCAACTACGCCGATATTTTAAGAGATATGGATTTTAAAATCAAACAATCGGTTATTGTTTATATTGACCAAAAAATAGACCCTATTTTTGTATAAAGCTAATTAAAGATATGTACGGTAAAATAAAAGAACATTTGGCCAAGGAATTGAAAGACATTGAAGAAGCTGGCCTTTTCAAAAAAGAACGGATTATCACCTCACCACAGGGAGCGGTCATAAAAATCTCCACGGGCGAGGAAGTCATCAATTTTTGTGCGAACAACTATTTGGGGCTCTCTTCTCATCCAGATGTTATACAAGCTGCCAAAGATGTTATGGACACCCATGGTTTTGGTATGTCCTCGGTTCGATTTATTTGCGGAACCCAGGATATCCACAAAGAGCTGGAGCAGAAAATTGCCGATTTCTACGGCACCGAGGATACCATATTATATGCCGCCGCTTTTGATGCCAACGGGGGAGTTTTTGAACCCTTGCTCACTGGAGAAGATGCGATTATCTCAGATTCTTTGAACCACGCATCCATTATAGACGGTGTTCGTCTGTGCAAAGCCAAACGGTACAGATATGCCAATAACGATATGGCCGACCTTGAAGAAAAACTCAAACAAAGCAATGCCGACGGTGCGCGTTTTAAAATAATCGTGACCGACGGTGTGTTCTCCATGGACGGTTTGTTGGCACCACTGGACAAAATATGTGACCTAGCGGAAAAATACGATGCCATGGTTATGATCGATGAATGCCACGCAGCTGGCTTTATTGGTGAAACAGGTCGCGGAACATTGGAAGAAAAGGGAGTAATGAACCGCATTGACATCATTACCGGAACCTTGGGCAAAGCTTTGGGCGGAGCCATGGGCGGTTACACTACCGGTAAAAAAGAAATTATTGAAATGCTGCGTCAGCGTTCAAGACCCTATTTGTTCTCCAATTCGTTGGCACCCGCAATTGTTGGAGCATCCATTAAGGTTTTTGACATGTTGGACACCGATACCTCTTTAAGAGATAAGTTGCAAAGCAACACGGAATATTTCAAAAAAGGAATGAAAGAGGCCGGGTTTGACATTATTGATGGAGATTCCGCCATTGTCCCAGTAATGCTCTACGATGCCAAGCTTTCACAAAACATGGCAGACATGCTTTTGGATGAAGGAATTTATGTGATTGGATTCTTTTATCCAGTAGTCCCAAAAGACAAAGCACGAATACGGGTGCAGCTTTCCGCAGCCCATGAAAAAGAACACTTGGACCATGCGATTAATGCCTTTATTAAGGTAGGAAAGTCGTTAAAGGTCATCTAAATTCGATGAAATGCAGCAATTCTTCTGGCAAAAGAGTCAAAAAAAAAGAAATTTAGATTTTGTTAATAAGTCTTAACAACTTACATTTGCTGCTGATAAACACTTAAACTTAAAATTTTGAGCATGAAACATCTTAGCAAATTATTGGTTGTTGCTCTTGTATTTGTTGGCTTCAACAGCATACAAGCGCAAGACGAAAATAATCCCTGGCAAGTTACCATCGGGGTGAATGCGATAGACACTTATCCTACTAACGATAGTAACAACCCTCTTTCAAGTACCACATTGTTTGATGAGTACTTTAATGTAACAGATCACTGGAACATCTTGCCATCAGTATCTTATGTAGGCGTTTCCAAATATATTGGAGACGGTTTCTCTGTTGGAGCTAGAGGTTCCTTGAACAGAATCGAGAAAATCGGAGACTTCGAAGTTGATGACCTTTCTCACTACGCTATCGATGGTACCATTAAATACAACTTCCTTAAGAATACCACTATTGATCCTTTCGTTGAAGTAGGTGGTGGTTATACTTGGGTAGATGAAATTGGTGCTGGTACCGTAAACGGTGGTGTAGGTGTTAACCTTTGGTTTTCTGACAACCTAGGTTTCACACTTCAAACTCAATACAAGCACGCCTTCGAAGATTACTTGGTTAAGCATTTCCAACACATGGCTGGAATTAGCATCAAGTTTGGTGGTACTGACACAGATGGTGACGGTATCTACGACAAAGACGATGCTTGTCCAGAAGTAGCTGGTTTGGAAGCTTTCAACGGATGTCCTGATTCTGACGGTGATGGTATCGAAGATGCTAAAGATAGCTGTCCAAACGAAGCTGGTTCTAAAGAAATGAACGGATGTCCTGATTCTGACGGTGACGGTGTTGCCGATAAAGATGATGCTTGTCCAAGCACTCCAGGTCTTCCTGCACTAGCTGGTTGTCCTGATGCTGATGGCGATGGTATTGCCGACAAAGATGACGAGTGTCCTAACGAGGCTGGTCCTGCTGAAAACAACGGATGCCCTTGGCCAGATTCTGATGGTGACGGCGTTCTTGACAAAGATGATCAATGTCCAGAAATCGCTGGTACTGTTGCTAACAACGGTTGTCCAGAAGTAACTGAGGAAGTTCAGAAGCAATTGAACGATTACGCTAGAACTATCTTGTTCGATACTGGTAAATCTTCCATCAAAGCAGAATCTACTTCTGTAATGGTTGACATCATCCAAATCTTGAACGAGTATCCTAACGCTAAGTTTACTGTAGAAGGTCACACTGACAGCGTAGGTAGCGAAAGCTTGAACCAAAAACTTTCTGAGGAAAGAGCTAACTCTGTTAGAGATTTCTTGATCGACAAAGGAATCGACGCCAGTAGACTTACAGCTATCGGTTATGGTGAGGCTAAGCCAATCGCCACTAACAACACAAGAGCTGGTAGAGCACAAAACAGACGAGTTGAAATCAACTTGGTAAAATAATTAGAAACAAAGTTTTCTTTAAAAAGGCTCCGCAAATGCGGGGCCTTTTTTATTTTTAATCCATGCATCACACTTTCCTTGAATATGTACTGGATGACCTCCAAGAAAAGGAGTTGGATATCACCAAATGTACCTTTGTGCTGCCCAGTAAAAGGTCGGGTACATTCTTAAAAAAACACATTGCCAGCAAACTGGAGAAAAATATTTTCAGTCCGGAGATTGTGTCCATTCAGGAATTTATTGGAAAACTGTCGGATTTGAATCATGCCTCCAATATTGATTTGTTGCTATTGCTATTTAAGGTATACAAGCAATCCGATATAAAGAACTCTGACGATTTTGCATCCTTTATCAATTGGGGACAAACCTTATTGCAAGACTTCAACGAAATAGATGGCTATCTTATTCCAGCAACCGATATTCTCAATTACTTATCCGCTATCAAGGAAATCAATCACTGGTCTACCAGCAACGAAAAATCCGAGCTAGTCGAAAATTACCTGCAGCTCTGGAAGAACCTGGAAACCATCTACAACAATTTATATGAGGCCCTTCTAGAACAAAAAAGAGGTTACCAGGGTTTAATACAACGTGAAGCGGTAAAAGCGATACAAAACAGAACTCTAGGAGAGACAAACACCTACCCCATTGTATTTATCGGTTTCAATGCACTAAATGCTGCAGAATCAACAATCATTCAACACTACCTGGAACAAGGCAACTCATACATATACTGGGATATTGATTCCTATTTTCTAAACGACCCCATTCATGATGCAGGATTATTTGTAAGAGACTACCAATACAATTGGCCCTACTACAAGCACGGGCATGTCATAAAACCACAGCAAAACTTTCTTCAAAACAAGAGCATCCGAATTACAGGGGTCCCTAAAAGCATATCACAAACCAAATATGTCGGCCAATTGTTGCAAGAAATCGGTGAGCAAGAAAATATTGACCTAAGCAAAACAGCTTTGGTCTTGGCGGATGAAACCCTGCTGAATCCAATGCTCAATGCCATTCCAAGTACTATTCCCGAAGTCAACATTACCATGGGAATGCCATTGAACAAAACAGTGTTGTATTCCTTTTTTGTAAACTTTTTGGAGCTGCACATCAATGTTTCCGAGCGCGGTTGGTTTTTTAAACGCGTGTTGGAATTTATCTCCAACCCTTACACATTAACCCTATCCACTGAGAAACATGGCAGGTTTGCACAACAAATGTCCAAGGACATTAAGGAGGGCAACTTGCTTTACATCAATTCAGAGACACTTGTAAAATGTCCAAAGGCACAAGAAATACTGTCCATCATTTTTCCTGATGACACTCTATCTCCCGTAGATTGGATCAATAACTGTCTATTACTTATAGATCGGTTGAAGGCCATCTACCAAGAAGAAAAAAATGCGCTTGAACTGGAATACCTGTATCGATTCTATGCGCTATTCAATCAATTGGGTCAATATTTGGATAAGGTCGACTTTATGGGGGAGCTTAAATCGGTCAAAAATTTATTCAAACAATTGGCTAATATGGAAACCTTGGATTTTATAGGTCAACCTTTGACAGGGTTTCAGATTATGGGGATGTTGGAAAGCCGAAACCTGGATTTTGAGACCGTTATCATTACATCTGTGAACGAGGGGATTCTCCCTTCCGGAAAATCCAACAATTCCTTTATCCCTTTTGATGTAAAACGCGATTATGGCCTTCCTACGTATAAAGAGAAAGATGCCATCTATGTGTATCACTTTTACAGGTTGATCCAACGAGCGAAGAACATATACATTACCTACAACACCGAACCCGATGTACTGGAAGGTGGGGAAAAAAGCCGATTGATCACACAATTATTGACAGATAAAAATCTGAAAAATCACATTACGCACACTATTGCCACCCCCAAGATTTCCATTGACCCCAAACCACTCATCCAAATTGAGAAGGACGGGCAGTTTATGGAAGACTTGAAGGTATTTGCCCAAAAGGGTTTTTCACCTACCTCCTTGACCAATTACATCAAAAACCCAATCGATTTTTACACCAGAAATATTCTTAAGATCAATGATTTGGAGGAAGTGGAAGAAAATATTGCGGCCAACACCTTCGGGACCATCATTCATGATAGTCTGGAGCAACTTTACACCCCACTAATTGACCAAGTACTAACGGAAGAACATATCAAAACTCTAAAAAAACAAGTGCCCGAGGTGGTGCAGCATCAGTTCACCCAGAACCTTTCAGGAGTCGATATTTCCAAAGGAAAGTTTCTGTTGGTGTACAATGTTATCCTAAAATACTTGCATAATTTCTTGGACGATGAGCTGCAACAGCTGAAGCGACATGAAATTAAAATATTGGCGCTCGAGGAACGCTACGAAGAATTGATTACCGTGCCTGGTTTAGATTTCCCCATCAAACTAAAGGGAACCTTGGACCGTGTGGATGAATTTGACGGCACTGTACGCATCATAGACTACAAAACAGGCAAGGTTGAGGCTAAAAACGTGAAAATAACGGATTGGGAAACGCTCATCACCGATTATGACAAGAGCAAGGCATTCCAATTACTCTGTTACGCCTATCTCTATTCCAAAAAACATGGTACAAGCGACGTACAGGCAGGAATCATCTCATTTAAACATTTAAGCAAAGGGTTGTTCCCGTTTTCAGAGGACAAGGATGCCCGAATACATGCAGATACCCTTGCAACCTTTGAAAATTATCTATTCCAATTAATAAGCGAAATCTGCAATGCTGCAGTTCCCCTTACTGAGAAAATAGATTGATTATTTTAAATCGGGACGTGTGGGGCGTACCTCTATTTTACTGGGCAAGGTACGTGGGTGCATCGTAAGCAAATCGATGACCAATTTACCGATATCCTCGGGCTGAATTTTCCACGCATCCTTATCCGATGGCTCATTGTTGTTAAAATGACTTGCTACCGAACCGGGCATAATGGTGGTGACTTTAATGTTGTACTGTCTCAAGTCCAACATTGCGGCTTGGGTAAATCCAACCACACCAAACTTGGTAGCGTTATAACCCGCGGCAGTTGGGAAAAAGTTGGTTCCCGCCAAACTGGCCAAGGTCATATAGTAGCCTTCAGATTTTTTAAGGGCATCCACCGATGCTTTTAGTGTGTGATACACCCCATTCAGGTTAGTATCGATCATTTGATGCCATTTTTCGTCTTCCATTTCATCAATCGGGGCAAAATGTCCTACCCCAGCATTGGCCATTACCACATCCAACTGTCCCCATTTATCAAGAATAGCGGCCACAGCCTTTTTCTCATCCTCCAAGTTGGACACATCGGATACCAATCCCAATACGTTATCTGGATTATTTAAACCTTTAACCGCGGCATCGGCACTTTCCTGACTACGGCCGCTAATGGCCACCTTCATGCCTTGTTCCAACAGGCTTTCGGCAATACCGTATCCGATACCCTTGGTTCCTCCTGTGATGTATGCTACTTTTCCTTCTAATTTCATGTTGATTTTGTTTTGAAGTAAAGTTCAAAAAAGCACAGACCAAATACAAAAATTCCATCCTAAAGGATGGTTAATGTTTGCATGAAAGCTATAGCATGACCACCTATCTTGAAAATTGGTATTTTTAGTCAATTCTCTATGCCATCGTAACTACAAAAAACCATATCGTCCCAGATATTGCCAAACCCCAACGGTTGCAAGAGTATGGCGTAGGTATATTTGAAGCTGTTGCCACCAAATCAGCGCTTAAAAAAGCCCTCAAAAAAAAGTATATTACGGTAAATGGAACCATTGCCACTACAGCAACCCTAATTACAGGTGGAGAGCAAATAACCCTTTCTTTTCCAAAGGAAACAAAACCTAAAACGCAGCTCCATTTTCAATTGAAAGTATTATTTGAGGACGAATATTTGGCCGCAATCCACAAACCTGCAGGCATCGAGGTTAGCGGGAACAAGTTCAAGACCATAGCAAATGCCTTACCACAAAACCTACAATCCAGTTCGCTATCAGATGCTACCAGACCCCAACCCGTACACCGATTGGATTATGCCACCACGGGCATTGTGTTGGTAGGCAAAACCAGCAGCAGCATACGTAGCTTGAACAAATTGTTTGAAGACAAGCTCATTTCCAAAATCTATTATGCCGTTGCCATTGGCAAAATGGAACAGAAAGGAACCATCACCACTGAAATAGACGGGAAACCATCCCAATCAGAGTATAAAGTTATGGATTCAGTCCCCTCGGAACGTTTTGGCACCCTCAACTTAGTACAGTTGCAGCCCAAAACAGGTAGAAGACATCAGTTGCGAAAGCACCTTCATGGTTTGGGGCATCCTATCCTCGGAGATAAAGATTATGCATTGGAGGGCTTATTGTTAAAAGGAAAAGGGTTGTATCTACATGCCTATTCCTTAGAGTTTACGCATCCGTTTACCAATAAGATTATCCGCATTACTAATGAGCTTCCGGAGAAGTTTGGGAAGATTTTTAATCGCAAAGTCAAAATAAAAAAAGCACCCCGCTTGTGAGGTGCTTTTATATTTTTGGTGGAGAATACCGGATTCGAACCGGTGGCCTCTTGCCTGCCAGGCAAGCGCTCTAGCCAACTGAGCTAATCCCCCAAAGAGAGCGCAAAGGAAATACTTTTTTCCGAAAGTATCAAAAATTGCGCTGCTTCCTTAATCTTTTTTAACGCTGAGTACCAGAACAGGTATCTTAACGAAGAACTCAGATTTTGGTATAGTATTCTTTTCCCAAAGCTTTTTAAAGAATCCGCGTTTTCTTCTGAATACACATAATATATCTGGTTGTTCTTTTTGGAAATACTCCGTTACCCCCAAATACGTGGTACCGTTTTCGGTAATGGACAAATGTGAGCTTAAATCCATTAAAGCCGTGTTCACCTTAAGATCATCCTCTGTATACCCCGGTCTCTTCACCAATAAAAGACTTACTTCTGACCTAAATTTATTTTTGATCATAACCAAAGGGGTCAGAATACTGCTTCGCTTTAAGATGCCAGATCCAAAAGCGGTCAATATTTTTTTCGCAGGTGTAAAGGCTGTTCCTTTAGGAACAATCAGCGTAGGGATTTCAGTCTGCTTAATAATTCTACCCGAAGTATTTCCTAAGTATAGCTCTTCTTGGATATCGTTACTTCTAGGCGCAATAATGAGCAGGTCTATTCCAAGCTCTTTGTTGATGCTCTTTAAACCATCGATAATATCACCATTGTACGTGGCCATTTTTATCTCCACACCTTTGGTATCCACTTGGTCTATCACCTCTTTTAAGTGTTCCTTGCTGCTCTTGGCCACCTTTTCTTCAACATTCGCCAAACTTCCTACGGCTGTTGTAACATTAAATACATCCATTACATAGACCTGTGCTCCAAAATTTGAGGCAAAGTCAACAGCGTACTGCAATGTTTGGGAAGAATCTGGAGAAGTTCCAATGGGTACAAGTATATTGTTCATGGTTTGGTGATTACGATTAAACCTTAAATTTACAATTAAATTGAAACGAATCAATGATAAGACGTGCAAAGATATCTGAAATACCCGATATCTTGACCATAACCCAGGCTTGTGCCAAAAAAATGCAGGATAACGGTATTTTTCAATGGAACAAACATTATCCTTCCAAAGAAGCCTTTATCAAAGACATTGAACGGGATGAACTTTTTGTAATCGAAGAAAAGGAAACCATTCAGGGCACTATTGTTATATCCACTTTGATGGATGAAGAATACAAGCCCATTCAATGGCTCACCCCCAACGGAAACAGCAGCTATATCCATCGTCTTAGTGTACATCCAGACCTACAGGGCAAGGGACTGGCGCAGCAAATGATGGATTTTGCGGAAAATTTTTCCAAAGAGAATGGGTTTACCTCCGTTCGGTTGGACACTTTTTCGCAGAATAAAAGAAACCAGCGTTTTTACGAACAAAGGGGGTATCAAAAACTAGGGGATATCTTCTTTCCCAAACAAAGCGAGCATCCTTTTCATTGTTATGAATTAGTGCTGTAACTTGCGCCCGATTTGAGCACACAGGTAAATTTTAAGAGCATCAACCAATTGGCAATTCCCGCAACCATATCGGGCATTGCCGAGCCCATCCTTTCTATAACCGACACGGCCATTGTGGGCAATATTCCTGTCGACGGATTGGAATCCTTGGCAGCAGCAGGAATCGTGGGTTCTTTTTTGTCCATGCTTATTTGGGTGCTTGGCCAAACACGCAGTTCCATTTCCGCCATTATATCACAATATTTGGGTGCAGGACGACTGGACGAAGTAAAAAACATGCCCGCACAGGCCATTTTCCTCAACATACTTTTGAGTATTGTGGTGCTCCTGACCACCATTTTTGTGATTGAGGAAATTTTTGCTCTCTTTAATGCATCGGGGAAAATCTTGGAATACTGCGTTTCCTATTACTCCATTCGGGTTTGGGGATTCCCGCTCACCCTTTTCACCTTTGCCATCTTTGGTATCTTCCGGGGCCTTCAAAATACCTTCTACCCTATGGTAATCGCCATGTTAGGAGCAGGTCTCAACATTCTATTGGACTTTGTTTTGGTGTATGGCATCGACGGATTTATTCCCGCACTGTATTTGGAAGGTGCAGCATGGGCCAGTTTAATTGCCCAGGCCATTATGGCCATTATGGCGCTTATTTTATTGGTGAAGAAGACGGACATCAGCATGAAATTGACCTTTCCACTGAACAAAGAAATAAAACGACTCATTTTCATGAGTCTCAACCTTTTTGTACGGACCTTGGCACTGAATGCCGCTCTGATGCTGGCTGTTCGCGAAGCTACCACCTTGGGCGACCGTTTTATCGGAGCACACACCATTGCCGTTAACCTTTGGTTGTTCGCCGCATTCTTTATTGATGGTTATGCCGCAGCGGGCAACAGTATGGGAGGAAAACTATTGGGTGCTGCCGATTATGATGGGCTTTGGAAACTCGCTAAGACCATTTTTAAATACGGGATGATTGTAAGCCTCGTTCTCATGTGTTTCGGGTTTATTTTTTACCGGCCTATTGGCCATCTTTTTTCTAATGAGGAAATCGTGCTCAACACCTTTTACAGCATTTTTTATATCGTGATTCTTGGACTGCCCATGAATACTTTGGCTTTTATTTTTGATGGAATTTTTAAAGGCATGGGGGAAATGAAATACCTGCGAAACGTACTCTTGGTCGCTACCTTTTTAGGTTTTATCCCCTGTCTTTACTTAGGAATGTATTTGGGGTTGGGCTTTTATGCCATTTGGATCGCTTTTGTGGTATGGATGATGATTCGTGGATTCTCCCTGGTTTGGAAATTTAGAAGAAAGTTCAGGCCCTTGGTGCAAAACCCTTAATTTAGTGCTCAAAGACATCTGATAATCAATTTGAATGACAACAGATAGAACCAACGGAAGTTTATACACCCACATAGAAAACAGGATTGCCACGGTAGAATTTGGTCATCCGGCAAGCAACTCCTTTGTGTCCGAACTTTTGGCCAGATTGGCAACGGAATTTGACAAACTTGGAGCAAACGAAGAAGTTTCGGTGATTGTTTTGAAATCAGAAGGGGAAAGAGCTTTTTGTGCAGGTGCCTCTTTTGATGAATTGGTGGCCGTTTCCAACTTGGCAGAAGGCAAACAGTTTTTCAGCGGCTTCGCCAATGTGATTAATGCCATGCGCAAATGTCCCAAACCAATCCTTGGTCGGGTGCAAGGAAAGACCGTTGGTGGCGGTGTCGGATTGGCCTCGGCCTGCGATTATGTTCATGCCACTGAGCAGGCAGCCATCAAACTATCCGAGATTTCCATAGGAATAGGTCCGTTTGTAATCGCTCCCGCAGTGGAGCGTAAAATGGGAAAAGCTGCACTCGCCGAGCTCACGTTGTATCCTACGGAGTGGAAAAACGCATATTGGGCCAAAGAACAAGGCCTCTACGCCAAGGTATACGATTCCATTTCCGAAATGGACAAGGAACTGGACATTCACCTGCAAAAACTGGCGACCTATAATCCCGAAGCTTTAGCTGAAATGAAAAAGGTACTTTGGGAAGGAACCGAGCATTGGGACGACCTATTACTGGAACGTGCCGAAGCATCAGGACGGTTGGCACTGTCGCCCAACACTAAAAAAGCATTGGAAAAATTTAAAAAATAAAAGTAGCTATGAATGATTTGATTTTCCCCTTATTGGCCCTTTTCGTAATTGTGGTATATGTGGTCAATAGAATACGAAGCAACAGACGTTACAAAAAATAATATATATATAATATATATTTTATATATTTGCTGGTATAGAATTTGAGAGACCAAGTTTTATGGAACATGTTAAAAAACTGATTGAAGTCGATAAGTCACTGGTAGTAAAACTCAAAGTGCTTTCCGCTTTTGAAAACTTGAGCGTTAAGGCCTTAATGGAAAAGGCTGTGGTTGAATATGTGAAAAACAAAGAACTGGAACGTTTCGAAAAACTATCAGAAGAAGAGAAGGAAGACCTTGGGCTTCTACTTTTAATGCAACAAGCAGATACCAAAGAATTTACCAGCGAGGATGATATTTTCAAAATCCTTGATGAATGAAAATCAAATATCATAAATCACTTGAAAAGGATTTAAGAAAGATTAATGATAAAAAGATAAAGCAGAAGTTAAAGCTGATCATTCTCGAAATGAAAAAGGCCAAAGTTTTGGATGAACTTAAGTCCGTTAAAAAATTAGCAGGACACCCAAATGCTTTCAGAACGCGAGTAGGTTCATACCGACTAGGTTTTTATTACGAAAACAATACCTTAATATTGTCTCGTTTTGTAAAACGAAATGATATCTATAAACTTTTTCCTTAGACCCATTGGACAACATCTCACTTCCTAAAGGCAAAAAAGTCTATTTCGCGAGCGATAACCACCTCGGGGCTCCCACCCGAAAGGACAGTTTACCCCGTGAAAAAAAATTCGTGGCCTGGCTGGATTCCATCAAGGATGATGCCGCGGCAATTTTTTTAATGGGCGACCTTTTCGACTTTTGGTTCGAGTACAAGACCGTGGTGCCAAAAGGTTTTACACGCACCTTGGGGAAATTGGCCGAACTATCGGACATGGGTATTCCCATCACCTATTTTGTGGGCAATCACGATCTTTGGATGAACGGTTATTTTGAGGAAGAGCTCAATATTCCCGTGTACCACAAACCTCAGCAGTATCTCATCAACGACACTTCGTTTTTTATCGGTCATGGTGATGGATTAGGTCCACACGACAAAGGCTTCAAACGAATGAAAAAAGTGTTCACCAATCCCGTGGCCAAATGGCTTTTTAAATGGTTGCACCCCGATTTGGGAGTACGTTTGGGACAGCATTTGTCCGTGAACAACAAGGTTATTTCCGGAGATGCTGATGCTACATTTTTAGGAGAAGATAAAGAATGGTTGATTTTATATGCCAAGCGAAAGTTGGAGCAACAACACTATGATCATTTTATTTTTGGTCATCGCCATCTGCCCATGGAAATCAAACTCAACGAAAAATCGACCTATACCAATTTAGGGGATTGGATTTCCTATTTTACCTATGCCGTTTTTGATGGTGAAAAATTGACTTTGGAAAAACTTGGATAAAACTGACTCCTAAAGTTTAAATTCTCCAGATTTAATAGCTGCAATGAAAGAGTCTTTGTTTTTGTAAATCTCTTTAACCTCATAAGGGTCATGTATCAAGCTATAAATAGAACCTGCATCATCTATAGCCAAATAATTTCCATCTCCTAAGTTTTTAATGGTATAGAATTTTCCTTCTTGTATTTCAATTGTAAATGTTTCATTTATATCTAAAAACATTTCTATTTCAGTGGAAATTCCATTAAAAGCTTTCAATAAATTAGCCCTATCCATATCAGAAAAATGCTTCTCATTTATTCTAGAAACATCTATCTTGGTCAAATCTAAATGTTTTATTCTAGACTTAACCTGATAACCTACAAGCATACCCTCGACGACATGTAAGTTTATTATTTCATAGTCTTTCTTCTGTATATTCCAAACCCTAATGTTTTGAATTAAAAAAAATCGTGGTAGGTTTTTATTCGAATATTGCTTTTCAATTTGGGCATTTAGAATTAATGAGAATGTCCCATTTTTTCTAGGATCAGACCTTTTTTTTAAAATGAATTCCTTGTTCACTTGAGTTTCTAAGTAGGGGTACTTTTTAGCCAATTTTTTAGAAATTAGATGCAGAAATTCATACTCCTCTTTTTTGACTTTTTTAGGTTTGTAAGGTGATCCAAATATCATTATTCATCTCTTTTAATCTTCCTTTTCGTGCTCTTCAATGTCTTTTTGAAGGTCCAATCGTCTAAAGGTCGGCGAAACAATCGCTGTTGTGCCTGCGGTCAAAAGTGTCATGCATCCACCAAACACCACTGCCGTTACCGTTCCCAATAATTTGGCCGCCAATCCGCTCTCAAAAGCACCCAACTCATTGGAGGAACCAACGAACATAGAGTTTACTGAAGCTACCCTGCCGCGCATATTATCCGGTGTTTTCAATTGCAGGATTGTCTGGCGTATAATCATGGAAACACCATCCACAGCACCACTGAGGAACAGAGCAATCACCGATAACCAGAAAAGTTCTGATAGTCCAAAGACGATAATACAAACACCAAAGGCGAACACAGCCATCAATAATTTTTTACCCGCATTTTTATGCAGAGGAAACCTCGTAGATCCCAACATGGTAATAGAAGCTCCCACTGCAGGGGCTGCCCTTAAAATCCCGAAACCTTCGGAGCCAACATGCAAAATGTCCTGGGCATAAACGGGCAAAAGCGCCACGGCTCCACCAAATAACACAGCAATCATATCCAAAGTAAGTGCTCCAAAAATAGCTTTGTTACCAAAAACAAATTTGAGTCCATCCTTCAAACTTTGAAAAACGGGCTCCCCGATTTTTGGGTTCATAATCGGTTTTCTGGGAATCTGGAAGAGGAAAATCAAAGCGAACAAAGAGAAACCGAAAATAACGCACATGCTCCAATGCACTCCAATCCAGCTAATGGAAAAACCCGCCAGTGCAGGACCCAAAACCGAGGCCAATTGCCATGTGGAACTGCTCCACGTAGCGGCATTCGGATATATTTTTTTGGGAACAATCAACGCGATCAAAGAAAATATGGTCGGTCCTAAAAACGAGCGTACAAATCCACCTAAAAATACCAAGGCATAAATGGAGTAAAGTATGGTTTTGGACTCCCATGATTCTTCAAGTCCGGGCCAGCTCAACAAGAACAGCCCAAGACTGATTACCGAGAATCCAGCAATGCAGGTAATCAATAGGTTTCGCTTTTCTTTTTGATCTACGATATGTCCGGCAAATAAGGCCATGCTCACCGCAGGAATCACTTCCATCAATCCGATAATACCAAGGGAAAGCGGGTCCTTGGTCAAGGAGTATACCTGCCATTCAATCACAATAAACTGCATGGACCATGCGAATACCATGGCAAAACGTACAATCAAAAATATGTTGAATTCCTTATAGCGTAGAGCTGCGTAGGGGTCCATAAATTGCTAGCGAATATCTCTTAGTTTTAGTTGAAGGCTCACCGTTCCATTCCATTCATTTTCATCCAACGAAAATACGGCATCAAATGGTTTTATGCCCTTAACTATATCCAATTTGTCGCCTAAATTGAACCCAATGCCCCCAATGGGATTGGAACCTAGTTGATAGAGACTGACTTTTAAGTGCTTTTCACCCTCGCCAACACCTCGGGCATACCCTGTATCCTTTAATCCTTCTGCTATAAAAATGGGAGTCATGTTTCCCGGGCCAAAAGGAGCAAATTGCTTCAAAATCCGCATTAATTTTGGTGTGATCTGTTTCATGGAAATCTTGGCATCCACAGCAATTTCGGGCTGTAATAATTTGGGGTCGATGGTTTCCGAAACTACTTTCTCAAACTGTTTTTTAAAGGCTTCGTACTGTTCTTCCAATAAGGTGAGGCCAGCTGCGTACATGTGCCCCCCAAACTGCTCCAAACAATCCGAGCAGCCTTCAAGGGCATTGTAAATATCAAACCCTTTTACCGAGCGCGCCGATGCGGCTAATTTATCCCCACTTTTGGTAAAAACCAGTGTGGGCCTGTAGTATGTCTCTGTTAATCGTGATGCTACTATACCGATAACACCTTTGTGCCAGTTTTTATCATAGACCACTGAGGTAAACTTATCCTCTTCTTGGTTTTCTTGGATTTGGACCAAGGCTTCCTGCGTAATTTCTTGGTCCAAACTTCTTCGTTCGGTATTGAAAAGTTCAATTTCTGAGGCAAACCGTTGTGCTTGGGCAAAGTCAGTCTCGGTAAGTAAGTTTACGGCATGTTGACCATGCTTCATCCGTCCGGCAGCATTGATTCGTGGAGCAATAATGAACACCACATCAGTGATGGTAAGTTCCCGCTTTTTGGTCTGGTCAATCAATGCTTTGATTCCTATTCTTGGATTTTCGTTGATGACCATCAAGCCATAATAAGCAAGTACCCTATTTTCTCCAGTGATTGGGACAATGTCTGCGGCAATGGCAGTGGCCACCAAATCCAGATACAGTATCAAGTCGTCTATCGTCTTACCTTGTTTGGAGCCCAAAGCTTGAATCAGTTTAAAACCAACCCCACATCCACAAAGTTCCTTGTATGGATATGCACAATCCTCTTGTTTGGGATCCAGCACCGCTACGGCATCGGGCAATTCTGATCCTGGTCGGTGGTGATCGCAAACAATCACATCAATTCCTTTTTCCTTGGCGTATTTTATTTGGTCAATGGCTTTGATGCCGCAATCCAGGGCAATCATAAGGCTGACATCGTTATCAGCAGCAAAATCGATTCCTTGGAATGAAACTCCGTAACCCTCCAAATAGCGATCGGGAATATAGGTCGCTACATTCGGGTAAGTTTCCAATAAATAGGAACTCATCAAAGCAACGGAGGTCGTACCGTCCACATCGTAGTCTCCATATACCAAAATGTTTTCTCCATTGGCTATGGCTTGTTCAACACGCTCAACTGCCTTTTGCATGTCCTTCATCAAAAAAGGATCGTGCAAATACTTCAACTCTGGTCGGAAGAATGCCTTTGCTTCATCGTAATTGGTTATCCCTCTCTGAATCAATAATTGAGCAATCAAATCGTCGACCCCCAGTGCTTTGGAAAGTTGGTCAATGGATTCTTGTTCGGGTCTTGGTTTAATGGTCCAGCGCATATTAGGTATTAGTTTGATGTTGGGACGTTGCTTTCAAATCTTTTGATAAGCGAAAATGTAATGAAAATATGGGCAAGATAGTAGGTGGGGGTAATCAGAAAATCGAAGGTGTGATAATCCACAAATTCTTTAAAGGCGATAATGGTATCAGAAAAAATAATGAGAACAATTCCGAAAATAAAGCTTCGTTTTGCCGTTGGATTGGCTTTCATCCCCATAGCTGCTCCCAAAGAAAAACAGGAGATGAGCAAATACACCAACGATGCGACCATCAAAGAAACATCCGTAAAAGTGGGATAGAGCACCAAAAAGAAAAATGCCAGATAGGCTGCCAATAAAATACCTGTAAAAACCTCTTTTATCCGACCATTGAGCAAGGCATAAAGCAGATATCCTATATGGGCCAGAAAGAAGAAAGCAATGCCTTTTACGAACATTAGGCTGTCCCCATTCATGTGGGACAAGAACCAATCCCCTATGATTGAAAACAAAAATGCCGCAAGAATCCACCACGTATCCTTCGCATTGTATTTTAACCGGAGATTAAGCAAAAGGATTATAATAATCCCCATACCGGCCGTACCCGATTTAAAGATGAAATTTGCAGTGCTTACCCCTAAAATCGCAAGGATGACCGAAATAGACAGTAGTACATATAACCCATTCTTTTTTAGCCACATTTTGTTTCAATTTTAATGTTGACAGCGAACAACATAGACTATAATAAGAAAGCCCATATCATCAAAAAGGAACTAGAGGTTATTGTCCTTTGTGTTCGACCTTATTTATTATGATAGAATATCTTAATGTCCAATTTGGCAAATTTTCTGAACATTTCCATAACACCGCAATACTTTTCCACGGACAGGTCCACCGCCTTTTTAAGTTTGTCCTCTTTTAGGTTAGCTCCTGTAAAATGATATTCGATGACCGCGGAATCGTAATATTTTGGATGCTCATCTGTAAGATTGGCAATGGTCTCAATCTTGAACTCTTCCACTTCAAGTTTCATTTTTTTCATAAGTGATGCCACGTCCAATCCAGAACAACCAGCCAAGGAAGTAAGCATCAATGCCTTGGGTCGTAGTCCTTCACCTCCTCCTCCATGTTCCGGAGATGTATCAATTTTAATGGTGTGCCCAGAGGGGTTTGTGCTTTCGAAAGTGGTTCCACCCAACCATGTAGTAGTGACGTGATTTGTCATGAAGTTAAATTTTTGTTTCTTGTAAGGGTATCAAAAATACAATATAAAATCTCATACATGGCCTTAGTAACCCCCCTTTCCCCCGATCATGACCCAAAAACCAAAGAACTAGCGGAGTTCTTCAACGAAACACTAGGGTTTTGCCCCAATTCGGTATTAACCATGCAGCACAGACCGGCAATTTCCAAGGCGTTCATTAACTTGAACAAAGCAGTAATGGCCAATGAAGGTCGGGTTACCTCTGCACTCAAAAGAATGATTGCCTGGGTAAGCAGCAACGCCACGGGCTGTAGGTATTGCCAGGCGCATGCCATAAGGGCCGCCGAACGATATGGTGCCGAAAAAGAACAATTGGACAACATTTGGGAATATAGAACGCACAGTGCATTCTCTGATGCGGAAAAGGCCGCACTCGACTTTGCACTGGCTGCCTCACAAGTTCCGAATACTGTTAATGCAGATATTAAAAAAGAGTTGCACAAATATTGGAACGATGGCGAAATCGTTGAAATGATGGGAGTTATCTCACTTTTCGGTTACCTCAACCGCTGGAACGATTCTATGGGCACCCAGATTGAGGATGGAGCCGTAGAAAGTGCGGAAAAATATTTAGGTGAGGTAGGTTGGGAAAAAGGAAAGCATGATGGGTCTAAGTATTGATATATTTTTCTTGACCTGCATCAACATTTAAGTCGGCTCTTTATCCAAAATTTGTCATGAACAACAAAGATTCCCGATCATGGCAAAGTTGATACTTACTTCAGAAAATCAAATCCACCGATTAAACACCGTTTTCAATACCGTAGAAAATCTAAGGGGTTTACCGTTGGACCAGCTTACAAAACGAATCAATCCTAATGCTTGGAGCGTTTTGGAGGTCATAATTCACCTCAATATCGCCTATGGTCACTATCACCAAAAGTTTGATGAAATCCTTCCCAACCTGCCCAATATTGATAACGAACAAACAAAATTCAAATGCAGGACTTGGCAAAAATTTGTCATTGAAGGTCAGCGACCTAAAAACAATGTCAGAAAATGGAAAATGAAAACCCTCAAACGCTTTGAGCCCATTATCGATATGAAAAAAGTGAACGAGTTGAAGGTGAACGAAGTGTTTGATAAATTTTTTGAATTGTACGGACACTTAAAAAATTCCATTCTGACCAGTAGGACCAAAGATGTCTCCAAAACAAAGTTACCTTCCGCAATTGGTCCTGTCGTCAATTTTTATCTTCCAGAAAGTTTTGAGTTTCTTCTATGTCATCTAGAGCGACATATGGTACAGATAAGCGAAATCTTGGACGAACTGGAAAAGTAATTACTTGGTATATCCTTGGATAAACTTGCCTAAAATATCCACAATATGGTATTTTTAGAGAAAGTATATTTTGGGTTTTATGGACAAAGATGACTTTTTACTGTTGAAAATTTTTTTTCCCAACATACAACTATCCGAGGAAGAGCAAGAGCGGTTCAAAGCACTTTGGTCCATAAAAACCTTTAAGCAATACGACTTAATCACCGAGGCAGGAAGCATTGAACGGAATTTCTACATCGTACTGAGTGGCGTACAGGCCATTTATGTATTGAACGAAAAAGGTGAAAAAGTAGTTTTGGGTTTCTCTTACACAGGAAGTCCTTCGGGCGTTTTTGACTCTTTCGTGAGAGGAGAACCTTCAAAAATTTTCTTGGAAGCCCTAAAACCATCGAAGCTTCTGTCCATTTCCAAGAGCGATTATCTTGATTTGTTCCAAAATCATCCTTCTTTTTTCGAATGGGGACACCATTTTTTCCAAGAAGTACTGTTTGGTAGGTTATCTCGAGAGGTGGAACTGTTAACGCTAACCGCGGAACAGCGATACATATCATTTATGCAGCGATGTCCTGATGAATTAAAGGTGATTCCTCAAAAATATCTAGCATCCTATCTCAATATGAAACCAGAGACCTTTAGCAGATTGCGAGCCTCGGTTACCTTATAAAGTTCAAATTGTTTGAAACTGACAACTATTTCTTCCCTCCAACCACGATTACAAATTCCCCTTTGGGGGCTTTATTGTTGAAATGCTCCAATACCTCAGTAACGGTTCCACGAACGGTCTCTTCATATAATTTCGTCAATTCCCTAGATACGGAAACAGGCCTATCTTCCCCAAAATACTCGACAAAATGGGTCAAGGTTTTAAGGAGCTTGTGGGGAGATTCGTAAAAAACCATGGTCCGGGTTTCTTCGGCAAGTTCCAAAAGCCGTGTCTGTCGGCCTTTTTTAACGGGCAAAAATCCTTCAAAAACAAATCGGTCGTTGGGCAATCCGCTATTTACCAAAGCGGGTACAAAAGCAGTGGCTCCGGGCAGACATTCCACTTCAATATCGTTCTCAATACAAGCGCGCGTTAATAAAAATCCAGGATCAGAAATAGCTGGGGTACCGGCATCGGAGATTAGGGCATATGTCGCGCCATCTTTCATTTTTTGAACCAATCCATCAACCTGTTTATGCTCGTTGTGCATATGGTGACTCTGCAAAGGGGTGTTAATTTCGAAATGCTTGAGCAATTTACCACTGGTTCGGGTATCTTCCGCCAAAACAACATCAACATCATTTAAAACCTTGATGGCGCGGAGTGTCATGTCCTCCAAATTTCCTATTGGTGTTGGAACCAAGTATAGCTTTCCCATGGACCAAAGTTAAGGTCTTCCCTTTAAAATAAAATTGGAAAACTAGATTTATGCGAACCTCCGTTCAATTAAAGCGATGAAGCGAGCTTCGTATTCTTCTTTACCCTCCCAATTATTGTACTCTGGTTTAACCATGTTGTTTATAAAAGATAGGGAGCGTTCTTCAGTGTCAATGGTATTGAGTTGCGAAAGCACCCTTGTGTAATCTTCCATACTATTATTAAACAGGTGTTTTACGAAGGCAAGTTTATCGTTGAGCCCTACTTGAAGGTCCTTGGCCAACTTATCGTTAAGTGATTTAGCCCTTTTCTGTTGAGTGGAAACCCCACTATCATCGATTGGATTCAAGTTTTCCTTGTCGTTTTTCATAAAATCAGGTTTGGCCACAAATTCGGCAAACACTTTTTCCAAATCGGCATTGGAAGGCATTTCAGAAACCATATCCTTTATAGTGTCCATTCCCGGGGTCATAATATCTTCTTGGTGTGGATTGCTTTCAGGTACGGAGATGTTTCCACTTAAAACTGCGTTGGCCATTTTCTCGAACCTTGTGGCAATCACATTTTTGCTAGTGTCAACCTCAACATCGCTCAGTTTTTCATCTATGAATTTCAATACGGCCAACTTTTCGTAAATCTCCTTGGACTTTTCATAAAGTGCCGCAAGATCGGTATCCTCCCTCGCTGTAATAATTTCGGTGGACAACTTGATCAACTCTTCCCTCAATTTCCGTATCATAGCTTTTCTTCTTTACTATAAAAATATAACGATTTTGTAAATACCCTATCAACAAAAGGTTAAAATCTTATTGAAAACAGGGGTGCAATTTTTTAGTAGCTTTGTGCTTGTCCCAATATAACGGGAAAACAAACAATTTCTTTCAAAAATACGGTATGTTTCTCGA